>NZ_JBGCCA010000007.1:0-219545 GCF_041261265.1 Streptacidiphilus sp. MAP12-33
AGTAACTGGCGTTGACTTTTGGCACGCTGTTGAGTTCTCAAGGAACGGTCGCTTCCTTTGCTTCCCTTTCGGGCCGCTCCGGGCGCTTCCTTCGTGTTTTGTCCCGGTCGGCGCCGGGCACAACGAGAAAGTTACACACCTCCGCGTCGGGGAGCAAATCGGCGCTGGTCACCCGGATGACGTAGAGTCTCCGAGGCGCGTAGTGGTCTAGACCTCTCGCCGATCATGCCCGGCACCGGGCACGCAGGACCCTCTGCAGCCTGCGAACTCGGGACTTTCGGTCCCATCTGTCCGTAGTTGACATGATTTAGGCTGATCTCCGACGTGGGCCGCTCGGCCTGCACGCGGGATTCCGCCATCTCGACGAGGAGGCACCACCATGACGACCGTCACGTCCCCCCTGGCCGGTCAGGCGATCGGGCTCGCGAACGTTCCCGACCCCGTCTTCTCCGGCGCGATGGTCGGCCCGGGTACCGCGATCGACCCTGTGCGCGAGCCGGGCGAGGCGGTCTCCCCGATCGACGGCGTCGTCGTCTCCATGCACCCCCACGCGTTCGTCGTCCTGGACGGTGACGGACACGGCGTGTTGACCCACCTCGGGATCGACACCGTGCAGCTCAACGGCGAGGGCTTCGAGCTGCTCGTGAACAAGGGCGACACCGTCAAGCGCGGCCAGCCGGTCGTCAAGTGGGACCCGTCGGCGGTCGAGGCGGCGGGGAAGTCGCCGATCTGCCCGATCGTCGCGCTGGAGGCTGCACCGGAGCAGCTGTCCGAGGTGGCCGAGTCGGGATCGCTCGCGGCGGGCGACACCCTCTTCACTTGGAAGTAGTGCCCTACCCGCGCGCGGCGCGCGCCAGCTGAACCCTTCGACGGAGACTCAAAGCGGAGACCGGTGAGATGACAGAGACCCTGCAGGGCGTGGGCGTGAGCCACGGTGTGGCGATCGGCCAGGTGCGGCACATGGGCACGGCGGTGCTGGAGCCCGAGGCCAGGCAGATCCCGACCGAGGACGCGGCCCGCGAGCAGGCCCGCGCCCGGCAGGCGGTCGACGCCGTGGCCGCCGACCTCCAGGCGCGCGGCAACCTCGCCGGTGGCGAGGCGCAGGCCGTGCTGGAGGCCCAGGCGCTGATGGCGCAGGACCCGGAGCTGATGGCGGACGTCGAGCGTCGCATCGCCGTCGGCAGTTCCGCGGAGCGCGCCGTCTACGACGCGTTCGCGGCCTACCGGGCGCTGCTCGCCGCCGCCGGCGACTACCTCGCGGGACGCGTCGCCGACCTGGACGACGTGCGGAACCGCATCGTGGCGCGGCTGATGGGCGTGCCGATGCCGGGCGTGCCGGACAGCGACGAGCCGTACGTGCTCTTCGCCCGGGACCTGGCGCCCGCCGACACCGCGCTGCTGGACCCGACGCTCGTCCTGGGCTTCGTCACCGAGGAGGGCGGGCCGACCAGCCACAGCGCGATCCTCGCCCGCGCGCTGGGTGTGCCGGCCGTCGTGGCCCTGCCGGGTGCGACGGACACGGCCGAGGGTGTGCTGGTCGCGGTGGACGGCAGCACGGGTGCGGTGATCGTCGAGCCGGCGCAGTCCACGCAGGACGCGTTGCGCGCGGAGGCGGCGGAGCGGAAGGCGGCGCTGGCGGCGTCGACCGGTCCGGGGCAGACCTCCGACGGGCACCGGGTGCCGCTGCTGGCGAACGTCGGCGGTCCGGCGGACGTCCCGGCGGCGGTCGAGGCGGGGGCCGAGGGCGTCGGTCTCTTCCGTACCGAGTTCCTCTTCCTGGACGACTCCAAGAAGGCGCCGTCCGAGGAGTCCCAGATCGAGGCGTACCGCAAGGTACTGGAGGCGTTCCCGGAGGGCCGGGTCGTCGTGCGCGTGCTGGACGCCGGCGCGGACAAGCCGCTGGAGTTCCTGACTCCCGCCGACGAGCCGAACCCCGCGCTCGGCGTGCGCGGTCTGCGCACACTGCTGGAGCACCCCGAGGTGCTGGACACCCAGTTGCGGGCGCTGGCCAAGGCGGCCGAGGGACTGCCGGTGTACCTGGAGGTCATGGCCCCGATGGTGGCCGACCGCCAGGACGCGCGGGACTTCGCGGAGGCCTGTCGCAAGGCGGGGTTGCGGGCGAAGTTCGGCGCGATGGTCGAGATCCCGTCGGCGGCGCTGCGGGCGCGGTCGATCCTGCAGGAGGTCGAGTTCCTCTCGCTGGGCACCAACGACCTGGCTCAGTACACCTTCGCGGCCGACCGCCAGGTGGGCGCGGTGGCGCGGTTGCAGGACCCGTGGCAGCCGGCGCTGCTGGACCTGATCGCGTTCTCGGCGGAGGCCGCGAAGGCGGAGGGCAAGAGCTGCGGCGTCTGCGGCGAGGCGGCCGCGGATCCGGTGCTGGCGTGCGTGCTGACGGGCCTCGGTGTGACGAGCCTGTCCATGGGCGCGGCCTCGATCCCCTACGTGCGGGCGAAGCTGTCCAAGGTGACGCTGGCGCAGTGCGAACGCGCGGCACTGGCCGCGCGGGCGACGGACAACGCGGCCGACGCGCGCGCGGCGGCGAACCAGGTGCTGTCCGGGGAGTGACCCGGGGCGCCTGACCCTTTACGCCTGTGCCGGGCCCTCGCTTTTCGAGACTGGAGTCTCGGGGACGGGGGCCCGCCACGTTCGACCCTCCGTACTGACCACGAGGAAGACTCCCGCCACCACGACGGCCCCGCCGATCGCGATGGACCAGGTGACCGGCTCGGAGAGGATCAGCCAGCCCAGGGCGACCGCGACGACCGGGTTGACGTAGGCGTAGGTCGCGACGAGCGACAGCGGGGCGTTCTGCAGCAGCCAGGCGAAGGCGCTGAAGGCGACGATCGATCCGAAGACGACGAGGTAGGCGAGGGCGAGCCAGGAGTTGGTGCTGATCGCGCCGAACCGGACGTGCTCGTGGCGGACCAGGCTGAGCAGCAGGTCCCCGACGCCGCCGGCGAGCATCTCGTAGGCACTCGCGGTGAAGGCACTCTCCGGCATGGGCAGCCGGGAGGAGAGGAAGGAGCCCACCGACCAGAGCAGCGCGGCGGTGAGCACCAGGGCGATCCCGGTGAGCCGGACGCCGCCGGAGGCACCGGGGAGGGTCAGCACGGCGAGTCCGCTGAAGCCGAGCAGGACGCCTCCGAAGGTCGCGGCCCGCGGGCGGTCGCCGAAGAGGCTGCGCAGCACGATGACCCAGAGCGGGACGCTCGCGACGAGCAGTGCGGCGAGGCCGGACGGGATCCGGGTCTCGGCCAGGACGACGAGGCCGTTGCCGCCGACCAGGAGAAGCAGTCCGACCAGGACGGCGGAGGCGAGGCGGCGCCGGTCGATCCTCAGCGCGGCCGGCCCCGAGCGCCAGGCGACGAGTCCGGCGAGCAGCAGGCCTGCGACGAGGAAGCGGAGCCCCGCGGAGAAGAACGGCGGGATGGTCTCGACGACGATGCGGATGGCGAGGTAGGTCGAGCCCCACACGACGTAGACGATGGCCAGTCCCGTCCAGAGCACGGCCTGCGGCCTGCGGGTGGCTGCGGTCGACGGGTGGGCGGGGGCGGCGGGTGCTCCGGTGCGGGTCGAGGCGGCGGCCGCGTCGCGCGTCATGGGCGTACCTCTCTGACGGGTCTGTACACCGATCCTGGCGCGAAGGGACGCCGCTCCGCTACGGGCGCGACGGATTGTTCTCGCCATTTGAGACGGATCTTCTCGCTTCATGAGACATGATCTAGCGTCAGGGTCGGGAGGTGGACATGACCGAGCATCAGAACCAGTACACGCACGGCTTCCACGATTCGGTGCTGCGTTCGCACCGGTGGCGCACGGTCGAGAACTCCGCGGCGTACCTGCTGCCGGAGCTGAAGCCGGGACAGACCCTGCTGGACGTGGGCTGCGGCCCCGGCACGATCACCGCCGGACTGGCGGAGCGGGTCGGCCCCGGCCAGGTCACCGCGGTCGACAGCTCCGCTGAGGTGCTGGCCCAGGCGGCCGCGGCCGTCCCGGAGTCGGCCGGGGTCCGCTTCGAGACGGCGGACGTGCACGCGCTCCCGTTCCCGGACGCGTCGTTCGACGTGGTCCACGCGCACCAGGTGCTGCAGCACGTCGCCGATCCGGTGACGGCCCTACGCGAGATGCGCCGGGTCTGCCGCCCCGGCGGGGTCGTCGCGGTACGCGATTCGGACTACGCGGGCTTCACCTGGTACCCCGCCCTGCCGGAGCTGGACGAGTGGAACACCCTGTACCACCGGGTGGCCCACAGCAACGCCGGCGAGCCGGACGCGGGCCGGATGCTGCGCGCCTGGGCGCTGGAGGCCGGCTTCGCGGCCGAGCGGATCGGGGCGTCGTCGTCGACGTGGTGCTTCGCCGCGGACGAGGACCGCGCGTGGTGGGGCGGGATGTGGGCGGAGCGGATTGTCGCTTCCAGCGTGGCCGAACAGGCGGTGGCGGAGGGGTTCGCGACACGGGAGGACCTGGAGCGAATCTCCGAAGGCTGGCGCAGGTGGGCGGCGGACGACCGCGGCTGGCTGAGCGTCCTGCACGGCGAGCTCCTCTACCGGGCGTAGCCCGGTAGAGGGCGCGGGGCTCTGCCGATCTGCGGCTCCGCCGCGGGGCGCGACAAGCCACCCAGCGAGGTAGAGCCCCGAACGCGCAGGGCCATCCGCTCGTCAGTGGTTGCTCGCGCCCCGCAGGGGAACCTCCCGGCCGAAGGCTGGGGGAGGAGCCGCTGATCAGCAGAGCCCCACGCCCCCAGGCGGCTACGCCGCCTACGGTGCTCAGGCCCGCCGGTACTGCTCGAAGATGCGGAGGGCGTCCGGGTTGTCGATGGAGCCTGGGTTGACCGCCTTCTCCAGCGGCGTACCGCCGAGAATCCGCTTCACCGGGACCTCGATGCGCTTGCCCGTGAGGGTGTGCGGCAGTGCCGGGACCGCGATGATCTCGTCCGGGACGTGGCGCGGCGACAACTGCGTCCGCACCGTGTCGCGCACCGCGGCCCGCAGCGCGTCGTCGAGTTCCGCGCCCTCCGCGAGGACGACGAAGAGCGGCATCCAGTAGCCGCCGTTCGGCTCCTCCAGGCCGATGACCAGGGACTCCTTGATCTCGGGCAGGCGCTCGACCACCTCGTAGATGTCCGCCGAGCCCATCCGGACGCCCTGCCGGTTCAGCGTCGAGTCGGAGCGGCCGTGGATGACGACGCTGCCGCGGTCGGTCACGGTGATCCAGTCGCCGTGGCGCCATGTGCCGGGGAACATCTCGAAGTAGCTCTCGCGGTAACGGACGCCCCCGGGGTCGTTCCAGAAGCCGATCGGCATCGACGGGATCGGCTTGGTGACGACCAGCTCGCCGACCTCCTCGACCACCGGCTTGCCGCTCGCGTCCCAGGCCTCCACCGCGGCGCCGAGGCTGGGAGCCTGGATCTCGCCGACGTGGACGGGCAGCGTCGGCACGCCGCCGACGAAGCAGCTGCACACGTCCGTGCCGCCGCTGACCGAGGCGAGCCAGACGTCGGAGCTGATCTCGTCGTAGATCCAGCGGAAGCCGTCCGGCGGCAGCGGGGAGCCGGTGGTGCCGATCGCGCGGAGCTTGGAGAGGTCGAGGTCCCGGCCCGGGTGGACCTCGGCCTTCTTGCAGGCCATGACGTAGGCGGCGGAGGTGCCGTAGACGGTGACGCCGGTCGCGGCCGCGATGCGCCACTGGGCGTCCGGGGTCGGGTAGCCCGGGCTGCCGTCGTAGGTGACGATGCTCGCGCCCACCAGCAGGCCGGCGAGCAGGAAGTTCCACATCATCCAGCCGGTGGAGGTGTACCAGAAGAAACGGTCCTCCGGCCCGAGGTCCAGGTGCAGGCCCGCCTGCTTGAGGTGCTCCACGGTGATGCCGCCGTGGCTCTGCACGATGGCCTTCGGCAGGCCCGTCGTGCCGGAGGAGTACAGCACCCACAGCGGGTGGTCGAACGGCAGCTGCTCGAAGACGGGAACGGCGGGAGCGGAGGTCAGCGACTCCCACTCCAGCGCACCCTCAGGCGCCGCGCGCCCGAGCAGCGGGATGTGCACGACGTGCCGCAGCGACGGCAGCTCGGCCCGCAGCTCGGCGACGACCTCGGTGCGGTCGTGCTCCTTGCCGCCGTAGCGGTAGCCGTCGACGGCGAACAGCAGCACCGGCTCGATCTGCTGGAAGCGGTCCAGCACGCTGCGCGCGCCGAAGTCGGGCGCGCAGGAGGTCCACACCGCGCCGACGGCCGCGGTGGCCAGCAGGGCGACGGCGGCCTGGGGCACGTTGGGCACGTAGGCGCTGACGCGGTCGCCGGGGCCGACGCCGAGGCGGCGCAGCTCGGCCGCCAGCGAGCCGACCTGGCGGCGCAGCTCGGACCAGGTGGTGACGCGCGGCTTCTCGCTGCCCTCCTCCAGGTGCAGGATCGCGGGGCTGTCGGCGTTGTGCGGGTCCTCGCCGTGGCGCAGGACGTGCTGGGCGTAGTTGAGCCGCGAGCCGGGGAACCACTCGGCGCCCGGCATGGCGGAGTCACCGAGGACGGCGGTGGGCGCGGTGGTGAAGCGGACGTCGAACCACTGGGTCAGCGCGCTCCAGAAGTCGTCGAGGTGCTCGACGGACCAGCGGTGGAACAGTGCGTACTCGACCTCCGGCCTGCCGTCGGCGGTCGGCCGGGGCGCACCGTAGTACTCGGCGGCGAAGCGGTGGAAGGCGGCGAGCCTCGAAGCCGTGGCACGGGCGGGGTCGGGCTGCCACAGGGGGGTGATCTCGTCGCTGCTCATGCGCTGTGCGTGCCTCCGCGGTCCGGCGCCCTGCACGTCGGCGGGCAGGTGGGAACGCCTGTGCTGAATCTCCCACGAACGCGGGTCGGCACGCCAGGCAGGTTGACCCACCGATCCTCGTAAGCTGTGCCGCACCGCCCGGTGGAGGCGGCCCGGGAGGGGGCGTCCATGCTCTTCAAGCACAGGCATCTGCTGGAGGATCTGCGGGAGCGCGGCAGGACCGCGCCCGCCGAGATCATCTCGGTCAAGACGGTGGGCGGGGGGAACCATCTGCGAGCGATGTGGGCCTCGGACCAGGACCTCACGGCCCAGTGGATGGATTGCTGGATGCACCTGCGGGTGGTCCCGAAGAGCCGGGCGGAGCCGCCGTTCGAGGCGACGGTGCTGACCCGGATGCACACGCTGCCGCTCGAGGGCGGCGTCGTGCCCGTCTGGTACGACCCGGCGGACCACGCCCGGGTGGTCGTGGACTACGAGGCCGACGTCCAGGGCAAAATGCACAACCTGGCCCACGGCGACCTGCTCCAGCACCGCTACGACCAGCGTCTCGGCCTGGCCTGGACGCCCGTCCGCGACGCGCTGCTGCCGGTGATGGTGATGGCGGAGCGCGGGCGCGGCCGGGTGAAGGCGACCGGCCTCCTCGGCGGCCTCTTCGGTCCCGCCGCAGAGGCCGCCGTCGTCGCGGTGCGCGGCGCGGCGCCCGCGCTGCTGCCGCAGCTGGGCGCCGACTGGTTCGCCCACCACGACATCAGCGTCGAGGAGCCGTACGGGGACATCCCGCGCGGCACGACGCCTGACGACGCGGCGGGCGCCGGGCTGGCGATCGCGGTGGCCTTGGTCTCGCTGCTGGGTGGCCACCTGGTCCGCGCGGAGGTGGCCGTCACCGGTCGGCTCGGTGCCGACGGCGTGCTCGCGCCGGTCACCGACCTCGGCGGACGCCTGACCGCCGCGCACCACGTCTACGCGACGCGCCTGGTCGCCCCGTCGGGCAACGCTCCGCACGGGTCCGTCGGTGGCCCGGAGCTGGTCTTCGCCGCCGATCTCCCCGAGGCCCTCTCCTCGACCCTGGGCCGCCACGCGCTGCGGACCTTCGTCCCGCCCGCCTGAGGCCACGGCAGCGGCCCCCGGCCGGGTGCGGTGCGGGGTGTGCGGTGCGCGGTGCGCGGTGCGCGGTGCGCGGTGCGCGGAGCGGGGAGCGGGGAGCGGGGAGCGGGCGAAGGGTGGCTCGCGCGCGGGCTTCCGGTCAGGCCGAACAAGCCCGCCTGCCCCCGGCAGGCTGGCGGGGACAGGTCCCGGGAGGCCGATCCCGGGACGCCGATCCCGGGACGCCGATCCCGGGACGCCGATCCCGGCAGCCTGCCGGGCTTTTCGGCGGGTCAGCCCGTTGGGGTGAGGGCGGCGTCGGCCGGGAGCGCGACAGCGCCATGGCGGTGGAAGGTCGCGTCGCTGGTGCGGGGGCCGTAGGAGGTGAGCAGGACGGGCAGGCCTAGGGCGTGGCTGACGGTCTCGGGCCAGTCCGCGGGGCGTTCGAGGCGGGCCGGGCGGGTGCGCAGGAGCCGTTCGGTGAGGGCGCGGCGCTGCGCGAGGCCGCCGGGCGGCGCGGGGGTCAGGTCGCGGACCTCGCCGCCCTCGACGCGGTAGGCGTCACACAGACGCAGGCGCGGCGCCCGGGTGGCGGCGTCCAGGTGGGTGAGGGCGAGCGCGTCGGCTCCCCCGGCGGCGCGCAGGGCGTAGCGGTGGGCGACCGCGTCGAAGTGGCCGCGGCGGAACGCGCCCTGCCAGGGGCCGGTGGCGTTGTGGGGCTCCGGCAGGTCCGCGTCGAGGGCGGCGTCCTCGGTGACCAGCGGGCCGGGGCCGTGCCGGGTGGTGACGGCGCGGACGACGCCGAGGCGCAGCGCCTCCCCCGCGGCCCCCGCCTCGGTCAGCAGCGCGTCCGTGTTGGCGAATGTGGTGGTGGACCAGGTTGTGTAGGGGTGGAAGCCGTGCCACTCGTCCAGCAGGACGCCCTGCGCGCCCTCGAAGACGACGCGCTCCCGCCGGAGCACGCCCGCCAGGTACGGCTCGTCCGTGAACCGGACCGTCGCCGCGAACGCCCGGTAGGCGAGCACGCAGTCCTCGACGGGTGGCCCCAACCGCTCCACCGCGATGTCGAGTTCCGCCGCCAGGCGCTCGCGCAGCACGGCCAGCCTGGCCGTCAGCCGCAGGGGCGCGGCGCAGTCCCCGACCGTGGGTGCGCCCTCGGGGTTGGCGAGGGCGTAGGCGGCGGTCTCGCCGATCCCCATGCCGCACGAACCGTGGCGGGCCGCACCGCGCGCCCGTTCGCGCAGGCGGTTCGCGGCGGCGTGGTACGGGGTGGTGAGCAGGGCCCGGCGGTCGACGGTGAGCCCGGCGAACGGGTCGGCGACGCCGATCGACCGCAGGTGCCGTGCCTCGGTGGACAGCGCGAGCGGGTCGACGAGGACGAACCGGGACAGGTGCGTGCGCACGCCGGGCACGAGGCCACCGGAGCCGAACTGCGCGAAGGTGTGGTGGCGACCGTCGTCGGCGACCACGTTGTGGGCCGCCTGCGCACCGCCGTTGAAGCGCACCACGCAGGTCGCGCCCATCGCCCGGCACAGCCGGTCCACGGTGGCGCCCTTGCCGGCGTCGCCGAACCCCAGGTCGACGACGACGGCGTGGCGTTGACGGATCGTCACAGCCGGGTGTTCCCTCCGTGTTCCGGGCTGTCATGGAAGGTGGCGCCGTCGTGGGAGGTGGCGCCGTCGCGTCGGAGCAGCGAGACCTCGGAGACGGCGATCTGTCCGCCGCGCCGCGCGACGCCCGCCAGTGCACGGCCGACGGCCGCCCCGGCGCGCGAGCCGACGTCGGAGAGGTCGGCGAGGCCCTCGTCGAGGTCGATGGCGTCCTCGCCGATCCCGATGGTGAGCGCGATCGTCTCGCAGACCGCGTCCAGGTCGTCCAGTTCGATGACGTTCTCGCCGAGCAGGTTGCGCCAGCGGCCCAGAACCTGGTCGTTGCCAACGTAGGAGGACCCGGCGGGGAGGACGAAGTAGACGTCCCAGCGGCGCTTGAGCTCGTCCAGCAGGCTCTCCAAGGGGAGGTCCTCCGGCAGGCGTTCGCCGAAGACCTCGTGCACCTGGGTGGCACTGACGCGCCCGTAGGGCAGTTCGTCGCCGATGAGGAAGAGGTAGCCGCGACGGCCGCGCTTCTCGTGGCAGTCGATGGCGGTGTGCTGGGCCATGGCGTACAGGGCGAGCTCGTAGGACTCGTGCATCTGCCCGCCGCCCCCGCCCTCGAGGAAGATGCTGCCGAGGTTGTCGTCCATCCGGTTGTCCGACTCGAACTGCCCGAGCTGGAGCGGTACTCGGTCGCAGGTGGCGTCGCCGATGCCGCCGAACATGATCTGCGGGTCGCGGATGTAGCCCTTGCGCAGCAGCAGGCCGAACAGCTCCGGCAGTTTGGTCTGCAGGACCCGCGGCACGGTGCCCATGGAGCCGGTGACGTCGAAGAGGACGGCCACCGCCTGGGAGTCGGGGTGTTCGGCGCTGTCGCGGCTCTCACGGACGGTCAGCCCGAACGGGTCGAGGTCCGGGTGGGCGCGCCACAGGTGGCGTGGGCCGCGGCGGGCCCGGTCGCTGTAGTCGAAGGCGCCGATGCCGTTCTCGGCGCGGAAGTTGGCGGCTGCGGCGTAGACGTCGGTGTCCCAGCGTCCGCTTCCCATGGTGGCTCTCCCCGTTCGGTGTGGTGTGGTGCGCGTACCTGTGGTGCGCGCACCTGTGGTGCGCGTTCGTGTGGTGCGCGTCGGTGCGGGCCGTGACTGCGGCGGCGGGCCGTCGCTCAGGCGGCGGGCAGGTGCAGTGGGCGGAAGGTGCGCGGGCCGTAGAGGCGTTCCAGCAGTCGGTCGAGTTCCGCCAGCAGGCGCCAGGCGTCGTGCGGGCGGCGGGCCTCGGCCGGGAGCATGCAGCCGGCCAGGAAGTTGCGGATCGGCCGCGGGGCCTGATCGCCCATGAGTTCGGCGATGCAGGAGCTGGCGAGGTGGATGTCGGTGGCCTCGGTGACGGGTCGCCGGGCCGGCACCTCTGGCGGGTAGCGGTCGCGGTGGCGTTCGACGAGCGCGGGCGCCGGCGTGGGCGCGCCCGTCGACGCGTAGCACCAGTCGACCAGCACCACACCGTGCTCCACCGGTTGGATCAGGACGTGCTCGGGCAGCACCGCGCCGTGGCGGACCCGGGTGCGGTGCGCGTGCCCGAGCGCGACGAGCAGGCGCCGCCAGATCCAGGCGGCGTCGCGGGGGTCGAGCCCGTCGGGAAAAGCCGCGCGCAGCTGCGCCAGGGTGAGGAACCCGTCGAGCTGCAGCAGCGCGTTGACGCGGCGCGGGACGGCGGCCGGGTCGGCGGGGTCCGCGTGACAGAAGCTCTCCAGCAGCGTGGGCACGTAGCTCTGGAACCGCGGTTCGCCGTGGCGGGCCAGCCAGGTGAGGACGTGGGCCTCACGTTCCATCAGGTCGTTGTCGGCAGGGTCGCGCGGGGTCTTCAGGACGGCGTCGAGCGGTGGCCCGGCGCTGTCGCGGCGGCGGGAGCGGGCGGCGCGCAGGACGGCGATGTCGCCGACGGCCAGCGTCCCGCCCACCTGGTACCGGTAGCGACGGGTCGTCAGCAGGTCGTCGTCCGGGGGCTGCTGGGTGGCGCGGAGGCGGTTGAGCGCGGCGCAGGCGGCGGTCGCCTCGGCGCGGCGACCCGGCGGCGAGGTGTCCGGGTGCAAGAGGCGGACCAGGCGCCGGTAGCGGCGCGCGGACGCCTCGGGGTCGCTGACCGGACCGAAGAGTTCGTCGGCGCTCCCCGCCGAGGCGAGGGCGGCCAGCGCCTCGTCGAAGGTGCGCGGGCGTGGCGGCTCCGGCCGGTCGCCGGGCCGGCCATGGGCGGAGGCCGCCCAGGGTGGTTGGTTCAACGCACTCCCTCCTCACGGTCGGGGCGCAGCAGCGCCGGGTGGAGCAGGCGGGCGTCCCCGGCCCGGTAGACCCGGGCCCGCGGCCCGCCGCGGGAGCCGCCGCGCTCGGCGGTCTCCCCGGTGCTCTCGACGAAGCCGGGCACGGAGAGCACCTTGCGGTGGAAGTTGCCGGGGTGGAGCTTCTCCCCCCAGATCTCCTCGTAGACGGTGCGCAGCTCGGGGATGGTGAACTCCGGCGCGAGGAAGGCCGTGGCCAGCGGCGTGTACTCGAGCTTGGCGCGGGCGCGGTCCAGTGCGTCGGCGAGGATCGCCGCGTGGTCGAAGGCGAGCTCGCGGCCGGTGAGCCGCCGGTCGCCGGTCCCACCCCCGTGGGGACCGGCGACCGGAGTCCAGACGGCGCGGGCGGCGTCGCCACCGGCACGCGGGTCGGGCAGGTCGGGTGCGAAGGCCAGGTAGGCCACCGAGACCACGTGCATCCGCGGGTCCCGTTCGGGGGCGCCGTAGGAGCCGAGCTGCTCCAGATGCACGCGGCGCAGGGCGCCGGCGCTGAGCCCCGTCTCCTCCGCGAGCTCACGCGCCGCGGCCTCGTCCAGCCCCTCCTCCCCCGCCTTGACGAACCCGCCCGGCAGCGCCCATCGGCCCTGGAACGGCGGCGCGGCACGCTCGACCAGCAGAACGTTGAGGCGGCCCTCGCGCATGGTGAGCACGACGACGTCGACGGTCAGCGCGATCGCGGGGAAGGCCCGCGGGTCATAGGTGGCAAGGAACGCGGCCTCGTCATCGGTGCGGGCGGGCTGCGCGTCCATGCTGTGCTCCGTTGTTCTCAGGATGTTGTTCTCATGATGAGTATTTCTCAGAACGAGAACAACATAGCGCGCGGCGATGCCCGACACCAGCCCCGCGAGCCGGGGTGCGCCGGATCTCAGCCGCGCAGCGCGGCCACCACGACGAGCACTTCCTCCGTCAACTCCGGTCCGACCGGACCGTGTTCGTTCATCAGCCGGTACCACATCGCACCGAAGACCAGGTCGACGACGGTGGGCACCGGGACCATCCACCCCTCCGCGCCCTGACGCCCGAGCACCTGCGCGAGCAGCGCACGGCGGCCGGCGATGTACGCGCGCATCGTGACGCGCAGCGCCTCGTCCGCGAAGGCGTCCGACAGCAGACCGAGCAGGACGTCCGCCACCGGCGCCTTGTTGGCCAGGGCGAAGGTCTGGTCGAGAAACAGGCGCAGGTCGGCCACCGGGTCGCCGCTCGGCGGCGGCGCGCCGTGGGCCGCGCCGATCTCGCCCATGGCCTCGACCAGGACGGCGCCGCGCGTGGGCCACCAGCGGTAGACCGTCTGACGCCCGACGCCGGCCTCCTCGGCGATCGACTTCATGGTGACGGCCGCGTAGCCGTCGCGGACGGCGAGGGCGAGGGCGGCGTCGAGGATCGCGCGGTGGGCATCGGCGCTGCGGGGGCGGCCGAGGGGCTTGCTGCTCATGGCCCGACTTTACAAGACACGATGTCTCGATACATAATCGAGGCACGGTGTCTCGTAAAGAGGCGCCGACAGTGGAACGAAGTGAAGTGGGGACGGACATGGCACAGCACACGTCGGAGCGCGTCGTCATCCTCGGCGGCACCTCGGGGATCGGACTGGCGACGGCGGACCTGCTGCTCGACCGGGGCTTCGAGGTCGTCGTCGCGGGGCGCGACGGGGAACGGCTCGCGCAGGCGCTCAAGACGCTCGCCGCGAAGGGGGAGGACCGCCCGGTGACGGGCGCGACGGTGGACGCGACGGACCGTGCGCAGCTCGGCGCGTTCTTCGCGCAGGTGGGCGCCTTCGACCACCTGGTGGTGACGGTCACCAGGAACGGCGGGGTCACCTCCCTCGCCGACCTGGAGGGCGATCTGGTGCGCGAGCACAGCGAGGGCAAGCTGCTCGCACAGCTCCTCGCCGTCCAGGCCGCACTCGGCACGCTGCGCGCGGACGGTTCGGTCACCCTCCTCGGCGCGGTCAGCTCGCAGCTGAGCGGCCCGGGCCTGGTCCTGCTGGGCGCGATGAACTCGGCCGTGGAGACCGCCTCGCGGATCCTCGCGGCGGAGCTGGCCCCGCGCCGCGTCAACGCGATCTCGCCCGGCGTGATCGAGACGCCGTGGTGGGACTGGGTCCCGCAGGAGGTGCGCGCCGAGACCCTGGCGGGCGCGACGAGCACCACCGCGGTCGGCCGCCCGGGCCGCGCCGAGGAGGTCGCGCACGCGATCGCGTTCCTGGTGGAGAACGGCTACACCACCGGCGTCGTGCTGCCGGTCGACGGCGGGGCGCGGCTGAACATCCAGCGCTGAGCCGGTGAGCCGGTGAGCTGGCGAGGTGGCAAGGTGGCGAGCCGGTGAGCCGGTGAGCCGGTGAGCTGGTGAGCTGGCGAGGTGGTGAGCCGGTGGGCTGGTGAGCTGGCGAGGTGGTGAGCCGGTGAGCTGGTGAGCTGGCGAGGTGGTGAGCCGGTGAGCTGGCGAGCCGGCGAGGTGGCGAGCCGGTGAGGGAACCCGACCGGCGAGGTGGCGAGCCGGTGAGGGAACCCGACCGGCGAGGTGGCGAGCCGGTGAGGGAACCCGAGCCGAGCCCGGGATGCGGACGGGTCACGGGTTCTGCCCCGGCGCCGGGTTAGGGTGATCGAAGCGTCGTCGGGGCGGGTCCACCGGATCTTTCGGGAGGCCCGCCCCCGCGTCGTTGACCAGCCCGTTCGCACTGCCCGGAGGTTCCCGTGACGTCCCCTCGGATCCCGCTCGCCACCGCACTGGCCCAGGGGCCGGTCGTGCTGGACGGCGGCATGTCCAACGAACTGGCGGCCGACGGGCACGACCTCTCCGACGCGCTGTGGTCCGCGCGCCTGCTGCGGGACGCGCCGGAGGCGGTGGCGGCGGTCCACCGCCGGTACTTCGAGGCGGGCGCGCAGGTCGCCATCACCGCGAGCTACCAGGCCAGCTTCGAGGGCTTCGCCCAGGTGGGCGTCGACCGTGCGGAGGCGGAGCAGCTCCTGCGGCGCAGTGTGACGCTGGCCCGCGAGGCGGCGGGCGACGCTCCCGACCGGTGGGTCGCCGCGTCGGTCGGCCCCTACGGCGCGGTCCTCGCCGACGGCTCGGAGTACCGCGGCCGCTACGGCCTCACCCGCGCCCAGCTGCGCGCGTTCCACGCCCCACGGGCCGAGGTCCTGGCCTCGGCCGCGCCGGACGTGCTCGCGATCGAGACGATCCCCGACGTGGACGAGGCGGTCGCCGTCCTCGACGCCGTCTCCGGTCTCGACGTCCCCGTCTGGCTCTCCTTCAGCGCGGCGGAGGGCCGCACCCGCGCGGGCCAGCCGCTGGAGGAGGCGTTCGCCCTCGCCCGGGACAACGCCCAGGTCATCGCCGTCGGGGTCAACTGCCTGGCGCCCGAGGAGGCGGCCGAGGCGGTGTCGCTGGCCGCGGCGGCGGCCGGCAAGCCGGTGGTCGTCTACCCCAACAGCGGCGAGGGCTGGGACGCCACGGCCCGCGCCTGGACCGGTCCGGCGACCTTCTCCCCCACCCGCGTCGACGCGTGGCTCACCGCCGGCGCCCTCCTCCTCGGCGGCTGCTGCCGCGTCGGCGCTGACCAGATCACCGCCCTGTCGGAGGCGATCCGCTAGGTGCTCTCCCGCCTGTAGTCGCACTGTCCAGGGACGCGGGGCTCTGCCGATCTGCGGCTCCTCCCCCGGCCTTCGGCCGCGAGGTGCCCCTGCGTGGGCGCGACAAGCCACCCACGTGCGGATGGTCCTCACCGAGCAGGGCCATCCGCACGCCGGTGGTTGCTCACGCCCGCAGTTGACCTAGCAGAGCGCCGCGCCCCTGAGGTGGCTGCGGCGTCCTCACTTGCCGATCAGTTCTGGCAGACTCTGAGGCAAGCAGTGCGCCGTCGACATTGTCGAACAGCGTTCCCGACAGCAAGCGCCCCGGAGGTGCCTCGATGGCCGGCTCGATCCAGTCGCTGGAGCGCGCCGCGGCGATCCTTCGGCTGCTCGCCGGCGGCGAGCGCCGGCTCGGGCTCTCCGATGTGGCGAACGCGCTCGGCCTGGCCAAGGGAACCGCCCACGGCATCCTGCGGACCCTGCAGCAGGAGGGCTTCGTCGAGCAGAACCCGGACAGCGGCAAGTACCAGCTCGGTGCCGAACTGCTGCGCCTGGGACAGAGCTACCTGGACGTGCACGAGCTGCGCGCCCGCGCGCTGGTGTGGGCCGACGACCTGGCCCGGGCCAGCGGGGAGACCGTCTACCTCGGTGTGCTGCACCAGCGCGGCGTACTGATCGTGCACCACGTGTTCCGCCCGGACGACACCAGGCAGGTGCTGGAGGTCGGCAGCATGCAGCCGCTGCACAGCACCGCGCTGGGCAAGGTGCTGACCGCCTTCGACCCGGTGGCCCGCGCCGAGCTGATCGAGAGCGAGCGCGAGGCCTTCACCGCCCACACCCTCACCGAGCTCGACGCGATCGACGCCGAGGCGGCACTCGTGCGCGAGCGCGGCTGGGCCTCGGCGGTCGAGGAGACCTGGACCGGCGTGGCGTCCATCGGCGCCCTGATCCAGGACCGGCGCCGCAACCCCGTGGGCGCGGTCGCGCTGAACGGGCCGGTCGAGCGGGTCTGCACCGCCGAACCGGACGGCCGGACCGGGCCGGTCCGGCCCGAGCTGGTGGTCTCCGTCCGCGAGGCGGCCCGCGCCATCTCCCGCGACCTGGGCGCGCCCCGCTTCTAGGCCCGCCCCCGCACCGCACCCACCGCCCGTCGCCACCACACCCGGCACGGGCCCTTCGGCGTGTTCGCAAGCGGCGCTTCACACCTTTTGCCTAGCTTGGGCGTCCATGGACGCAGCCTTGACGCACGCCTTACACCCACGTAGTTTTCGCACAGCGGTCGACATTGTCGAACGCGAGCCGCAAACTGCACCCTGGGAGTCGCTGTGTCCGACAGCCACATCTTCTTCGGCGAACTGATCGGTACCGCCGTCCTGATCCTGCTCGGCGGTGGCGTCTGCGCCGCCGTCACGTTGAAGAGATCGAAGGCGGAGGGTGCGGGCTGGCTGGCCATCACCTTCGGCTGGGGCTTCGCCGTGCTGGTGGCCGCCTACACCTCCAGCACCCTGTCCGGCGCCCACCTCAACCCCGCCGTCACCATCGCGATCGCCGTCAAGACGGGCGCGTGGAGCCACGTGCCGCTCTACCTGGCCGGGCAGTTCCTCGGCGCGGCCATAGGCGCCCTGCTGGTCTGGCTCACCTACCTCGGCCAGTTCAACGAGAACGACGAGCCCACCCTCGGCATCTTCGCGACCGGCCCCGAGATCAGGAACCCGATCCAGAACGTGATCACCGAGGCCATCGGCACCGCGGTGCTCTGCCTGCTGATCCTCACCCAGGGCCTCAACAAGGAGCTGGGCCTGTCCGGCCTGGGCATCCTGATCACCGCCCTGACGGTGGTCGGCATCGGGCTCTCCCTCGGCGGCCCGACCGGCTACGCCATCAACCCCTTCCGCGACCTGGCGCCGCGCCTGGTCCACTCCCTGCTGCCGATCCCGAAGAAGGGCGGCTCCGACTGGAGCTACGCCTGGATCCCCGTGCTGGGCCCGGTCATCGGCGCCCTGCTCGCCGGCGGCATCTACAACGCGGCCTTCGCGTAAGCCAGGCTTCTGCCTCAGGTACTCAGGAACCACCCCGCCCTCAGCCCGCCCACTCGTCAACGAGGACGCCATGACCACCAGCACCGGCCCGCACAGCACCGGCCAGTACATCGCGGCCATCGACCAGGGAACGACCTCCAGCCGCTGCATCGTCTTCGGCGCGGACGGCCGGATCGTCGCGGTCGACCAGCAGGAGCACCGCCAGATCTTCCCCCAGCCCGGCTGGGTCGAGCACGACGCCGAGGAGATCTGGACCCGGGTGCAGTCGGTCGTCTCCGGCGCCCTGGCCAAGGCCGGGCTGACCCGCGACGACATCCGCGCGATCGGCATCACCAACCAGCGCGAGACCACCGTCCTGTGGGACAAGAACACCGGCAAGCCGGTCCACAACGCCCTGGTGTGGCAGGACACCCGCACCGAGGAGCTGTGCAAGGAGCTCGGCCGCAACGTCGGCCAGGACCGCTTCCGCCGCGAGACCGGGCTCCCGCTCGCGAGCTACTTCGCCGGGCCGAAGATCCGCTGGCTGCTGGACAACGTCGAGGGCCTGCGCGAGCGCGCCGACCGAGGCGAGATCCTCTTCGGCACCATGGACACCTGGGTCATCTGGAACCTGACCGGCGGCGTCAACGGCGGCAAGCACGTCACCGACGTCACCAACGCCTCGCGCACCATGCTGATGAACCTGCACACGCTGGAGTGGGACGAGTCGATCGCCCAGTCCATGGACGTGCCGCTCGCCGTCCTGCCGGAGATCCGCTCCTCCGCCGAGATCTACGGCGAGGCGGTCGGCGAGCTGGAGGGCGTGCCCGTCGCCTCTGCGCTGGGCGACCAGCAGGCGGCGCTGTTCGGGCAGACCTGCTTCGACACCGGCGAGGCCAAGTCCACCTACGGCACCGGCACCTTCCTGCTGCTCAACACCGGCGAGAAGATCGTCAACTCCTACCACGGCCTGCTGACCACCGTCGGCTACCGGATCGGCAAGGAGGCCCCGGTCTACGCGCTGGAGGGCTCGATCGCCGTCACCGGCTCGCTGGTGCAGTGGCTGCGCGACCAGCTCGGCATCATCTCCACCGCCGCCGAGATCGAGACGCTGGCCTCGACGGTCGAGGACAACGGCGGCGCCTACATCGTCCCCGCCTTCTCCGGCCTGTTCGCGCCCTACTGGCGCTCCGACGCCCGCGGCGTCATCACCGGCCTGACCCGCTACGTGACCAAGGGCCACCTGGCCCGCGCCGTGCTGGAGGCCACCGCCTGGCAGACCCGCGAGGTCGTCGACGCCATGGAGAAGGACTCCGGCGTCACGCTCTCCGCGCTCAAGGTCGACGGCGGCATGACCAGCAACAACCTGCTCATGCAGAACATCGCGGACGTGCTCGACGTCCCGGTCGAGCGCCCGTACGTCGCCGAGACCACCGCGCTGGGCGCCGCCTACGCGGCCGGCCTGGCGGTCGGCTTCTGGCCGGACCTCGACACGCTGCGCGCCAACTGGCACCGCGCCGCCGAGTGGACCCCGCGGATGGACGAGGCGACGCGCGAGCGCGAGTACAAGAACTGGCTCAAGGCCGTCGAGCGGACCATGGGCTGGATCGAGGAGGACCAGGCGCCGGGTCACTGACGCCCCGACGCCCCAGGCACGACCACGGTGCGGCGGCGCTCCTCCGGGGGCAGGGGCTCCGCTGCACCACCCCGCTCCACCCCGCTCCACCCCCGCTCCACCCCAAGGAATTTGAGGGAACTTCCGATGCACTCCATGCCGACCCTCGGCGCCAACCGCACGGCCGACCGCGCGCAGGCGCGCGCGCTGCTGAGCAGTGCCACCTACGACCTGCTGATCATCGGCGGTGGCATCCTGGGCACGGCCGTCGCCTGGACCGCCGCGCAGTCCGGCCTGCGGGTCGCGATGGTGGACGGTGGCGACTTCGCCGGGGCCACCTCCAGTGCCTCGTCCAAGCTCGTCCACGGCGGTCTGCGCTACCTGCAGACCGGCGCGGTGAAGCTGGTCGCGGAGAACCACAAGGAGCGCCGCGCGCTGTCCACGGACGTCGCCCCGCACCTGGTCAACCCGCTCACCTTCTTCGTGCCGGTCTACAAGGGCGGCCCGCACTCCGCGCCGAAGCTCGGCGCGGGCGTCTTCCTGTACTCCGCGCTGTCCGCGTTCCGCGACGGCATGGGGCACGTCGCGACCGCCGCGACCGCCGCCCAGCAGGTCCCGGCGCTCAAGACCGAGGGCCTGCGCTCGGTCGCCGTCTACGGCGACCACCAGATGAACGACTCCCGCGTCGCAGTGATGACCGTGCGCGCGGCGGTGGACTCCGGCGCGGTCGTGCTGAACCACGCCGAGGTGACGGGCCTGCGCTTCGTCGGCGGCCGGGTCTCCGGCGCCGAGGTGCGCGACCGGCTCACCGGGGAGGAGTTCGGCGTCGACGCCCGGCTGGTGCTGAACGCGACCGGCCCGTGGGTGGACCACTTGCGGACCATGGAGGACGCGGGCTCGGCCCCGAGCATCCGCCTGTCCAAGGGCGCGCACGTGGTACTCAGGCGCAAGGCGCCGTGGAACGCGGCGCTGACCATCCCGATCGACAAGTACCGGGTCTCCTTCGCCATCCCGTGGGAGGACCACGTCCTGCTCGGCACGACGGACGAGGAGTACACCGGCGACCCGGCCGACGTGCGCGCCACCGGGGCCGACGTCGACCAGATCCTTGGCGAGGCCGCCCACGCGATCCGTGACGAGCACCTGGACCGCGACCTGATCACGTACTCGTTCGCGGGCCTGCGGGTCCTGCCCGGCGGCCCGGGCCAGACGGCGGCCGCCAAGCGCGAGACCGTGGTCACCGAGGGCCGCGGCGGCATGCTGTCGGTCGCGGGCGGCAAGTGGACGACCTACCGTCACATCGGCCGCGTGGTGCTGGACAAGCTCGCGCACGTGCCCGGCACCGGGCTGGCGGAGGACATGTCGACGATCCCGCGCACCGTCCCGCTGCCGGGCGTGGCCAGCCCGAACGCGGTCGCGCACCGCCTGCTGGTCGACCGCGAGCCCGGTGCCCGGATGGACCCGCTGGTCGCCCGTCACCTGGCCACCCACTACGGCACGCTCTCCTTCGACCTGGCCCGGATGATCGACGAGGACCCCGCGCTGGGCCGCCCGATCCACCCGGACGGCCCGGACGTATGGGCCCAGGTCGCCTACGCCGTCGACCACGAGTGGGCGGCGACCGCCGACGACGTGCTGCGTCGCCGCACCACCACGACGGTCCGCGGCCTGGACACCCCCGAGGTCCGCGCGGAGGTCGACGCCTTCCTGGCGGAGCGCTTCCCGCAGGCCTGACGCTCCCCCTTTTGCCCTTTCGAGGCCCCGCCGTCGTCGACGGCGGGGCCTTGGGCGTATGGTGAGCCCCGAGGCTTTTTGAACGCGTTCAATAATGTGGGAAGAGGGGGCGGACGCGATGAAGGTGGTCCTTCCGGGCGGAAGCGGACAGGTCGGCGGCATCCTGGACCGGGCGCTGACGGCGGCCGGGCACGAGGTGGTCGTGCTCACCCGGCGGCCGACGCGGGAGCGGCAGCTCGCCTGGGACGGCCGCACCCTCGGCCCGTGGGCCGAGGCGCTCGACGGCGCGGACCTCGTGGTCAACCTGGCGGGGCGCAGTGTCAGCTGCCGCTACACCGACGCGAACCTGCGGCAGATGATGGACTCGCGCGTCGAGTCCGCCCGGGTGGTCGGTGAGGCGATCGTGAAGGCCGCCCGTCCGCCGCGCGTCTGGATGCAGATGAGCACGGCGACGGTCTACGCCCACCGCTTCGACGCCCCGAACGACGAGGCGACCGGCCTGATCGGCGGCGCCGAGCCGGGCGTGCCCGGGTACTGGGAGTACAGCGTCCGGATCGCCAGGAACTGGGAGCGCGAACAGGAACGCGCCGAGACCCCGCACACCCGCAAGGTCGCGCTGCGCGCGGCGATGGTGATGAGCCCCGACCGCGGCGGCGTCTTCGACGTGCTGTCGTCGATGGCCCGCCTCGGCCTCGGCGGCCCCGTGGCGGGCGGGCGGCAGTACGTCTCCTGGATCCACGACGTGGACTTCGTCCGGGCGGTGCTGTTCCTCGCGGAGCGCGAGGACATCGACGGCCCGGTCAACCTGGCCGCCCCCGGCCCGCTCCCGCAGCGGGAGTTCATGCGGGCGCTGCGGCAGAACTGGGGCCGGCCGGTCGGCCTGCCGGCCACCCGCTGGATGGCCGAGGTCGGCGCGTTCGCCCTGCGCAGCGACACGGAACTGCTGCTGAAGAGCCGCCGGGTGGTGCCCGGACGCCTGAGCGGGTCCGGATTCCGCTTCGAGCACGAGCGGTGGCCCGAGGCCGCCGCCGACCTGGTCCACCGCCGCCGGATCTCGACGAAGGCTCAGGTGGTCTAGACAAGATGGCCCGGACCGGCGAATGATCTTCCCTGGACTTCCGGGGGGGGAAGCCCGGGGAACGGGGGAAAGCGTCATGGGACGAGTGCGTCACCGCTCGGCCGGTTGGCCTGGCGGCCTGGATCGGCCTGACCGTCGCGACCGGAGCATTGACGGGGTGCTCGCAGGCTGCGCCACCCGCCCGCCCGAAGCTCACGATCGACGCCGCGAACTCGCTCGCATAGCGGCAGGATAGGGCGATGAGCATCTCCTCCGCCGTCGCATCGTTCGCCGTCGTCGCGGGCCTGCTGACGCTGATACCCGGCCTCGACACGGCTCTCGTCCTGCGCAGCACCGCCGGCGGGGGCCGGGCCCACGGGTTCGCGACCGCGCTCGGCATCAACACCGGCGCCCTGCTGTGGGGCGCGGCGGCGGCCGGCGGCGCGACGGCGGTCCTGACGGTCTCCCAGGACGCCTACCTCGCCCTGCGGCTCGTGGGCGCGGGCTACCTGCTGTGGATGGGCGTCGGCATGCTCCGCGCCCTGCGCCGCAGGGCGTCCCTCGCGGACGCCCTGCCGGGGGCCCGGGCGACGACGCTGCGAGGCGCCTACCGGCGCGGCCTGACGACCAATCTGCTCAACCCCAAGATCGGCGTCTTCTACACCGCGATGCTCCCGCAGTTCATCCCCCCGCACGCCCCGCACCTGGCCATGGGCCTGCTGCTGGCCCTGGTCCACGACGCCGAGGGCCTCACCTGGTTCACCCTGCTCATCCTCGCCGCCGACCGCCTCCGCGGCCTGCTGCGCCACCTGCGCGTCAGCCGCGCCACGGCCCGCCGCACCCTCGACGCGGCGACCGGCACCGTCCTCATCGCCTTCGGCCTCGACCTCGCCCTGGCCGACCGCTGACACGGACGTGGCCCTGAGCCACGCACCCTGGGGCCCGGCGGCGGGGGTGTCCGCCGGGCCCGTCCGGGGAGCGGCGCTCAGCAGGTGAAGTCGATCTGCTCGAACGTCGCGTAGTGGTCGTCGGTGTAGTAGTCGATCTGGTCCGGCACGTCCACGACGATGCGGCGGGTGCCGCGGGTCCGGCTGCCCGGCGTCACCACGGTGTACTCGTGGTAGTAGCCGTAGGGCTCGCTCGGCAGGACGCCCTCGTTGTTGGAGAAGACCGTGTCGTCCTGGCTGTACGGGTAGGGCCCGCCCTGGGCGATCAGGTTCAGGGTGTCGTCGGCCTGCGACGGCAGCGCGGTCTGACAGACCGTGCCGCTGACGTCGGCGTGCGCGCTGGCGGCGGGCAGCAGGACGGGACCGGTGGCGGCGAGGACGCCGACAGCGAGGACGAGGACCGTGTTGCGCGTGCTCAACGCGCGTAGAGAGATGCTCATGCCAAAGAGTCTCCGGGGCGAACGGGGGCAACTGGAAGAGAGCATGACATCTCTTCACAACCTGTTCGCCTTGGAACATCTGACCTAGCAGAAGATGTCGCGCGGGTGACGCGCGTAGCGCGAGCGACGACGCCGACGCGCGCCGCACGGGCGTCCGGACGACACTGGAGAGGCATGATCGACCACGTCCGAGGAGCGGCCCATGCTCGCGATCTTCCTGTTCCTGTTGCTGATCGCGGTCGTGTGCGGATTCCTCGGAGCGATCGTCAAGGGCCTGTTCTGGCTGCTGATCATCGGCTGCGTGGTCTTCGTGGTGGCCGTCCTCTTCGTCGGCCTGCGCCTCGGCCGCCGCCTCGGGCGCCGCGACGCCGCCCGGAGGGAGGCGAAGGCGGCGAAGGCCGCCGAGCCCCAGGGCCCCACGCAGCCCTGAGGCGGGAGCCGTCAGCCCTGGGCCCTGAGCCGGAAACCCTTTGCCCCGGACGGACCCCCGTCCCGACTCTGGCTGCATGCTGGGACTCGTCACCACCGACAACGAAGCCCTCGTCTCGTGCCTGGGCGACCCGCAACGCACCGTCCCCGGGTTCCACGAGCTGTTGCGCCGCGGGGCGGCCGCGCTCGACGCGATCCGCGCAGGCCTGCACGCGGGTGACGCCGCCGTCCGCGAGGGCTGCTGCCGGCTGCTCGACCACCCGGTCACCCGCACTGCGTCATCTGGCCGAGGACCCGGACCCCCGGGTCCGTGCGCGAGCGGCTGAGCTCGTCGGGCGCTTCGTGCACCACGACGGGGCGCGCGACCGAGGCGCTGCGGCGCTCGTGCGCAGAGGACCCGAGCCCGGCGGTCCGCAGAAGGCGGGCTGGTACGCCCCCGGCGGCACCATCCACGCCCGCACCCGCCCGCGCGCCGCGAGGTAGCCGGGACGCGTGTCGGTCCCCACCCCTACGCTGGGGCCTGTGAAGGATGACGCGCTGATCCCGGTCTCCGCGGTCGAGGAGTCGGTAGTGCGCTGCACGGGCTGTGGCCGCCCCCTGCGCGACGCCGCCTCGCGGGCCCGCGGCCACGGCCCGGTCTGCACCGAACTGCGCCTGCCCGAGCCCCCGCGCGGCCGCCAGCAGGAGACCCTCCCGGGCCTGTGAGGCGGCGGTGACGACGCGGGCGGTCCGGGGCTCGTCAGCCCCGGACCGCCCGGACCACGCAAGAGAGCGGGTCGCTCTGCTTTGAGCTACAGCCCCATGAAGTGGAGCTGGGAGGACTCGCACGCTCCATCTACCCGCTCGTTCTCCAGCCTCACACACATCCCCGCGGTCCGCATCCGGAGCAGCGGGCGACTAGAGCACCAGGCCCAACGGCAGGATGAGCAGGATCGCGGTCACCGAGATCACGGTCTCCATCACCGACCAGGACTTGATCGTCTGGCCGACGCTCATCCCGAAATACTCCTTGACCAGCCAGAAGCCCGCGTCGTTCACATGGCTGAAGAAGAGCGAGCCCGCGCCGACGGCCAGGACCAGCAAGGCGGTGTGGGTCGTGGACATCCCCACCGCCAGCGGGGAGACGATGCCCGCCGCGGTGATCGTCGCGACCGTCGCCGAGCCGGTGGCGAGGCGGATCAGGACCGCGATGAGCCAGCCCAGCAGCAGGGCGGAGATGTGCAGCTTGTCCGCCCAGGAGCTGATCGCGTCGCCGACGCCCACGTCGACCAGCGTCTGCTTGAAGCCGCCGCCCGCGCCGACGATGAAGACGATGCCGGCGATCGGGGCCAGCGACTTCTCCACGACACCCGAGATCCGCTCCTTGGTGAAGCCGGCGCCCCGGCCCAGGGTGAACATCGCGACCAGGACCGACAGCAGCAGCGCGATCAGCGGCGAACCGACGAAGTCGAAGGCCCGCTGCACCCCGGCCGCGGGGTTGTCGACGACCACGTCGACCAGCGCCTTGGCCAGCATCAGGACGACCGGCAGCAGGATCGTGCCCAGCACCGCGCCGAACGCGGGGGTGTGCTCCGGCCGCTGGGAGGCGTCCTCGCCCGGCAGGGTGCGGGTGGGGATCTCCAAGGGGCCGACCCAGCGCTCGGCGACACGGGCGAACAGGGGGCCCGCGATCACCAGCGTGGGTATGCCGACCAGCAGGCCCAGCGCGAGAGTGACGCCGAGGTCGGCGTGGAGCGCGGAGACCGCAACCAGCGGGCCCGGGTGCGGCGGGACCAGGCCGTGCAGGACGGAGAGGCCGGCCAGGGCCGGGATGCCGACCCGCAGCACGGGGACGTTGCCGCGGCGGGCCACCAGCAGCACGATCGGGATCAGCAGCACGACGCCGATCTCGAAGAAGAGCGGCAGGCCGAGCACCGCGGCGATCAGCGCCATCGCCCAGGGCAGCGTCCTCTTGCTGGAGCGCGCCAGTACGGTGTCGGCGACGACGGTCGCGCCGCCGGAGTCCGCGAGCAGCTTGCCGAGCATCGCACCGAGCCCGATCAGCAGGCCGACGCTGGTGACGGTGGCGCCGAAGCCGGTGGCGAAGCTGGCGGTCAACTTGTCCAGCGGCGCACCCGCGACGGCCGCCAGGACCATCGAGCCGAGGGTGAGTGCCAGGAACGGGTGCAGTCGCAAGCGGGTGATCAGGGCGACGATCACGGCGATGCCGAGCAGCGCCGCGAGCAGCAGCTGCGCCTGACTGCCGCTGTGGGTGAGCGCGGGTGGGGCCGCGTCGGCGAGGTGGAGAACGGGCAGGGTGGTGCTCACGCGAGGTCTCCGTTGACTGGCCGTGGCAGCAGGGCCACGGCGGACTCGACGAGGGTTTCGGGGGTGGGGCCGACGTCCAGCACCGCGCCGTTCTCGTCCGCGCCGAGCGGTTCGAGGATGGCGAGCTGGGAGTCGAGCATCTGCGCCTTCATGAAGTGGCCGCTGCGGTGCGCGAGCCGCTCCTCGACCAGTGCGTTCGCGCCGGTCAGGTGCAGGAAGAAGGCGTCCGGGCAGGCTTCGCGCAGCAGGTCGCGGTAGCCGCGCTTGAGCGCCGAGCAGGTGACGACTCCCCCGGTGTCCTCGGCGACCCGCTCGGCGAGCCAGGCTCCCAGCGCCCTGAGCCAGGGCTCGCGGTCTTGGTCGTCCAGGGGATGCCCGGCGGCCATCTTGGCGATGTTGGCAGCGGGGTGGAAGTCGTCCGCCTCCCCGTAGGGCAGTCCGAGACGGGCCGCGAGGGCCTGGGCGACGGTGGTCTTGCCGACCCCGGCCACGCCCATCACCACGATGGCCGGGGCCTGGCCGGCCGGCGGCTGGATCTCGACGTTGAGAGCCATGCTTGGTGCTCCGTTCTGTCCGGTCGCCCCTGAGTGTCATCCAAAGGTATGACTTAATCAAGCCGCTCAAACTCAAAAGTCATATCTATGGCACAGCGCCCCGGCCTCTAACCTGGACGGATGGACATCCAGGGCCTGCCGGGCCGTCTCCTCGCCGACCTCGGTCCCTCGATCGCCTCGGGTGAGCTCCCGGAGGGGTCGGTGCTGCGCATCGAGGAGCTGGAGAGCCGCTACGGCGTCTCGCGCACGGTCGTGCGCGAGACGGTGCGGATGCTGGAGTCCATGCGCCTGGTCGCCTCCCGGCGACGGGTCGGGGTGACCGTCCGGCCCAAGTCCGACTGGGACGTCTTCAACCCCACCGTGATCGCCTGGCGACTGGCCGGCGCCGACCGCGCGGCGCAGCTGCGCTCCCTCGGCTCGCTCCGCGTCGCGGTCGAACCCGCGGCGGCGGCGCTCGCGGCCCGGGAGGCCACGGACGACCAGCGGCGCGCCCTCAGCGCGCTGGCGATGGAGATGACCATGACGGGCCGGGCCGGGGACCTTGTGTCCTTCCTCCGCCACGACGCCGACTTCCACGCCACGGTGCTCCAGGCCTCGGGCAACGAGATGTTCGCCCACCTGGGCGCGACGGTCGAGGCGGTCCTGCGCGGCCGCACCGAGCACCACCTGATGCCGCACCATCCGCAGGAGTACGCGGTCCAGCTCCACCGCGAGGTCGCCGAGGCGATCACCGCGGGCGACGCGACCGCGGCGGAACGCGCGATGCGCTCGATCGTCGCGGGCGCGCTGGAGGAGCTGGACACGGTGCTGGATTGATCCCCGGTCGCAGCCCCGCCCGCTCCGCCGAAAACGCGTTGCCCGCCACGTGCGAGCGCACGTAACCTCGCCGGAACGCGTCGACGGAGACGAGTAGTCACCGGAAGCGGGCAGGTCGGAGAGAGCCGCCGGAAGCTGAGAAGGCGGACCTGCCCCCGGTGGTGAAGACCCTCCCGAGCGCGGGGAGGAACGGCCGAGCCCGCAGGGCTCAGCCCAATGCCCCGCCGGCCGGCCCCCGTCACCGGGCCGCATCGAGGCCGCCGTCACCCGGCGGCGGCGAAAGTGCGGTGGCACCGCGAGTCCCCTTCTCGCCCGCACTCCCAAGGGATCACCCAAGCACTCAGCAGAGGTTTGCGATGATCTCCCCCACTTCCCCCATGCCCGCCACGTCGGTACCGGCGTCCCGTACGCTCGCCGCCGAGCTGCCCGGCCTGACTGGCCGTCAGGTGACGCTCCACGGCTGGCTGCACCGCACCCGCAGCCTCAAGGCCCTCGACTTCCTCGTCCTGCGCGACCGCTCCGGACTGGCGCAGGTCGTCGTCACCGACCCGGCGGAACGTGCGCTGGCCGCCCGCCTGCCCGAGGAGAGCGTCCTGGAGGTGACCGGCCTGGCGACGGCGAGTGCGCAGGCACCCGGCGGCGTCGAGGTGACGTCCCCGCGGTTCACCGTGGTCAGCACACCCGAGGCGGCACCGCCGTTCGACCTGTTCCGCCCGTCCGTGCCGGCAGGGCTGCCGACCGTCCTCGACCACGCCCCCGTCACGCTGCGCCACCCGCGCCTGCGCGCCCCGCACGCGATCGCGGCGGCGTCCATCGCGGGCTTCCGGGCGACGCTGGACGGGTTGGGCTTCACCGAGATCCACACGCCCAAGGTGGTGGACTCGGCCACCGAGTCGGGGGCGGACGTCTTCGCACTGGACTGGTTCGGCTCGCCCGCGTACCTCGCGCAGTCGCCGCAGTTCTTCAAGCAGACGATGGTCGGCGTCTTCGAGCGGGTCTACGAGACCGGCCCGGTGTTCCGGGCCGAGCCGCACGACACCGCCCGGCATCTGGCGCAGTACACCTCGCTCGACGCGGAGTTGGGCTTCATCGCCGACCACCGCGAGGTGATGGACGTGGTCCGGCAGGTGCTGGCCGGGATGACGGCGGCGGTGCGGGAGCGGGCGGGTGAGGCGTGCGGGGTCCTCGACGTCGCGCTGCCGCAGGTGCCCGAGCGCATCCCGGAGATCCACTTCGCACAGGCGCAGGAGCTGCTGGCCGAGCACACCGAAGAAGACCCGCGCGGCGAGCCCGACCTCGCGCCCGCGCACGAAAGGTGGCTGTCGGCGTGGGCGCTGCGCGAGTACGGCAGCGAGTTCCTCTTCGTGACCGGCTACCCCATGGCCAAGCGCCCGTTCTACACCCACCCCGAGCCGGAGCGGCCGCAGTACTCACGCAGCTTCGACCTGCTCTTCCGCGGGCTGGAGCTGATCACGGGCGGCCAGCGCCTGCACCGCCACGAGGACTACCTGCACGCCCTGGCCGCGCGCGGCGAGTCCCCCGAGCCGTACGCGGGTTACCTCGCGGCGTTCCGGCACGGCATGCCGCCGCACGGCGGCTTCGCCCTCGGCCTGGAACGCTGGACGGCCCGGCTCACCGGCGCCGACAACATCCGCCTGGCTACCCTCTTCCCCCGCGACCTGCACCGGCTCACACCCTGACGGGATCCTCTCCGTCCGGGGCTCCCGGCGCGAACTGCCCGTCGGCGTCCGCGTCGACGTCGACGTCGACGGGCAGTTCGCGCAGCGTGCGCAGCGTGCGCAGCGGGGAGAGGAAGACGGGCAGGAAGGCCAGCGTCCCGCCGACGCCGGCGACGAGGAGGGTGGCGCGCACGCCGATCGCGGTGCCGAGGACGCCGCCGAGGAGTCCGCCGAGCGGCAGGGTGCCCCACACCAGGAACCGCATGGTCGCGTTCATCCGGCCGAGCAGGCCCGGCGGGCACAGGGCCTGACGCATGCTCACCTGGGTGACGTTGTAGACGACGATGCCGCACCACATGACCAGCTGGGCCGCGGCCAGCAGGCCCAGCGTCCAGTCGCGGTGCACGAACGGCGCGACGAGCCCGCACGGGCCGGCGAGGGCGATCGGCACCCAGATGGCACGCCCCTGCCCGAGGCGCGCCGCCACCCGGGCCGCGCACAGCGCGCCCGCCAGTCCGCCGATCGAGGCCGTCGAGGTGAGCAGTCCGATGACGCCGGCCGACAGGCGCAGCTCGCGGGCGAGGAGGACGTAGAAGACGGCACCGGCCATCGACGCGAACAGGTTCGCCGTGGCCGTGCACGCCGCGATCGCGCGCAGCACGGGATGCCGGAGCACGAAGCGCAGGCCCTCGCCGATCTCGCGCGCCAGATGGCGCTCCGCGCTCCGCTCGGGCCGGGGCGAGGGGGTGCGGATCGCGGCGACCCACCCCGCCGACCACAGGAAGCTGAGCGCGTCGACCAGCACCGCGTAGGGCGCTCCGAGCGCCTGGATCAGCAGTCCGCCGACGCCGGGCCCGACGATCTGGCTGACCGACTCGCTGGCCTGGAGCTTGGCGTTGCCCTCGACCAGCTGCTCCCGCTCGACCAGCTGGGGGAGGTAGGACTGGTAGGCCACGTCGAAGAAGACGGTGCTCACGCCCGTGGCGAGGCCGACGACGTAGAGCTGGCCCATGTCCAGCACGCCGAGCCACGCCGCGAGCGGCACCCACGCCAGCAGCACGGCGCGCGCGGCGTCGCCCGCGACGAGGACCGAGCGGAACCGCATCCGTTCCACCCAGGCCCCTGCCGGAAGCCCCACGAGGACGAAGGCGGCCGTCTCGCAGGCGGTGAGCAGCCCGACCTGGAAGGTGGAGGCGTGCAGGGCCAGCACCGCGACCAGGGGTAGCGCCAACTGACTGACGGTGCTGCCGAACTGACTGACGCTCTCGCCGATCCACAGGCGCCGGAAGTCGCGGTGCCGCCAGAGGCGGCCAGGGGGCGTGGCGGGGCCCGCGGGCGCCGTGGCGGAAGTCATGGCGACCACGGTCGCGCGAGTGATTGGGTTATGTCAATCACTTTCCTCCGCTCCGCCCGCGCCGGCTCCCGTACCCTGCTGACCATGACCGAACGCAGGCCGGCGACGGACGAGGAGGCCAAGGCCCTCGCCAGCTCCCTCCGGCTGCGCATCCTGCGCGTCTGCCTGAGCGAGGCCCGCACCAACAAGGAGATCGCCGCCGTGCTCGGCCGCGACCCGGCCAGCGTGCTGCACCACACCAGAACGCTCGTCCGCACCGGCTTCCTGGAGGCCCAGGCCGAGCGGCGCGGTGCGCGCGGCGCCCGCGAGATCCCCTACCTGGCCACCCGCAAGTCCTGGCAGTTGGAGATGCCCGGGCGCGACCGCGCCCTGCTGGACACGTTCCTGGAAGAGCTCGCGCTGGCCCCCGCCGCCGAGGTCGACACCTCCCGGCTCGGACTGCGGCTCTCCCCCGCGGACATGGCGGAGTTCCGAACCCGTCTGTCCGACCTGCTGGAGGAGTTCGCCGCCCGTCCCGACGACCCGGCGGCACCGGCCTGGTCGCTCTTCGTCGCGCTGCACCCCGACCCCAACCGGCCCTGAGTCAGGCCCCTTCGGGGTCTGCGACCGCTCGTACGCTCACTCGATCGGCCGAGCCTCGACCCGGTAGGGTCCGGGTAGCCTGCGGGAGGCAGGGACACGGCGGCCTGGGGAGGGCCAAGTGAGTCAGCCGGGTATGGAGCTGGAACCCGACGAGGCGCAGGCGCTGCGCGCCTGGGCCGCGGACGAGCGGGCCAGGGCGGACAGCCTGGCCGCCGCGCTGGAGCAGATCGCGGCCAACGGCCTGCCGACGGACGAGGAGTGCGTGGCCTGGGAGGAGATCCGCGAGCTGGCGCTGGCGAGGCTCGACGGCCGTGTCCCGTAGGCTCCGGCGCCGTCCGGCACAGATCCGGTTCACCGAGGGCGCCCGCAAGCAGGTCGACGCGCTGACGGACGCGGAGGAGGTGCGCCGACTCGACCGCGCGCTCAACGAGCTGGCGATCGACCCGGAGATGGGCGTGCCGACGCGTTTCCCCCTGATCCGCGACTACCGCAACGACTCCGAGGGTGTACGCGTCATCTACTCCGTATCGGTGCTGCGTTCGGCCATCCTGGTCGCGTACGTGGAGGCGTAGGAGGCAGGCGAGGTCATGGCACGTGTTCCCGACGAGTCGCGAAGGGCGAGGGTGCGACTGGTGCTCGCCCTCGCGTTCACACTGGTGGCGCTGGTCTTCACGTTCTTCTGTTCCCTCGGCCACGCGTCGACCGTGGGCTGGGCGCTGACGGTGACGGTGGTCGGGGTGTTCCTCACCACCTGGTTCGGCCTCGACGTGTGGATCACCCAGCGCGCCAGCCGCGAACGCCTCCACGGCTCCGGCGGCATAGGGCCCATGACCGGCGCGAAGCGCCCCCGCTGAGGCCCGCCTGCGGCGTTAGGGGCGGGCCGGCTCCGCCGCCTCCGCCGCCGACGCGTCCGCGCCGACGGGGTCGTCCTCCGGGCGGGGGCGGCGGAACACGCGGGTGGCGCTGACCGCGCCGTGGATCTCGGTCTCCTCCTCGTCGAGCCGGGGCAGGCCCGGGCGCAGGTGCTCCTCCACCGAGATGTACTTCAGGCCCGCGCGCAGGTCCGCGTCGTTGCGCAGGCGGATGATCAGCGGGAACTCCGCCAGCGCGGTCGTGTCGAACAGGCCGGTGGTGTAGATCAGCTGGACCCCGAGCGCGTCGGCGACCGCCCGCTGGAGCTCCAGCAGGTACGTCGCGTTCGCGCGCCCGATGGGGTTGTCGAGGAACAGCGTGCCCGCGTGGCGCAGCTTGGCCTGGCCGCGGTCGTTGGCGCGCAGCGCCGCCATCGTGCAGTACAGCGCGATGGCCGCGGTGAGCAGCTGACCGCCGGAGAACACGTCGGACATCTGACTGACCGACACCCGCTCGGCGCGCAGCACCGCGTCGGGCTTGAGGATCTCGACCATGACCCCGCGCGGCTCCAGCGCGGCGTGAACGCCGCGCAGCAGCAGGGACATGCCGTCGCGGCGGTTCCAGTCCACGGCCCCGGCCGCGGAGTTGGCGCCCTGACGCCTGACGGCGGCGCGCGTGGCCTCGTCGATGACCTCGCCCAGGCGCTCCGTCAGGACGGCCTGGTCGGGCTCCTCGAAGCGGATCCGGAGGAACTCCTGGCCCGACCACTCCCCCAGCCCCTCGGGCAGCCGGGAGAGGCGCTGGGCGGCGCGCAGCGTCGCGAGGGAGGACTCGACCAGCCCGCGCAGGCGGTCCACGATGCTCTCGCGGTTGCGCTCCAGCTGCTCCAGCTCGTCGGTGAGCACGCGCAGGCGCGGCGCGAAGGCAGCGGCCCACTGCGCGGCGTGCTCGGGCAGCACGGCGGCGGGCAGTTCGCGGATCTGCTGGCGGGCCGGGGTGCGGACCGCCTCGAAGCGGGTCGAGTTGGCGTGCCGGATCAGCGCGTCGCTCGCGTCGCGGACGGCGAGGTCGGCCGCCGACAGCTCGGCGCTGGCCGCGCGCAGGTGGCGGCGGGCGTCCGAGGCGGCATGCCGGGCCTCCGGCAGAGTGCCGGTGACAGGGGCGACGTGCTCTTCGTCCTCACCGTGGGCACCCTCGGCGGCGGGCTCGCGCAGGCCGTCGCGCAGCTGGGCCGTGGTCTCGTCGAACTCGGCGGCGGCGTGCTGCGCGGACTCCAGGGTGCGTTGCAGCTCGGCGTGGGCGGTCCGGCCCGCGTCCAGCGCGTCGCTGCGCTGCGCGAGCTCGGAGGTGGCGGCACGGAGCAGCTCACGGGCGTGCTCCTGGCCGGAGGGGACGAGCTCCTCGGGCAGCTCGGTGTGGGCCTCTCCGCTCGCGGGCGCGCTGCGCTCGGCGTCGCCGCGCAGGCGGCCCAGCTGCTCGCTGGCCGTCGAGGCACGGGCCTCGATCGTCTGCACCAGGTCCTCCGCGCGGCCGGCCGCGGCCTGGCGGGCGGGGCCGTCGGCGCCGTCGGGAGTGGAGAGCAGCTCGTCGGCGCGGGTGCGGACCTTGTTGGTGAGCCGGTCCAGCTCGGCGCGGGCGGAGGACTCGTCGCTCTCCGCGCGGGCCTGCTCGGCCCGCAGGTCGGCGCCGACGCCGACCTTCTCGTAGAGCTGGGCGGCCACCCGGTGGGCCTCGCGCAGTGCGGGCAGCGACGCGGTCGGGACGTCACCGGAGGCGTCGTCCAGGCCGTCCGGCAGGTCGGCGCTGGGGAGTTCGGCACGCTCGGCGCGCAGCGCGCGGACGGTGCGGCGGGCGTCGTCGGAGGCGCGCTGGGCGGCGCGGCGGTCCTCGTCGGCGGCCTGGGCCAGCTCGGTGCAGGCGTGCTGACGCAGCTCGGCCTGGCTGGTCTCGTCGGCGACCTCGCGCAGGCGGGCCGTCCAGGCGGAGCGCTCGCGCAGCCGGTAGGCGAGACCGGCCAGCGCGTCGGCGCGGCGGCGGGCCTGCTGGGCGGCCTCCAGCCGGGTCTCGCGCATCCGGGCGGCGTCGGCGCGCTCCTGCTCGGCCTCGTCGTGCAGGGCCCGGGCCGCGCCGCGCTCGGCGGAGGCGGCCTCCAGGGCCATCCGGGCGGCGTCGACGTCGAGGGCCAGCTCGGCCAGGCGGCCAGCCGGGCAGCCCGCGCGCCAGGAGGAGAGCCGGCCCACCAGCATCCGGTCCCCGCCGAGGCGGGCGGCGAGCTCGCGGATCTGCTCATCGCGGGCCCCGGCGCGGTCGCGCAGATGGCGGCGCTCCTCGTCAGCGGCTGACTCGTCGTGCATGGCCGGGTTCGGCGGCACCAGGAAGACACCGGTGTCGTCGCCCGGTTCCTGCGTGACCGGCCCGAGCAGCGCGGCGGAGGTGCCCACCGCGACGGCGGAGCGCGGAAGCAGCGCGGCGGCGGCCAGGATCTCCCGGGCGCGGACGAGGGAGGCCGGGTCGGTCACGATGACGCCGTCGACCAGCTGCGGGCGCGCGGCCAGAATGCGCTCGTGGTCCACCGGGTCCACGGACTGGGCCAGGTAGCGCCAGCCGGGCAGGGCCGGGACACCGTGCTCGCCGAGGTACTCGACGGTGGCCAGCACGTCGGGGCCGGGCGGCAGCAGCCCGCCGTCGCCGAGGGCGGCCAGGATGCGGGAGTCGTCGGCGGCCTGGGTGCGCAGGTCGAACAGGGTGCGCTCGGCGGTCGCCACGGCATGGTCGAGCTGCTCGCGCAGCGAGTCGGCGGCGGCATCGAGCTGCCGCGGCGTCAGCTCGCCGTCGGCGACGCCGAGCAGGGCGGTGATCCGCGGCTCGGCGGCCAGCAGGCTGAGCGTGTGCTCCTCCGTGGCGAGCGCCGTCTCGGCGGCGGCGAGGGCGTCCTGGGCGCGCGCGGCGGCCAGCTCGGCGCGGTTCTCGCGGGCGGAGGCCTCGCGGGCGCGCCCGGCGGCCTGCTCGGCGACGGCACGCGCCTCCTCCCAGGCGGCGCCCACGAGCTTCTCGGCGTCGGACGCCTCCAGGGCGGCACGGGCCGGGTCCACAGCCTCGGGGCTCTCGGAGTCCCCGCCGGCGGTGTCGATCCAGCCGGAGCGGACGGCCTGCTGGGTCTCCTGCTCGACCTCGGCGAGACGCTGGCGCAGGTGGTCACCCTCGGAGCGGGCCTTCTGCGCGGCGGTCACGGCGGCGGTGGCGTCGCGGCGGGCGGCCTCGCCCTGAGCCTGCAGCTCGTGCGCGCGGGACTCCTCGCTGTCGGCCCGCTCCTCGGCGGCCTCGGCAGCGGCCTCCAGCGCGCGGACCAGCGCGACGGCGGCCTTGGTGCGCGCGGCCAGCGCGGGTGCGGCGTCCCGCTCGGCCTCGCGGATCGCGGCGGAGACGCGGGCGGCCCGGTCGGCGGCAGCCCGGCTGCGCAGCACCAGCTCGGTGGCCTGCCAGGCGGAGTGGAGCGTGCGGGCCTCCAGCAGTTCGCGTCGCAGCCCGGCGGCGTCGGCCGTGGCGTCCGCCAGCGCGAGGCTCGCATGACGGTGCGTCAACTCGGCCGTGATCAGCGACTGCCGGGTGCGGGCCTCGTACGCCTCGGCCACGGCGTCGCCCGCGGCGGCGACCTGCTCCTCCAACTCCCCGGCGCGCCCCCGCTCCAGGCCCGCACGGGCGGACAGTGAGCGGGCCAGACGCCGGGTGCGCCGCTCGGCGGCACGGTGGCTCTCGCGCACGCCCTCGCGGGCGGTGGCGGCCTCGGCGATGCGGTGCAGCAGGTCGAGCGAGCCGCCGGTGAAGTCCCGCTCGGCCGTGAGCTCCGCGCGGCGGCCCAGCTTGCTGGCGAAGCCGTGGACCAGGTCGGCGAGCCCGTCGGTGTCGCGGGTGTCGGTGACGGCCCGCAGCAGCAGATCGGTGAAGTCCTTGTCGCTCTTGACCGCGAAGAGGCCGGCGGCCTCACCCTCGTCAGCGTTCATCTCGCGCTGGTAGCGGAAGAGTTCCGGGTCCAGGCCGAGGGCGCTCAGGTGCTCCGTCCAGCGCTCGTGGCCCTCCTCCCAGGTGACCTCCAGCTCCGGGGCGAGCTTGCCCGCCTCCATCAGCAGGTCGCGGAAGCCCTTCATGGTGCGGCGGCGCCCGCGGGCGCTGACCTTCGGCGCGTCCTGGCCGGGCGCGGGCATCAGCACGGCGCGCTCGGCGACGGGCAGCGAGTCCAGGCCGAGCGCCGGACCGGGCCGGAACGAGTACCACGCCTCGGCGAACTTGCGCGGGTCGGCGGAGACCTGGCGTCCGCGCCACTCGCTGACCTTGCCGACGACCACCGTCTCGCCGGTCAGCGTGTGCTGCCACTCCAGGGCGACGTGCCCGCAGTCGTCGGCCAGCAGGAACTTGCGCAGCACGCCGGAGCTCGCGCCACCGAGGGTGTTGCGGTGGCCCGGCAGCATCACCGAGAAGATCAGCTTGAGCAGCACCGACTTGCCGCCGCCGTTCTCCAGGAACAGCACACCGGCGGGCGCCGGGCGGCGCACCGGCCCGTTCTCCTCCTCGTCGAAGAACCCGGGCTGACGCGGCGCGGGATCGGGGACGGCATCGCCGACGCCGCTCAGGTCGAGCACGGTGTCGGCGTACCGCGCACCGGCAGGGCCGATGGAGTACAGGCGGACCCGGTTCAGCTCGTACATGGTGCGGCGGATCTCCGATCAGAGGGTCTTCAGGGGGCTGGAACGTCTTAGATGCTGTGGAACGGCAGGCCGGCGTCGGTGACCAGCTCGTCCGTGTCGTCCGGCGGCAGCAGCGAGGCGCTGCCGTCGGAGACCGGGACGACGCCGAGGGCCAGCAGCTCCGCCATCGCGGCACTGCCGGCCATGTCCCGCACCTGGAGCTGGTAGCGGGCGGTGGTGCGGTAGGTGCCGCCGGAGTCGTCCGAGGTCTTCTGCAGGAAGCCGGAGTCGACCAGGAACGAGACCGCCCTGCCGACGATGCCGATCGTCGAACCGGCCAGGCGCCGCGCGTCCTTGGTGGCACCGGTGGCACTGCGCCGGGCGTAGACACGCCAGGCCGCCTCCAGGCCGGGGGCGTCGCTGACCGGGTCGGTGTTGTCGCCCTCCAGGTCCGCCTGCTGCTCCAGCTTGCGGCAGGCCTGGCGCACGAACGCGTCGACGCCGTTGACCGTGATCCGGCCCAGGTAGCCGTCGTCGGCGAGGTCCTCCGGCCGCGGGAACGCCAGGGCGGCGACGGCGAGGTGCGCGAGGCCGTGCAGGAACCGGTCGGTGGACTCGGACGCGGCGCGGCGCGAGTACTCGCCCATCCGCACGGCGAACACGCTCTCCTCGTCGGCGGCCACGGCCATCCCCGCCCGGGCGGAGACCTCCAGCACGATCAGCCCGAGGCCGGTGGCCACGGCGTCCGCGAGCCGCGCGAAGGACGGATCGTCCCGGTAGCGCCGGATCAGCTCGGCGTACTCGGCGTCGCGCGCGGGCAGGAGCTTCGGCTGCACGCCGAAGCTCACGAGCCGGGAGGCGTCGGCGACGTCGGCAGGCGTGATCGGAGCGGGGCGCGACGAGGTCTCACTCGGGCTCGGTGCGTCGTACTCGTCGTCGATCATCGGTTCAGCTCCGGACTCAGGGACGTTGCAACTTCCACAGGGGCGCGAGGAACTCCGTGCCAAGCCACCCACCCACGTAGCGCGCCGAACGAGCAGGGCCATCCGCACAGGGTGGTCGCTCGCGCAGTTCCTCGCGCCCCTAGGTAGTGCATCACGCCCCCTCCTTACGATCCGCCGCCATGCCGACGGCGTCGAGCAGCGCGCTGCCGACGATGAGGTCCGCACCGCCGAACTCCGCGTCGTCGAGGCGGGTGCCGTCGTCGACGGCGAAGACCAGGCGCTCCTCGCCCTGCCGGTAGGCCGTGCCGACGCCGGGGCTCGCCGCGTGGACCGCGAGGAGCGCCACCAGGTACGGAAGGTCCGGATCGGTCCGCCGCGCCTCGGCCAGCAGGCCGGAGAGCCGACGCGGCGCGTCCGCCGGGAGGTCGAGCAGGCCGAGCGCGGCCTCCAGCTGCTCGTCGGAGAAGCGGCTGTCGTCGGGCGTGGAGATCAGGTCGGGCTCGGGGAGCTCCGCTCCCAGGTGCTCGCGCTCCACCGGCGGCGTCAGCAGCACGTCGACCAGGTCGCCGAGACGGACGGCGGTCGGGGTGCGCAGGCCTATCGCCTTGCGGAAGAACGCCGTCGTCACCGCGGACGCCTGCTCCAGCGGCAGCGGCAGCACCGGCGCGAGCAACTGCCCGTACAGGTCCAGGCCGCTGCGCGAGGTGGGCGCGGCGAACGCCTGGCGGTCCTGCTCGGCGCGGAACAGCGGCCCGGCCTCCAACAGCCTGGTCTGCAGCTGGGTGTGGCGCCGGATGCAGTCCTTGACGATGTCGACCAGCTCGGCGGCGCGGCGCTTGTGCTCAGGGTCCTCGGCCTCGTCGCGCGCCTTGCGGATATTGGTGAGGATGGCGTTCTCGTGCCGGTAGCGGTCGGCGATGTGCTCCAGCGCCTCCGCGATGAGGTCCGGCACGGTCTCCATCCAGTCCACCGCCCGCACGTTGCGGCGCGTCGCCTCCAGCGCGCGGCGCAGCAGCTCGCTGAACTGGACGGTGCGGTAGCGGGCCTGCTCGGCGGCGAGCTGGGCGTCGGCGAGGCGGCCACGCCGGATCAGCACCTCCAGCTTGACCTCGGCCGCGATCTGCGCGGAGGTGACGTCGGTGTCGAGTGCGCCGACCAGGACGTTGACGGCCTCGTCCGTGGTGCGCAGGTAGACGCCGCCGTCGGGGCCCGGGACCTCCTCGATCAGCTTGAAGTCGTAGTCGCGCCGGACGTAGCTGCCGTCGCTGCCGAAGGTGCCGTAGACGGCGCGGAAGCCGCGGTCGACGCTGCCGACGTTGATCAGCGACTCCAGCACCCACTTGGCGACGCGCTCGTGCTCGCGCCACTCCCGCTCGGGCGCCTGCGCGGCGACCCGCGGCAGCATGCGGGCGAGCACCTGGTCCCGGTCGGCGCCGGTGTCGAAGTCCATGTGCAGGGTGACCAGGTCGATCGCGGCGAGCGCGATCTCCGCCATGCCGTAGACCGCGTACTCGCCAGCCAGATTGGCCTTGCGGTTGTCGAGGTCGTGCAGCGGCGCGGTGCAGGCGAGGGCGCGCAGCCGACGGGCGAGGCCCTCGTCGGCGGCGGGGCCCGGAGCCGGGCGCGCTGCTTCGGCGGTGGTGGTCACGGGGGCTTAGCGTAGAGGCTCGGACCGACAACGTCCCAAACGGCATGGATCGCCCCGGTCTGTCCTCGCCGCCCGCTGCCGTTGCGGGCAGCTCCCCCTCGTTCGGGACCGGCCGGCACGCGCGTGCGCCGCGGGAGCGCGGGGCGGGAGCGCGGGGCGTGCGTGCCGCGCGGGAGCGCGGGGCGGGGGCGCGGGGCGGCCGGAACCGACGCCTCCGCTGGCCCGACGGCCGCTGGGCCCCGCAGGGAGCGAGGCTCCATCCGCCGGGCCGCCGCGCGTCGCGCCCGCGCGGGCTCGACGCGGCACGCACGCCGTGCGGCCCGGACCGCGCCGTTGGCGTCGGACCGGCCGCACGGCGTGCGTGCCGCGTCGCGTGTGCCGCCGCTGCGGCTACTCGCTCACCGTGACCGGCTCCGGCTCGCGTGCGGTCGCCATGGCCGCCGCTTCGTGAGCACGGCTCAGCGCCTGCCACGCCACGCCGGCCAAGGCACCGCCCACCAGCGGGAAGACGATGAAGACCCACAGCTGGCCCAGCGCCCAGCCGCCCTGGAACACCGCCGTGGCCAGCGAACGCGCCGGGTTGACCGAGGTGTTGCTGACCGGAATGGTCACCAGGTGGACCAGGGCCAGGCCCGCGCCCGCGACCAGGCCGCCCATGGCCACCGGGAAGCCGCGTCGCGTCGTGCCGAGCACGACCAGCGCGAACAGTGCCGTGGCCACCACCTCGGCGAGCATGACCGCCCCGAGATTGTAGTGGTCGGGCGAGTGGATGCCGTAGCCGTTGGAGGCGAAGCCCGTCTCACTGACGGACACGATGGTCTTCTGGCCGTCCTGGCCGACGGCCGTGAAACCCGGCATACCCTGACCCACCGCCCAGACCAGCAGCGCGCCGAAGAGACCGCCGACGACCTGGCCGCCGAGATAGGACGGCAGCAGCCGTACGTCGGTCTTCTTGACCACGACCATGGCCGCGGTGATCGCCGGGTTGATGTGGCAGCCGGAGATCGGTCCGATCAGGTAGGCGGCGGCGGCCAGACTGAGCCCGAAGGCGAGCGCGACGCCGAACACGCCGGCCTTGTCGCCGTCGAAGACGGCGGTGCCCACACCGCCGATGATGAGGATCGCCGTGCCGACGGCTTCGGCGAGGAAGATCCGTGCAGCGCTTCCCATGGATAACCTCCCGGTAAGTCCCGCAGGACGGGTACGTGCGGGGCGAGGCGGGCCGCCCCCGGCGGCACGCACCCACACCGGTCGACCGTAGGCCGATCGTGCGCACACGGCCCTTCGGGCAGGGCCACCCGGGTGATCTTCTGAGCAGCGCGCGTGGCTCGCGGGGAAGAGGGGAAGAGGGGCGGCGCCCGCCGGCGCCACCCCTCCGCTCGTGGCGCTTGCGGGCCTCAGCCGAGCTCGGCGCCCAGGACGCCGGCACCGTTGTCGCTGCCCCAGCCGGTGACCTTGCCGTAGCCCGTCCCCGCGCTGTACACGCCGTTGCTGCCGCTCTTCACGCCGTGGAAGGCGGCGCCGTAGCTCGGCCCCTGGCAGGAGCGACGTGCTGACCTCGTCCAGAAGGGCCGCCACACCCACTCCCTTCCGTTTCCGTGCTTCCGGTCCTCGCGCTTCGCGCTCCGGCGGTCCGTTCGAGGCGGCCTCGCCTTCGCGCCCGGATCCCCGGCCCTGCCGCCGTGGTCGTCCCGGCGGCATCGTCCATGCTCCGTCCGGGTGGTGTCGGTACAACGCTTTTCACGGGCCGTCACATCCCTGACGCATCAGAGAGCTTTGCGTGCGCATTCCTGCCCCACGCCCGTCCGCACAACCGGCCTCCGCCATGTGAGCACCCTGTGAACCTCGGGCGACCGCGCATCGAACCCGGCCGTGGACGAGCCGAGGCAGCGCATACGATCGACCCAGGAGGTGGAGATGGATCTCAACGCCGATCTCGGCGAGGGCTTCGGCCGGTGGACGCTCACCGACGACGAGGCCCTGCTCTCCGTCGTCACCAGCGCCAACGTCGCCTGCGGCTTCCATGCGGGCGATCCGACGACGATGCGTCGCGTCTGCGAGGGCGCGGCGGCGCGCGGGGTGCGGATCGGCGCGCAGGTCTCCTACCGCGACCTGGCCGGCTTCGGGCGGCGCGCCATGGACGTGCCGCGCACCGAGCTCGCCGACGAACTCACGTACCAGATCGGCGCGCTGGAGGTCTTCGCCCGCCAGGCGGGCGCGGGTGTCGCCTACGTGAAGCCGCACGGCGCGCTGTACAACCGCGTCGTGCGCGACGAGCAGCAGGCGGCAGCGGTCGTCGACGCGGTCGCCGCCTTCGCCCGGGCGTTCGGCCGCGAGTTGCCGGTCCTCGGCCTGCCGGGCTCCGCGCTGCTGCGCCTCGCCGCCGAGGCGGGCCTGCCCACGGTGACCGAGGCCTTCGCCGACCGCGCCTACACCCCGGCCGGGTCACTGGTCCCGCGCACCGAACCCGACGCGGTGCTGCACGATCCCGACGCGGTGGTCGCGCAGGCGCTCGCCGTCGCCGTGGCGGGCGAGGTGACGACGGTCGGCGGAGAGAAGGTCCCGGTCGCCGCCGCCTCGCTCTGCCTGCACGGCGACACGCCCGGCGCGGCCGCGCTCGCGCTGCGGGTGCGGTCGGCGCTGGAGGCGGCCGGGGTGACGCTCGAGGCCTTCGCTTGAGCGGCGATCGGGCCCCGGCCCTCCCCCCGACCGTCCGCCCGATGGGCCCGCGGGCGGTGCTCGCCGAGGTCGGCTCGGACGAGCAGGTCGCGGCACTGCTCGCGGACTTGATCCAGCGTCAGCGTGACGGCCTGATGGCCGCCGAGGTCGAACTGACTCCCGCGGCGCGGACCGTGCTGGTCGACGGCCTCGCCAACGCGCGCGAACGCGTATCGCTGACAAGCTGGTTGACCGCGTGGCAGCCGCACGCGGTCCGCTCCGACGCCGGAAGGCTGGTGGAGGTCCCCACCGTCTACGACGGCGAGGACCTCGGGGAGGTGGCCCGGCTGTGGGGCCTCTCGCCCGAGGAGGCGGTGCGCCGGCACGCGGCCTGTGCGTTCCGGGTCGCGTTCTGCGGGTTCGCCCCCGGCTTCGCGTATCTCATCGGCCTGCCCGAGGAGTTGGCCGTGCCACGCCGGCCGACCCCGCGCACCCGCGTCCCGGCCGGATCCGTGGCCCTCGGCGGGCCCTACACGGGGGTCTACCCGAGCGCCTCCCCCGGCGGCTGGCAGCTCATCGGCCGGACGGAGCTGGGCCTGTGGGACTCCGACCGGTCACCGGCCGCGCTGCTGACGCCCGGCACCCGGGTGCGCTTCGTGCCGGTCCCGGCGTCGGCGTCGGCGTCGGCGTCGGCGTCGGCGTCGGCGTCGGCGTCGGCGTCGGCGTCGGCGTCGGCGTCGGCGTCGGACGGGAACGAGGGACGCGAGTGAGGGACGCGAGTGAGGGACGCGAGTGAGGGACGCGAGTGAGGCGCACCGTGACGAGGGGAGGCAGATGCTGACCAGCAGCGGCACGGCGCGTGCGTTCGAGGTGGTCCGGCCCGGTCCGCTGGCGACGCTCCAGGACACGGGCCGACGCGGGGTCGCGGCCTTGGGTGTGCCCCGCGCCGGGGCGCTCGACGAACCGGCCTATCGCTGGGCGAACGCCCTGGTCGGCAACGCGCCCGGCGCGGCGGCGGTGGAGGCGACCCTCGGTGGTCTCGCACTGCGCGCCGTCGGCGGTGGCGCGTGGGTGGCCGTGACCGGCGCTCCGGCGCCGGTGCGGGTCGGCGGTCGACCGGCTGCCTGGGGCGCGCCGGTGCGGGTGGCTGCGGGCGAGTCGGTCGAGATCGGCCCGCCCAGCGCGGGTGTCCGCTGCTATCTGGCGGTCGACGGCGGGTTCGCGGTCCCTCCCGTGCTGGGCAGCCGCTCCGCCGACCTCCTGGCGGGCCTCGGGCCCACTCCGCTCGCGCCGGGCACGCGGCTCCCTCTGGGCCCGGCCGGATCGCTCGGTCCGCTCGGCCCCGGCGCGGCGGACTGCGTCCCGCTGCCCGCGCCGCCCGTCGAACTCCTGCTGCGGCTGACTCCCGGCCCGCGCCGCGACTGGTTCGAGGCGGGGTCGCTCGCGGCGCTCGGCCGCGCCCGGTACCTCGTCTCACCCGCCACCAACCGCGTCGGCCTGCGCCTCACGGACGGCCCCCCGCTCGTGCGCCGCCCGGGCCTGGGCGAACTGCCGAGCGAGGGCATGGTGCTGGGCGCGGTCCAGGTCCCGCCGGACGGCATGCCCGTGGTCTTCCTCGCCGACCACCCGACGACCGGCGGCTACCCCGTCATCGGCGTCGTCCCTGGCACCGACCTCGCCTCCGCCGCCCAGGCCCTCCCGGGCACCCCTGTCCGCTTCCTCCCGACCTCCCGCCTGGACGCCTGAGCGCGCTCGGCGGCCGCCCGACGCGCAGGGTCACCCCGTCGAGGCGCGCGGCCGGGGCACAGCGCCCTCGCACTACGGGTCGGGTCCGGCCGCCCGGGTTGTCCGCTGCCACGGTCGGGCTGCCGGGCCGCCTCGCAGCCCAGGATCCAGCACGCCCCGCCCGCCTGGAGGGGCCATCCCCCGGGCCGGCCCGGACCTCGCGGCCCGATTCCCGGGAGGCCGGCGCGTCCTCCCCCATGCGTCCCGGATTCCGGCGCATGCCGCGGACGCGCGCGCTCCCTCGTTCGTGTATTCGAGCGCGTTCGATGGGACGCGAAGCGCGAGGCGGGTCCAGACTGCTGTCAGAGCCGGAAACCGAGGCGCCCGACGCCTTGATTCCAGCGCCCACCTGCCCGTTCCACGGCGACGCCCGGAGGTGTTCCGCGATGACTGAGACGCTGCTTGCGGTCGGCACGGCCAAAGGCCTGTTCCTCGCCCGCAGCCGGGACCGCCGCTCCTGGTCCTGGACGGGACCGCACTTCGTGATGCAGGGCGTGTACGCGGTCGCGGTCGACCGCCGGGGCGCGACGCCGCGCATCCTCGTGGGTGCCGATTCCAGCCACTGGGGTCCGTCCGTGTTCACCTCGGACGACCTCGGCGCGAGCTGGCAGGAGCCCGCCGCCCCGGCGGTCAGGTTCCCGGCCGACACGGAGGCGTCGCTCGTCCGGGTCTGGCAGCTGCGGCCGGCGGGAGCGGACGAGCCCGGCGTCGTGTACGCGGGCACCGAACCCGCCGCGCTCTTCCGCTCGGAGGACGGCGGCGTCTCGTTCACCCTCAACGAGAGCCTGTGGCGCCATCCGCAGCGCGAGCAGTGGCAGGCCGGGTTCGGCGGCCAGGGCCTGCACACCGTCGTGCTCGACCCGCGCGATCCCCGGGCGATCACCATCGCCGTCTCGACGGGCGGCGTCTACCGCTCGCTGGACGGCGGCGGGAGCTGGGAGCCGTCCAACACCGGGATCGAGGCCCGGTTCCTCCCGGAGGAGGAGCGCTACCCGGCCTTCGGCCAGTGCGTCCACAAGGTGTCCCAGGACGCGGTCGACCCGTCCCGGCTCTACCTGCAGAACCACGGCGGCGTCTACCGCAGCGACAACGCGGGGGCCGTCTGGAAACGCATCGACGCGGGCCTTCCGGCCGATTTCGGCTTCCCCGTCGCGGCCCACCCGCACCGGGGCGACACCGCCTACGTCTTCCCGCTGGTCGCGGACTACGAGCGGCTCGCTCCCGAACACCGCTGCCGCGTCTACCGCACCGAGGACGCGGGTGAGACCTGGCAGCCGCTGGAGAAGGGCCTGCCCGCGCGCGACCACTACGGCGTGGTCCTCCGCGACGCACTGGCCACGGACGACGGCGAGCCGGCCGGCATCTACTTCGGCAACAAGAACGGCGAGCTCTACGCCAGCGCGGACGAGGGCGAGTCCTGGTCGCTGCTCAACGAACACCTCCCCACGGTGCTCTGCGTCCGGGCGGTCACGCTGGACTGACCTCGACGGTGAGGTCGCGCCGGCCGGGGAGGGCCCCCAACGCGGCGGCCGTCTGCTCGGCCGCCTCGCGGTCCAGCTGCTCGGCCCGGTTCTCCCGGCGCTCCGCGGCGGCGAGCCGGATCAGGTCCGGCAGCAGGTCCGTGCATCGGTCGAACACCCACCGCGTGCCCTTGGTCGCCATCCACCACACCTGGGCCGAGCGGCTCGGCGCGACCCCGTCGGTCCGCTCATCCGGAGCCTCCCCGACGGCTATGCCGCGCGCGGCGAGCTCGCTGTGGAAGGCGCGGGCTAGCGCGCGATGGCCGCGCTCGCTCGGGTGGAGCCGGTCCACGCTCCACATCGCCGGCTCGAACAGCCAGGGCTCCTCGGCGGCGTGGACGTGCACGGCGTCGTAGCGCTCGGAGAGCGCGTGGACGACCGTGTTGACGCTGCACATCCGACGCCCGAGCGGACGTGCCAGCGCGTCGGGCAGCCCCAGCATCCGCCCGGGGTCGGGCAGACAGGCGGTCAGCAGCACCGTCCCGTCCTCGGCCAGGCTGCCGAGCGTGGTGTCGAGGTGGCGGGCCACGGCATGGATGTCGTAGCTGGCCCGCAGGGTGTCGTTGCCGCCGACGATCACCGCGGCCACGTGCGGCCGCCGCTGCCGGGCTTGCGGCAGTTGACTCAACAGCACATCGGCCGTCCGGGCGCCGCTGGTGGCGTGGTTGGCGAAGGCCACCCCGCCTGGATCGGCTGGAAGGCTCGCGGCCAACAGGGCCGCCCACCCGCGCCACCCACCGGCGGCGGGATCGCCGAGCCCCTCGGTCAGGGAGTCACCGAGCGCGGAGACACGCAACGAGGTCATCGAACTGCTCCGTTCAACGGCGGGTTGCCGACGGGGTCCACCGCAGCGGCCCCGGGTTCGGGGGCCGGGACGGCCGCCGCCCCGGCCGCACCGCCCGCCGGACGCGGCCTCGGCTCGACCGGCGGTGGCGTGAGGACGGAGCCGCCCGCAGGCCCTCCCAGCACTGGGCCGAGGCGGGCTGTGGCCGGAGCCGGCCTCGGCCCGGCCAGCCGGGGGCGCGACCGGTGCCGCGCCGAGGCGACGGCGGCCGGCTCGGTCTCGTGGGCGGCGAGAAAGGCGGCGACGGACGCGTCCCAGCCGAAGAGCTCCGCTCGGGCGCGCGCGGTGGTGCGCCGCGCGGCCTCGGGGCGGGCCAGGAGGCGCTGGACCGCGTCCGCGAAGGCCGGCCCCACGTCGGCGGCCGCCAGGCCCGCCTCGCCGAGGATCGGCGGGAGGGCGGAGGAGGACGAGGCCACGACGGGCGTGCCGCAGGCGAGTGCCTCCAGCGCAGCCAGCCCGAAGGTCTCGACCGGGCCCGGGGCGAGCGCCACGTCCGCGGAGGCGAGCACAGCGGAGAGACGCTCCGGCTCGCCGATGTGGCCGAAGAAGCGCACCGGGAGAGTCTCCCGCTCGGCCCGGGCGGCGAGGCGGTTGCGCAGCGGTCCGTCCCCGGCTACGGCGAGCACGGCGGACAGGCCCCGGCGTCGGAGCTCGGTCAGCGCGTCGAGGGCGCGTTCGGGCCGCTTCTCCGGGGAGAGCCGGGAGCAGAGCACCAGCAGCGGCTGCTCGGGTGCGACGCCGAGTTCGGCCCGCAGGGCGGGGTCGTGCCGGGAGGGGTGGCGCAGGGTCAGATCCACGCCGAGCGGGGCGAGCCGGACGTCCGCCGCGTCGAGGCGCCGGAACTCTCGGGCGGCCCACTCGGTGGTGCAGATGATCCGGGTGAAGTCGCGCGCGGTGCGGGTGTTCAGGACGTCGGCCAGGTGCCGTGCCGCCGCGCCGGGCAGCCCCCAGACGCGCAGCACCCCGTCCAGGCTCTCGTGGGAGACCATCGCGGCGGGCACGCCGTGGTCCCGGGCCCAACGGCCGGTCCAGCGCAGCGTGGTGCGGTCGGACACCTCCAGCCGGTCCGGTAGCAGCGCCGCCAGGGTCGTGGCCACCCGCTGCCGGTCGAGCAGGACCCGGTACCCGCCCGTGCCGGGGACCACGGGGCCGGGCAGGGTGATCACCCGGCCCTGCTCCGTCTCCTCGTCCCCTGCCTCGGGCCCGGGCACGACCAGCACGGGCCGGTGCCCAGCGGCGAGGTAGCCCGCACCGAGCCGGCGCAGCGCGGTGCGCAGTCCGCCCGAGCTCGGGGTGACGAAGTTCGCGACACGCACGATCCGCAGTGCCATGTCCGCCCGCCCTACGCCGCGGCGACGGTGTCGGGGGCAGCGGCCGGGCCGGAGACCGCGGCCGGGACCGCCGTGACGACACCGACTCCACGTCCGCGCCGGGCCATCACCCGGTGGTAGTGGTCGATCAGCTCGTCGCCGACGGACTCCCAGGTGCGCGCCTCGACGTCGGTGCGCCCGGCCACGCCGAACCGGGCCCGGACCTGCGGGTCGGCCGCGAGCTCACCGACCGCGCGAGCAAGGGCGGCGCCGTCCCGGGCCGGCACGAGCAGGCCGGTGCGGCGGTGGCCGATCAGGTCCAGCGGCCCACCCACGGCGGGGCCGACGACGGGGACGCCGCTGGCCATCGCCTCCTGGATGGTCTGGCAGAAGGTCTCCATCGGCCCGGTGTGCGCGAACACGTCCAACGAGGCGTAGAGGGCGGCCAGTTCGTCGCCGGTACGGCGTCCCAGGAAGACCGCGCCGGGGAGGGCCTGGCGCAGCGAGTGGTCGGAGGGGCCGTCGCCGATCACGACCACTCTGACGCCGGGCAGGGCCGCGGTCTCCGCGAGCAGGTCCACCCGCTTCTCGGGAGCGAGGCGACCGACGTAGCCGACCAGCACCTCCCCGCCAGGGGCGAGCGCGCGTCTCAGGGCCTCGTCGCGGTGCCGGGGGTGGAACCGCGCGGAGTCGACGCCGCGCCGCCACAGGTGCACCCGCGGGATGCCGTGGGCTGTCAGGTCCTGCAGGGCGGGCGTGGACGGCGCCAGAGTGAGGTCGGCGGCGCAGTGCACGGTCCGCAGCCGCCGCCAGGCGGCGGCCTCGCCGAGCGCGCTGCCCGCCCGGTAGGCGCGGGCGTAGCCGGCGATGTCGGTCTGGTAGACCGCGACCGTGGGCAGGCCGAGCCGTTCGGCGGCGGCCATCCCGCGCGATCCGAGCAGGAAGGGGCTGGCGAGGTGGACCACATCGGGCCGGTGTCCGGCGATGAGCTGCTCCAGCTTCCGGCTGGGCAACGCGATCCGCACCTGCGGATAGCCGGGCAGTGGCATGGCGGGCACCCGGACGACCGGGCAGGGATCAAGGGCTCCGACCGGCGCAGCGGGTGCGGGAGCGATGACGAGGGGCTCGTGCCCACGGCGCACCAGGTGCTCGGCGGTGCGCAGGACGGAGTGGGCCACCCCGTTGACGTCTGGCGGGAACGACTCGGTGACGAGGACGACACGCATGCCAGCGTTATTCCGAGCCCCGGCGTGCGGCGAGGCACGTCGATCTGACCGAACGGCGAACGGCGCACGAATCCTCGTCGAGTCGGCCCCGATCGCCCCTCCAGCCCCCGGACCACGCGTTTCTCGACCCGCGCCGTTCTCAGAACATTCCGTTCGCGTTCCTCGACTCGCCCGGTACCGCCTGCATCACGTCCCAGTGCTCGACGATCCGGTCCCCCTCGAAACGGAAGATGTCGACGATCGCCGTGGCCGGCCCACCGGGCACCCGCACGCCCTCGACATGGGCGACGACATGGTCTCCCTCCGCGAAGATCCGCTTCACCTCGGCACGCAGCCGCGGGAAGTCCTGCCGCAGCGTGTCGACGAACTCGCGCAGGCCCTCGACGCCGTCAGCGATCCGCGGGTTGTGCTGGCGGTAGTGGTCGCCCACGAGCGTGCGCGCGCCCGCGAACTGCTTGTCGTTGATGGCGGCCTGGTAGAAGGCCAGCACGGTCTGCTTGTTGCGCTCGGCCTGGGTCAAGGTTCCGGTCACGGCTCCCCCTCGATAACTGAACAGCTGTAGCGCTACAACTGTAAGGCTAAGGCTGGGCCGCTACCCTCGTCTTTCGTGAATGCCTCATCGCCGACGACCGAACCCGCCCGCCCGGGCCGCGGGCGGAACCCTCGCGGACAAGGTGAGCGCCTGCGGGAGGAGATCGTCACCGCCGCACTCGTCCTGCTCGAAGAGCTCGGCGACGACCGGACCCTGTCGCTGCGCGCGGTCGCCCGCGAGATCGGCGTCGCGGCCACCTCGGTCTACCTGCACTTCCCCGACCGGGACGCGCTGCTGCTCGCCGCGCTGCGGCGGTGCCACGCCGACCTGACGCTCGCCGCCCGGGTGGCGGAGGAGGCGGCCGCGCCGGATCCGGTCGCGAGCCTGCGCGCCCGCGCGCTGGTGCTCGGCACCTGGGCCCACGACCATCCGGGCCTGTACAAGGTGCTGCACGAGAGCACCCTCAACCAGCGCGCCGACACGTCGTTCAGGAACGACATCGCCCTTGCCACCACGGCGGCGGTCCAGCGCTGCATGGACGCCGGCCTCGCCCCCGCCGCCGACGCCGCGACCGTCTCCCTGGACCTGCGCGCGGCGGTGCACGGCGCGGTGTCCCTGCGCGTCAACCAACCCGCCCACCCGTGGCCTCCGTTGGAGGACCAGGTCGACCGGTTCCTGGCCGGCCTCGTCGGAGTTCCGCGCCGTCAGGCGGAGTGAAGGACCCGAAAGCATCCCGGCTCCGCCGGGTCCCGGTCCGCCACCTGGATCGGGGCCCAGGCCCACTGCCACACGTCGATGCCCGGAACGCGGGAGAACCGGATCGGCCCCCGGGTGCCCTCGACCTCCAGGTGCGGCCAGGACGCGGCGAGGCGCGCGCGGTCCGTGCCGTGCTCGCGGAGCGCCGCGGCGAGCACGGTGACCGCGTCGTAGCCCTCGAAGCCGACGAAGCAGGGCGCCTCGCCGAGCCGCTCGCGCAGGGCTGTCTCCACCCGTGCTCCGAGCGGGCCGAACCGCTCGGGCAGGTAGCGCAGGAACGGGACCGCGGCGCCGTCGGCGCCCAGCAGGTCGGACCACGCGGAGAGTTCGGGCTGTCCGGCCGGGGCGCCGAGCTGGATCCCGGCCAGACGCGGATCCCTGCGGACGGCCCGGACGATCGAGACGGCGGGCTCCGGATACCCGGCCAGCAGCAGAAGGGCGCTCGCGCCGCTCGCGGCCAGCGCGTCGCACAGTGCGTCAGCGGGGTCGAACGTGCGCAGGTCCAGCTCGGTGACGCTGCCGCCGTGCGACGTCAGGTGGTCGCGCAGGATGCGCGTCCCGGTCGCCCAGTAGAGGCTCGCGTCCGCCGCGACGGCGATGCGCCGGTGGCCCGCGGCGAGCAGGAAGTCGGCGTACACGCGCCAGCCGACCGACTGCGCCGGCGCCAGCCGCGCCACCCGGTCGGTCGGCTGGTCCGTGAGCGCGTCGAGCACGCCCGACGAGCACAGGAACGGCAGGGCCAGGGCGTCGGCGCGCCCGGCGACGGCGCGGGCGACGACGCTGTGGAACTCACCCACCAGGGCGGCCACGCCCAGGCCGGCCAGCTCCTCGACCGCCGCGGTGGCCCGCGCCGGGTCGGCGGCGGTGTCACGGACCATCAACTCGAGCGGCCTGCCGTCGATCCCGCCGGCCTCGTTGACCTCACCGGCCGCCAGCTCGAGCCCGGCGAGCAGATGCCGGCCCGCCTCGGCCCAGCCGGGACGACTGAGCGGCACCAGAGCGCCGATCCGAACGGACGATCCGTCAACCGGCTTCGCAGGCTCATGATTGATCATGCCGAGCATTCCACCCCGGGTGTCACGCCCCGGGCAACCGCTGTCCAGCGACCCGCGCGCGTGCCAGCTGCCGGACCGTGGCGGGCAGAAGGCGGTGCTCTGCCTCCAGCACCCGCGCGGCCAGGGTGTCCGGGGGTGTCATCCGCGAGGACGGGGACCTCGGTGCCGGCCAGGCCGTGCCCTCGGCCCGGGGCGGGCCGCGCCTTCAGCCCGCGCTCAGGCGGCCGCGGACGGCCGCGTGGACCTCAGCCTCCTCGCCGGGGTCGGCGGCCAGGCGGCGCAGGCGGTCCAGGACGCGGACGTTGCCGCTGGTGCGGACATGGCGGGCGGCGAGTTCGCGGGTGGCCTCCTCGCAGTCCCACAGGCATTCGACCGCCGCACCCGTGGCGAAGTACGGGTCGACGACCGCCAGGCCGCGTGCCGCACCCAGGCGCAGCTGGGAGCAGACCGTCTCGGCGTAGATGTGGCGCAGGACAGCGACGGCCTGCCCGGCCTGGAGGCGGCCGACGCCCTCGACCAGCGCGAAGAGTGACTCGCCGTCAGGCCCGGAGTTCGACACCTCACGGTGCAGCGCGGCGACGACGAGCGGCGCGTCCTCGGGGCCGCCCGCGCAGGCGAGCAGCCGTGCGGCGGCCTCGGCCAGCCGGCCGCCCTCGATCCGGGAGGCCCAGACACGGGCGTGCACCAGGATGCCCTCGCCCCGCATCCGGCCCAGGGTGTCGAGCGCGAAGTCGGCGACGGCCTCGTGCAGGTCGTCCGCGGCGAGCTCCATCAGACCCGGCACCTCCGGGTCGTCCACCTCGGCCAGGTACCGCAGCGCGGCACAGCGGGCGCCCGGCGGACCGGAGCGGGCCGCGAGGCGCAGCACCGGAAGGTCGGCGGGCGACGCGACGGCTCCCAGCAGGCGGGCCGCGGCCGCGCCACGCCGCAGCACGGCGCGACCGTCCGGGCGGTCCGCGAGCGCGGCGCCGTCGGCGCCCGCGCCGGGCAGCGGCTCGGCGTCCGCGTCGGCCCAGGTCAGGACGGCCTCCGTGCTCCACTCAGGAGTGTGCGGGCGGGACATCTGGCGCTGCCAGAGCTCGAAGGGCGCACGTTCGGTCGCCGCGGCGACGCGTGGGTGCGTGGCAGCCCACAGGTGCCACGGGCGCGGCTCGTAGGCGTCACGGACCGCGGCACGCAGCTCGGCGTCACCCTCGGACCCCTCGGGGAAGCGGGCGAGGACGGCGTCGGCGAGGCCGCGCAGTCCTTCGTCGCTGTCGCGGACGGCGAGCTCGTCCAGGGCCCAGGCCCAGTTACCGCCCTCGGCGGCGTAGCGGCGCAACAACTGCAGAGCGTCCCGGCGCCCGTAGCCGGCCAGACGGCCCAGCACGGCCAGGGTCAGCCCGGTGCGGCTCTCCCTCGGGTCCAGCTCGTCCCACGCGTCGAAGAGGTGGGCCTCCAACCCCTGCAACGGCGCCTCGAGCTCCATGAAGAGGCGTGCGTAGTAGAGGGAGCGGTTCTCCACCTGCCAGTCGCGGCGGGGGTCTGTCGTGACGCACTCCTCCAGGGCGGCGAGCGCATCGAGACGCTCGGCCGCCAGAGCGTGCAGGGTGCCGTCCCCTCGGCCCCGCTGAAGCAGGCCGAGGAGGGAGGCGCTGGGCGCTATCGCGGGCTCGAACATGAGGTCAGCATCCGTTGCGGCGGTCCTGGTGGCAATGGAATTTCGGTGCGCGAGGCGGTTGACCTGGTAGGTCCGCCCCGGCACAGGGGTCGGTTCGGGTCCGCGACGGTGGCCGCGGGGGGATTGTGGCACCGGCCGACGGATGCCCGCCAGCCGGAAGCACGGAATGCTACCGTCCGCACCCCTGCCCGCGCACCCGCGCCCTTCGCGCCACACTCCCTGCGCCACCCCTGCCACCTGCGGCGCCGTCCGAAACGCGGCGTCGCGACCAGTGATTGCTGGCATATGCCAGCAGCAAAATCATGCCAATCTTCGGTGAAAGGCACCCACGGCCGCCACGCTCTGTGCGACAGTCGTAACGTTCAAGAACGCCGCCGGCCTGAGCGGGACGCCATGCACCCCCACATTCCCCCTCCCTCCCTCGCACAGCAGCTCTGTGAGCTGCGCGAACGGCTGGAGTCGGAGTACGGCTCGGGCCAGGACCGCGCGGCACGCGCACTCCTGGCCCACGCCCACTCGCACCTCTCCGAGCTGGAGCGCCTCACCGACGCGCTGGGCGAACCCGCAAGACACCCCGCCGGCGCCACCCTCCTGGGTGACGCGGAGTGGGACCTCGTGCACGACGAGGTCGCCTGGTCCGCCGAGATGTTCAGGATCTTCGCCCGGACACCCCAGGACGGCCCGCTCACCCTCGACCAGCTCCCGGGCGCCCTGCACCCCGAGGACCGCCACACGGTCGCACGACTGCTGACCGCGGCCCTCGTGGACGGCCGTCCCATCGACGCCGAGTTCCGCCTGCAGCTCGCGGACGGCACGGTTCGCCCCGTCCACTGCGTCGGCGCGCCCCAGTTCGCCGACGACGGCGGCGTGCACGCCGTCTGGCTCGCCCTCCGCGCCCGCTGACACCTCCCCCTCGGCGCGACACCGGCCCCCCGAGGGAGCGCCCATCCCGCCACCGGGGCCCGGACTCAGATGATCTGCGGCCGGCTCTGCCGCGGCATCGCCTTGCTGATCTGGGCGCGGAGCGCCGCCACCTCCGGGAGCCGGGTGTACGGGGCCGTCAGCCGGTACATCTGCCGCAGCCGGTGCCAGGTGCGGTGGGAGGACATCTCCCCCGTCGAGCTGAGCGCGAGCTGGGCGTAGCGCTGCGCCTCGTCGGGCTTGTTGGCCAGGTAGCAGGCCGAGGCCATGGAGATGTGGTCGAAGAGCTTGGACCGATCGTGCCCGCCCTCACGCAGTTGCAGCGCCAGCAGCGCGTGGCGCTGCGCCAGGGCCGAGGCGTTCGGGTCGTGGTCGGCCAGGGTGCGGTAGGTGAGCGCCTGCATGCCGTGCAGGTCCGCGAGGTCGAAGAACTGCAGCCAGTTCGGACCGGGCTCGCCCGAGTCCTGGGCGAACAGGTCCTCGGCCTCGCCGAGCGTGCGGCGGGTGGCCTGGCTGTGACCCAGCGACGCGTGCGCCCAGGCCTCCACCGTGCGCAGCATGGCGCGGGTGCGCGGCAGGGCCTCCTCGCCCGCGCCCGCGTCGGCGACCTTCATCAGGTCCAGCGCGTCCCCGGCCCGGCCCAGGTGCACCATCTGGCGCGCGGCCCGCGCCAGGGCCTCGCTGGCGCGCGGGCGGTCGTCGGCTTCGCGTGCCGAGTGCACAGCCATGACGAAGTACCGCTGCGCGGTCGGCTCCAGGCCGACGTCGTGGGACATCCAGCCGGCCAGGACCGCCAGGTTCGCCGCCACGCTCCACAGGCGCCGCCGCAGGTGGTCCGGGTGGTCGAAGGTGAGCATGCTGCCCACCTCGTTCAACTGGCCCACCACGGCCTTGCGTTGCAGGCCGCCGCCGCGCGAGGCGTCCCAGCGGCGGAAGACGTCGACCGACTCCTCCAGCGCGACGACCTCGTCCTCCCCCACCGGCCCGGCCTCGTAGTAGTCGAGGGCCGGCAGCGCCTGCGGGCTGCGCACGATCCGGGCCGAACTCTCCGTCGGGGGCAGCGCGGCGGGGGACCGCATCCAGTCGTAGAGGGGGTTGGCGATGACGGCACCCGCAGCGAGGGCGGTACTCGCTCCCATCAGTCCGCGTCGATTCAGCATCAGGTCCATTCCCGTGAACTCGGTGAGGACCGCGGCTGTCTGCTCTGGTGCCGGTCTGGATCCGTCGGGCTCGCGACGGTGCGAGCCGTTCCCGGATGGCCGTACCCGGTGGAAGCCGAGGTCCTCAGGCGTGACTACTCGGCCGAGCTGCTCGCTGAACAGTGACGCCAGGATGCGCGGGACGGGGTCGCGGGGGATCTCCCCGCGCTCCATCCAACGGCGCACCCGCGAGGTGTCGGTGGACAGCTGCTGCTGCCCGGCCTGCGCACCGCGCCGGTTGACCAGCCGCGCCAACTCCCCCTTGGACCAACCGGTCAGGGCGAATAGGTCAGCGAGCTGGTTGTTCGGTCCTCTGTTCACGTCGTGCCCCCAGGTTCTCGGCACTTCGACACTAACCACCCGTCATGTGCCAGGCGAGCATTCGCCAGGGTTCGCCAGGGCACGCCAACTGTCTCGCTTCGGGCGGCTGGGTGTGTTGTATGAATGCGCCACCCCGACCTGGGCAATCGCCCGGCCGAGGGTCCAGGAGACGGGTGTGGCGCGAGGGGTGGCGAACCGTCGCCACGCGCCAGGGCTCGCCCGGGAGACGCAACTCCCCAGGGTGCGCCGACCGGGCTCCGGCCCGCACGGCGGCGGTGCGCCACCCCGACCAGACGGCCCGTCCGCCGGCCCGACCCCGGTCGGCGGAGGGGCCCACCGGACGCACCGGACGGAAGCACCGGTCAGACGAAGGGATCAGGACTCACCCATGTACTCACCGGCCATCTCCCCCGCCCAGACGTCCCGCCCGCAGGCAGCCCCCGCCGCCCCGCTGCGCCGGCGCCCCGGCCTCGGGCTCGACCCCCGGCTGCGCGAGCCGGGCGGCCAGCCCTCCGCCCGGGTGGCGCACGGCGCGCAGCAGCTGCGCCGCCCGGCGCCCGCTCCGGCGGTCGCCCGTCCCGGCACCGCGCAGCGTCCCGACAACCCTGCGCAGCACTCCCCGCAGGTGCGGGCGGTGCTGGCCCACATCGCGCGGATAGCTCCCGCGTTCGTGCCGCGCCAGCTGCTGCAGGACCGCCGGCATGTGCTGATCGCAGGTACCTCCGGCCGCACCCCGGTGGTGGCGAAGGCTCTGGCGCGCCCCGGCGAGGATCTCGACGGGATGGAGCGCTTCCAGCGCGAGATCGCCGCCCACCGCGCCTTCGTGCGCCACCGCCCGCCGGTCCGGCTGCCGAAGCTGGTGGCCGCCGACACCGAGCGCTGCGTGCTGCTGATGGAGCGCGTCCCCGGCCGTCCGGCCGCGCGGGAGCGCCACCCCTCGGACGCGCCCACGCCGGGCGAGGTGCGCGCCATCGTCGGCGCGATCCGCGCACTGAACCTGTGGCGTCCGCCGACGGGCGTCTTCGACCGCCCGCTCGACTACACCCGCGAGATCGCCCGCTACCACGCACTGGGCCTGCTGACGGACCGTGACACCACTGACCTGCAGCAACTGCTGCACGGTCTGGCGCACCAGCCGTGGCAGTTCTGCCACGGGGACGCGCTGCTCACCAACGTCCTGCTGGCGCCCTCCGGCCCGGTCCTGGTCGACTGGGAGCAGGCCGGCTGGTACCTGCCCGGCTACGACCTCGCGCTGTTGTGGGCGGTCCTGGCGGGCGACACCGGCGCGCGCCGCCAGTTGAGCCAGATCGCGCAGTCGACGGGCACGCTGGGCCGCGACGCCTTCCTCATCAACCTGATCCTGGTGCTGATGCGGGAGATCCGTCTCCACGACGTCCCGGGCGCGGGCGAGGAGCAGCGCATCCTGATCCGTCGCCTGCACGAGGACGCCGCGCTGGCCCGCCGTGCCGTCCGCGCCGCCGTCGGCACCCGATAACTCGCTTGCCCGACCCCCGGACTGTCCCGAGAATCGGGCGCATGGATCTCCCCCTCAGCTCCGACCAGGTCGACCGGTTCGTCACGGAAGGATTCGTCCGGCTTCCCGAGGCCTTTCCGCGGGCGCTGGCGGACGAGTGCCGGGAGTCCCTGTGGCGGGAGACCGGGCTGGACCCCGAGGACCCGGCCACCTGGACCGAGCCGGTGGTCCGGCTCAACGGCTACGGCAGCGAACCGTTCCGGCGCGCGGCCACGACGCAGCGCCTGCACGATGCCTTCGACCAGCTCGTCGGCCCGGGCCGTTGGGTGCCGCGCGACGGCCTCGGCACCTTTCCCATCCGCTTCCCGCACGCCGCCGATCCGGGTGACGCCGGCTGGCACATGGACGGCAGTTTCACCCCGGCCGGAGAGTCGGGGTACTGGGTCAACCTCCGCTCGCAAGGGCGCGCACTGCTGATGCTCTTCCTCTTCTCCGACGTGGACGAGGAGAACGCCCCGACGCGGATCAAGGTGGGTTCGCACCTCGATGTCCCCGCCTTCCTCGAGCCGGCCGGTGAGGCCGGGCTGAACCTGTTCGACCTGTGCGGGACCATGGACAAGGCGGGCCGGCTCGACGCATCCGACCGTCCGCTCACCCTGGCCACCGGGCAGGCCGGTGACGTCTACCTGTGCCACCCGTTCCTGGTCCACGCCGCGCAGCCCCACCACGGTACGGTGCCCCGGTTCATCGCCCAGCCGCCGCTGATGCCGGCCGGCCTGCTGGAGCTCGAACGCCCCGACGGCGCCTACTCCCCGGTCGAGCGCGCCGTCCGTCTCGGCCTCGGCCGGGACCGCTGAGGCCAATACGGCGCCTGCTACTCCTCCGCCGCCGCGCGCAGCAGCGGGGCACCGGTGGGGAGGAGAGCGCGGGTGGTGAGGGCGTCGCGCAGGTGGCGTTCGAGCGGAACGGTGCGGTGCAGGCCCACCGGGCCCGCCAGGGCGACGGAGCGGTGCACGACGGCGAGCGCGAGGTCCGCGACGCGCGGGGCAAGCAGCGCGGCACGGCGCTCCGCGCCCGGGCGGGACGCGTCCAGTGCGACGGCCAGACCCGTCAACAACTCCTCGGCCGCGATGAGTTCGAGCTCCAACGCACCGCGGTCGAGTTCGGACAGCCCCTTGACGTGGCGAACCAGCCAGGCCCGGGCGGCCCGGCCGATGCCGAGACAGATGGCCGCGACCGTGAGCCGGCGGCCCGCCTCGTCGCGGGCGTCCGGCGGCGGCAGGTGAGAGGGCTCGTCGAGCAGCACCGCGTCGAAGTGCACGTCCTGATGGGCGCCCGCGCGCAGGCCGAGTTGCTCCGAGCCGGGCTCGACGAGCAGACCGGGCGTGTCGCCCGGGAGCAGGAAGACTGCGAGGCCGAAGACGCCGCCGCCCCTGGGCCCTCGGTCCTCGGCGGCCGCGGTCGGCTCCGTCTCCGCGCCGTCGGCCCCGGCCGGATCCTGGGCGGCCGTGACGAGCAACCAGGCCAGTGCGTCCGCGCCCGGCACGCCGTGCTCACGACCGGCCAGTTGCCACCCGTCGGGTGTCTGCCGCGCCGTCACCTCGGCTCCGGAGCCGGCGCCCGGGCCGCCGGGCGGCAGCATGCCGACCAGCGCCGGGCCGCGGCGGGAGTCGGCGAGCAGGTGGCGGTAGGAGGTGGCGGGCCAGCGCCCGGTACGCGCCTGCGCCTCGTGGGCCAGCAGGGTCTCCCCCGCCAGCAGGGCCACGGTCGGATCGCCGCTGCCGAGCGCGGCGACCAGGTGGACGGTCTCGGTCAGACCCGCGCCGGCGCCGCCGTACTCCTGGGCGACCGTGAGGGTGAGCAGCCCGGCGGCGTGGGCCTCCTCGATCCCCTGGTACGGGAACGCGCCCTCGCGGTCGTGCTCGTCGGCGCGGGCCGCGAGCAGGTCGACGACGCGAGGGAGCCGGGCCATGGCCTCGTCGGCCTGCGGAAAGGACATCGTCTGCGCTGCCGTCCTGCTCGGAACTCCGGTAATCCTGGTCAGACCTGGAACATGTCCGCAGGAAGCGGCTTCAGCAGCTTGTACAGGTCCTCGCTGACCGGGCGGTCCCAGGTGACGACGGTGACCAGCACGTCGTCGCTGCGGCCGAACTGCACGGCGGCCAGGCGCCCCTCGCTGAGCTTGTACTTCTTCACGATCAGCAGGCCGTCGTCGAGCATGACCGGGAAGTCCTCGCTGTCCAGGACCTCGACCTGCTCCTCGCTGCCGACGATCGCCAGCATCTGGTGGACCTCCAGCGGCACCCCGTCCTCGGGGTCTCGGGCGGCCGAGCCGGCCCGCAGATTGCCGATGATCATGGAGGGGCCGCGGCCGCCCATCAGGTCGTAGCGCAGCAGCACTCCGTGGCAGGTGCCGTCCTCCGGGTCACTGAGCAGCACGGCCCCGAAGTCGCCGGGCCAGTCGCCCGGATCCATGGCGAGAATGTCGAAGTCCGGGCCTGCGGGAGTGCCGGAGCGGCGGCGAAGGAAAGCCATGGGGCCATCGTACGTGCCCGTGCGCGTGACGAACGCGTGACCGGTCGCTGAACGGACACAGGTCGTGTTCCAGGCTCCGAGACCAGGTTGACGAACGGATCACGTTCCGATTACGTTCGGCGACATGCAGAGATCGCCGCATCTGGTGAGCAGGGGTCACATCGACCTCATGCGCGTGGCGTCTGCCGCATGTCGCGCCTGCCGTCCGAGCCGTTGACGCCTCGGCGGATCCGCAGAACCCCACCACGGCTCACCCGAGGGCACCGGCCCGAGATCGGCTGTGCGCCTGCGGACCGTGTGCTCCTTCTGCGAACCTGGACCCCGAAACCGAGATCCGGAACAGCCACGTAACACCCCTGGAATCTCGCCTGCCCGGCCCGATCGGCTGTGGCGGGCGGGCCCGCTTGGCACCGCGTGGGGGCGTGTGCGAGCGGGCTGGGCGCCGCGTCGACCCCGTGGGGGTGGTCGACGCGGCGCCCGTCAGCTCTGCTCCCGTCCTCCCGGCCCCGGCGACTACAGCTGCGCGAGGAGCTTCGGCAGTTCGCGCATGTCGTGGAAGACGACGGTGCCGGGGCCCTCGAGAAGGACAGCCGGGGTGAGCCCACCGGCGTACCCGAGCGATCGCATACCGGCGGCACGGGCGGCGCGGACACCCGGGTTGCTGTCCTCGACCACGACGCAGGCCTCGGGCTCGACCCCCATGCTGCGGGCGGCGTGCAGGAACAGGTCGGGCGCGGGCTTGCCGTGGGCGACCTCGGTGGCGCTGTAGATACGGCCCTCGAAGTGGTCGAAGAGCCCGGTGCGGCCCAGCGTGTGGCGCATCTTCTCGTGGGAACCGCTGGATGCGACGCAGGTCGGCAGGCCGATGGCGTCGAGCGCCTCCGGCAGGCCGTCGACCGGCGCGAGTTCGGCGTCCACGGCCTCGCGATGCAGCAGCTCGAACCGCTCCGACCACGCGGCCGCCGTCTCCTCGCCGAGCCTTTCCGCCACCTGCTCCCGAATGGCCGCGTGCGAACGCCCGATGAACCGCTCCACGACCTCGCTCTCGGTCAGCGCCCACCCCAGCTCGGCCCCGAGTGCCACCTGCACCCGCACGGCGATGCGCTCACTGTCGACCAGCACGCCGTCGCAGTCGAAGATGACGAGTTCCATCGGCTTGATCATCCCGGCACCCTACGGTCCGTCCGGCGGTTCTTGCGACCATCGCCGGCCGCCGGCGCTGCTGATCACGTCCGGCGGGCTCCGTCAACGGCTGCGGCTGAGGCGTCGCCGGGACAGCTGGTGGCCCGCCTCTCACTCGTCCGGGTGAGAGGCGGGCCGCCTGCCGATGCTCGCGTTGCGTCTGCCCGGCGCGGATCAGGTCAGATCGAACTCGCCGTCGCGCGCGCCGAGGACGAAGGCGTTCCACTCCGCCGGGGTGAAGATCAGCGACGGTCCCTCCGGGCTGCGGCCGTCGCGCATGGCGATGTAGCCGTCGACGAAGGCGATCTGCACGTCACCCACGCCCTGGCTGCTGGACAGCCACTCCGCGCTGTTCAGATCGAGCTCGGGTTTCCTCTCCTGAACGCCAACCCCGATCGGGCCCCGCTGGGTGACCACACCGGTCTCCGCGGTCACGTCGAAGAATGCGTCGCTTGCCACGTGGAGCTCCTCCCGCCGTCAGTTGATCCCACTGTAATCTCCGCGACAGCCTGCGGTGGAGGGCTTCGACACGATCCGCCCGTGCGGGTGACAACGGGCGGATCGGCCTGCTAGGAACCGTCCTGTGGGCAGTGGTTCAGTGGTCCGGCCGTTCGCTTCCCACGAGCCACATCGAGAAGAACTGCGCGCCGCCGCCGTAGGCGTGGCCCAGCGCCCGGCGGGCGCCGTCGATCTGGTGCTCCCCGGCGAGTCCGCGGACCTGCAGCGCCGCCTCGGCGAACCGGATCATGCCGGAGGCGCCGATCGGGTTGGAGGAGAGCACCCCGCCCGAGGGGTTGACCGGGAGGTCGCCGTCCATCTCGGTGACGCCCGCCTCGACCAGCTTCCAGCCCTCGCCCTGGTCGGCGAAGCCGAGGTTCTCCAGCCACATCGGCTCGTACCAGGAGAAGGGCACGTAGATCTCGGCCAGGTCGATCTGGCGCCTCGGGTCGGTGATCCCCGCCTGCCGGTAGACGTCGGCCGCGCAGTCGCGCCCGGCCTGCGGGCTGACGTAGTCCTTGCCCGCGAAGATCGTCGGCTCGCTGCGCATCGCCCCGCCGTGGACCCACGCGGGCGGGCGCGGCGCGCGGGCGGCGCCGCGGTCCCCGGTCAGCACCAGCGCGCAGGCGCCGTCCGAGGAGGGACAGGTCTCCGAGTAGCGGATCGGGTCCCACAGCATCGGCGAGGACTGCACCTGCTCCAGTGTCAGCTCACGCTCGTGCAGGTGCGCGTAGGGGTTCTTGAGCGCGTTGCGGCGGTCCTTGAACGCCACCAGCGAGCCGACGGTGTCGGGCGCGCCGGTGCGGCGCATGTAGGCGCGCACGTGGGGGGCGAAGAAGCCGCCCGCGCCGGCGGTCAGCGGCTGCTGGAACGGGACCGGCAGCGACAGCCCCCACATGGCGTTGGACTCGGACTGCTTCTCGAAGGCGACGGTCAGCACCGTGCCGTGCACGCCGGCCGCGACGAGGTTCGCGGCGACCAGCGCGGTGGAGCCGCCGACCGATCCTGCCGTGTGGACGCGGAGCATCGGCTTGCCCACCGCGCCGAGCGCCTCGGCGAGGTACAGCTCGGGCATCATCACGCCCTCGAAGAAGTCCGGCGCCTTGCCGATCACCACGGCGTCGACGTCCGCCCAGCCCAACTCCGCGTCCTCCAGGGCACGCACGGCGGCCTCGCGGACCAGCCCGGCGATGGAGACGTCCTGCCGGGCGGCGACGTGCTTGGTCTGGCCGACGCCGACGACGGCCACGGGCTGCTTGCTCATCGCGCACCTCCGCGGGTGCCGTGGGGACCTTCGCTGCTTTCGAGGACCGCCACCAGGTTCTGCTGCAGGCACGGGCCGGAGGTGGCGTGGGCGAGGACCCGGTGGGCCTCACCGCGGTGGATCAGCGCGGCCGCCTCGCCGATGCGGATCAGCCCCGCCGCCATGACCGGGTTCGCCGCGAGCGGCCCGCCGGAGGGGTTGACCGGCACCCGGTCGTCCAGGTCGAGGGCCCGCCGCAGCACCACCTCCTGCGCGGTGAACGGCGCGTGCAGCTCGGCCGCGTCCAGCGGCGCGTCGAACGCACCGGCGGCGACGGCAGCGAGCCGGGTGGACGGCGACTCGGTGAGGTCGCGAACGCCGGGCTGGTGGGCCTCGATCCGGTGGTCGATGCCGCGGATCCAGGCCGGGTTGGCATGCAGTTGCCGGGCCGTGTCACCGGCGGCGAGGATCACGGCGGCGACGCCGTCGCTGATCGGAGGGCAGTCGTGGCGGCGCAGCGGCTCGACCTCGTAGGGCTCGCGCAGCAGCTCGTCCGCGTCGGCGCTGCCGCGCAGTTGGGCGTGCGGGTTGCCGGTGGCGGCCCGGCGGCTGCGCACGGCGGTCGCGGCCAGCCGCGGCTCGTCGGTGAGTCCGGCGTCGACCAGCGCCTGCGCCTGGAGCGCGGCCAGCGCGATGGAGTCCGGCCACAGCGGGGCGAGCGTGTAGGGGTCGAGCTGCCGGGTGAGCACGTCGCGGACACTGCCGGGCGAGGACTTGCCGTAGGAGTAGACGAGGGCGGTGTCGGCCTCTCCGGTGCGCAGCTTGACCCACGCCTCGTACAGGGCCCAGGCGCCGTCCATCTCCACGTGCGACTCGGAGATCGGCGGCCACGCCCCGACGCCGTCGAGCGCCATGGTGAAGGAGAAGGCGCGCCCGGCCAGGTAGTCGCTGCTGCCGGAGCAGGTGAAGCCGATCCGGTTGGCTGTCAGTCCCGTCTGCTTGAGTACGTCGTGCAGGACGGGCATGACGAGCTCGACCTCGGAGAGCTGGTCGGTGTGCCGGGTGTGGTTGCTCTGCGCGAACGCGACGACGGCGACGTCGCGGTCGCCGCGACGGCTGCTGCTCACATCCACCTCCGGTAGCTCTCGGGGTCGGCGTCGGGTTCGCCCGTCGGCCGGAAGTGGCTGATCGAGGCGAGGCTGGGGCCGAGGCGCGTCTCGTCCCAGACGGCCTCGACGCGCTGCCCGATGTGGACGTCCGCGTAGGCGGTGTCGCCGACGCGGGCGTGCAGACCGACGTGCGCGCCGTCGAGGAGCACGTACGCGTAGCAGTAGGGCACCTCGATGTTCAGGCCCCTGGCGGCGATGTTGACGATGCAGAAGGTGGTGACGGTGCCGGTGTGCGGCAGTTCCAGCTGCTCGCTGGTGGCGATGCCGCAGGTGGGGCAGGCGCCGCGGGGCGGCACGTAGACGCGGGTGCACTGCGGGCAGCGCTCGGCGACCAGGCGCTTGTCGGGCAGCGCGTTGAGGAAGCGCGTCTGCGCGCTGCCGGGGCTGTGGGTGTACTCCAGGCGGGCCGGGATGGTGACCCGGGTCACGGGTTCGACGCCCGCGAGTTCCGGGATGGCGGCGAGGAGTTCGGCGGCCGTGGTCATGCGGCGGGGCCCTCCGCTGGGTCGGGCGCCGGCTCGAAGCAGGCGATGTCGGTGATGGCGCCGCTGCGCTCGTCGGCCCAGCGGACGGCGACGCGCATGCCGGTGCGCACGGCGTGGCGCGGGGCGTCGAGCGCGTGCAGCAGCGCGGTGTCCGCTCCGTCGAGCCGCACGAGCACCCAGGCGAAGGGCGTGTCCAGCGGCTGGTAGGGCCGGGGCCGCTCGTTCCATGCCCAGGTGGTCACGGTGCCGGTCTGGCCGAGTGGCACCAGTTCGGTCAACTCCTCGGCGGTGACCGGGTCGTACTCGGCGGGTGGACACAGCACCCGCCCGTCGCTGCCGCGCGCCCCAAGCACGACCCGCTCGCGCAACCCGGTGAGGAACGCGCCGAGCACGGGCCCGGTGGAACGGGTGAAGGGGAACTCGACGATCAGCGGTGCGCTGAGCACCTCGGGGGGCATGGCGTTCGTTCCTTTCAGTGGCGGCGGTAGACGGGCGGGCGCTTCTCGGCGAAGGCGCGGGGGCCCTCCTTGGCGTCCTCGGTGGCGAAGACGGGCCAGCCGAGCTCCAGTTCGCGCTTGAGGCCGTCCGCCTCGGTCATCGCGGCGGTCTCGTAGACGGAGCGTTTGACGGCCTCGACGGCCAACGGCGCGGCCTCGTTGACGGCCTCGGCGAGCTCCAGCGCGCGCTTGAGCGCGGTGCCGTCAGGGACGACGCTGCCGACGAGGCCGATGTCGCGTGCCTCGGTCGCGGTGTAGCGACGGCCGGTGAGCAGCATCTCCAGCGCGTGCGTGTGGGCGATCTGCCGGGTGAGGCGGACCGTGGAGCCGCCGATCGGGAAGAGTCCGCGGCGGACCTCGAACAGGCCGAAGCTCGCCGACTCCCCGGCGACACGGATGTCCGTGCCCTGGAGCATCTCCGTGCCGCCCGCGACGCAGACGCCTTCGACGGCGGCGATGACGGGCTTGCGCGGACGGTGGTGGCGCAGCATCGCCTTCCAGTGCAGCTCCGGATCGGCGGCGAGGCGCGCGCGGTGGGGATTGTCCTCCGCGAATCCACCGCCTTGGCCGGCCAGTGCCTTGAGGTCCATTCCGGCACAGAAGGCGCCACCGGCACCGGTCACCACAATGGACCGGATGTCGTCGTCGGCGTCGGCCTCGATCCACGCGTCGTGCAATCCGACGAGCATCGGAATCGAGAACGCGTTCTTGGCCTCGGGCCGGTTGAGCGTCAGGACGAGAGTGGCGCCCTGCCGCTCGACTATCAGATGTTCTGTGCCTGCCATGGGCCGCCTCCGCATGCCGCGCCGACCGAATCCCGCTCAGATCTAGAACAGGTTGCAGTCTTGCTGACGGCTTTTCAAGTGCCGTTCCAAGAACAAGTTCAAGACGTCGGAACCCTGGAGTTCTCCTGGAACCGCTCCTACGCTCCGGCCATGGAATTCAACCTGGCCGATCTGTTCGAGCAAGCGGTTGACCACTACCCCGGGCGCGAGGCGGTCAGCTGCGCCTCCGCCGACGGGACCGCCGTCCAGCGGCGCACCTTCGCCGAACTGGACGAGCGGGCCAACCGCCTGGCCCACCACCTGCAGGAGGCCGGCCTCGGCCCCGGCGACCGCGTCGGCGTGTACGCGCTGAACTGCGCGGAATGGGTCGAGTCCCTGCTCGCGATCTGCAAGGTCCGCGCGGTCTGCGTCAACGTCAACTACCGCTACGTGACGGATGAGCTGACCTATCTGCTGGGCATGGCCGAACCGGCCGCGCTGATCTACCAGGAGCACTACGCGGACCGTGTGGCCGAGGTGGTCCCCGGGCTGCCGGGCCTGCGGCACCTGATCGTCATCGACGACGGCACGCCCGCCTCCGGCGGCCCGGCCCTCCAGGCCGTCCCGTACGAGAAGGCCCTCGCCTCCGGCGGCCCGCAACGGGACTTCGCGCCCCGCTCCCCGGACGACCACTACCTGCTCTTCACGGGCGGGACGACCGGCCTGCCCAAGGGCGTGGTCTGGCGGCAGGAGGACGTCTTCTTCGCCCTCGGTGGCGGCATCGACGTCACCAACGGCCACCGGATGGCGACCCCCGAGGAGATCGTGACGACCGGCTACGCCAGCCCGATCACCTTCTTCCCGATCGCACCGCTGATGCACGGCGCCACCCAGTGGGGGCTGATGCAGCAGTTGTTCAAGGGCAACCGCGCGGTACTGATCGACCGGTTCGTGCCCGAGCGCGTCTGGGAGCTGGTCGGCAGCGAGAAGATCAACGTCGTGATGATCACGGGCGACGCGATGGGCCGCCCGCTCGTCGAAGCGCTGGACACCTCGCCCACCGGAACCGGCCACGGAGCCGGAACCGGAACCGCGCCGTACGACGTGAGCTCCATGTTCGGGCTGGTCAGCAGCGCGGCGCTGTTCTCCACCCCGGTCAAGCTGCGCTTCCTCGAACGCTTCCCGAACCTCTACCTCAGCGACGCCGTCGGTTCCTCCGAGGGCGGCGCGGGCGGCGTCGCCCACTGGAGCCCGGACGACCAGGGCGGCCAGGGGACGGTCACCACCCGTCCCATCGGCGACTCGGAGGTCGTCGACGACGACCTCAACCCGCTCCCGCCCGGGATCGTCGGGCGACTGGCCCGGCGCGGCAACATCCCGGTGCACTACCTGGGCGACCCGGTCAAGAGCGCCGAGGTCTTCCGCACCGCGCCGGACGGCACCCGCTACGCCGTGCCCGGCGACTGGGCGCGCCGCGAGGAGGACGGCCGGATCACCCTGCTCGGGCGCGGTTCGTCGTGCATCAACACCGGGGGCGAGAAGGTCTTCCCCGAGGAGGTGGAGTCCGCGATCAAGTCGCACCCCGCGGTCTACGACACGGTCGTCGTCGGCGCACCCGACGAGCGCTGGGGCGAGACCGTGGTGGCCCTGGTCCACCAGCGCGAGGGTGAGGCCGAACTGACCCTGGACGCCCTGCAGGCGCACTGCCGCGGCCATGTCGCCGGCTACAAGGTGCCGCGCCGCCTGCACCTGGTGCCCGTCATCGAGCGCACACCGACCGGCAAGCCCGACATGCGCTGGGCCAAGGACGTCGCCGCGGGCTGAACGCGACACGGGGTCCACATCTCAGGGTTGACCTCAGGGTTCACCCCCACACGTCCCGGAGTGATCCCCGATGTTGCCCGGTCTCGTCCCTGTGGACGAGCTCACCGTCGGATCCAGCGGCTACCGTGGAGTTCTCTGGTCGGGCGGGAGCGAGGAGGCTGACCGGCGATGGAGCCCGTGGGAATCCTGATGTTGCTGGTCCTGTGCGTGGTGGCCGCCATCGGCGCGCTCGTCGTGGTGGGCACGGTCAAGGCTGCCCGCGCGGTGAGCGCGAAGGCCGAGAACGTGGCACTCAAGGCCCGCGCCTACACCAACCCCGGTGCGCCGGGGCGGATCGCCTCCGTCCGGCTGCGCCTGCGCGGCGCGCTGGAGGGCACCCGGCAGGCGCTGGAGGCCGCCGCCGACCAGGACGCGCAGGTGGGCGACTCCCTCCAACTGCTACGGCGCCTGGAGGGGCACGCGGCCGAACTGGACGCGCAGTTGCGCGTCCTGGAGCGGGAGCCGGAGGCCACCCGCGTCGACGCCAAGCTACCGGAGCTGCGGACCCGCGCCGAGCGGATCATGCACGCGGCCGAGGAGCTGCGCTGGGCGGTCGAGGACCGCCAGCACCGCTTCTCCGAGGAGGAGCTGTCCCGCCTCAGCGACGAGTGCAGCCAAGAGGCCGACGCCCTGCGCCACTGGAGCCGGCCGGCCCAGGCGGAGGACGCTCCCGGCGCGCGGCGCCCCGAGCCCGGTCGCCTCACCACCGGCCGCTGGCCCACGGCCGACGAGGTCCTCGGTTTCGTGGACCGCATACGCCGCCCCAGCGGCGAGACCAACGCCCGCTGAGCAACGCCCGTCGAGCCCAGCCCCCGGGCGTTGCCCCCTCCGGGCCGCACGAACGCGCCGACGCCGGCACGGCCGCGGCACACGCGGGCGTAGCACGCAGTCGTGGCACGAGCGTTCGCGCAGGCAGATGCCCAGCTCGGGTCATGCGCGGAAAAGCAGTCGCAGCCGCCCGCCCCGACTTCGTAGCCTGGCGCCATGCCTGACATCGCCCTGCTCGCGCCCCTTGCGTCCGCTCTGTCCGACCCCGACCGCCTGCGGGTCTTCGCCCGCGTCGTCCTCGCCGGGGAGGGCGGTCTGGACGCCGCGGAGCTCGGCTCCGAGCGGGCACGGCTGGAGCGGGCCGGGTTGGTCACGGTGCGGGAGGGACGCGCCCAAGCCCGGACCGAGGCCTTCGCCGACGCTCTGCGGTCACCGGCCCGGCCGGAGGGCTCGGAGGTCGCTCAGCTGTTCAAGGACGGCCGGCTGACCGAGATGCCGGTCAAGCCGGCCCGGCGGCTCGCGCTGCTCGCCCATCTCACCGAGCGGGCCTTCGAGCGCGGCGTCGCCTACTCCGAGCCCGAGGTCAACATCGCGCTCAAGCAGTACTGGGACGACTACGCCGCGCTGCGCCGCTATCTGATCCAGAACGGCTTCCTGGTCCGCTCCGCGGACGGCGCCGCCTACCGCGTCGCGGAGGGCCGGCCCGGCGCCGCCTAGTGCCCGGGCGCCGAGGCGCTCGCGAGGTGGGCGCGCAGACGGTCCGCGTCGGTGCTGCCGGGCGCCAGCCCCTCCGCCGCGAGGCGGGCCACCTCGCGGCGCAACAGGTCGTTGGCCGGAGTCGGCACGCCGTGGAGGCGGCCCAGCATGCTGATCTCGCCGTTGAGGAAGTCCACCTCGACGCTGCCGCCCCGGGTCAGGCTCTGCCAGGTCGAGCCGCCGGCCCGGACCACGTCCGGCATGGGCACGACGCCCATCCGGTCGCCCTGGACGGCCCGGCGCTCGTCCTCGGTCGAGTAGGCGATGCCGGCGGCGTCCAGCACCGCGACGCCCTCGGCGCGCGTCCGCTGCCACAGGTCGGCCGCCTCCGGCATGCCGTCGCGGCCGACCAGCGCCTCCAGCGCGTTGCCGAGGTTGTTGAGCAGCTTGCCGTACTTCCAGCGCATCACGTCCGGCACCACGGGGGCGTCGAAGCGGCTCGCGTTCAGGTCCTGCGCGAGCGAGCTGGTCGAGCCGTCCGCCGTACTCGTGAAGCCTCCCAGCGTCAGGATTCCCGAGAGCGGAGCGCAGTGCGCGACGACGGTGCCGGGTTGCAGGTGGGTGGCGGGCAGCCAGACGCACATGCCGACCACGTCGGCGAACCACCGCAGCGCGGTGCGTTCGTTGGCCACGCCGTTCTGCGCGCAGATCACAGGCAGGATCTCGCCCGCCGTGCCGCCGCCCGCGACGGCGGCACCCGCCCAGTCGCGCAGCACGGCCTCGGTGTCCTGGGACTTGACCGCGAGCACCAAAACGTCGTCGCGGCGCAGCGGGCCGAGGTCCTCGTGGTGGGCGTAGGCGGGGATGCGCAGGCTTTCGGTGCCCTCCGGGGTGACCAGGCGCAGCCCGTCCGTGCGCAGCGCGTCGAGATGCGCGCCGCGCGCCACCAGTGCGACCTCGCGCCCGCTCTGGGCCAGCCGCCCACCGATCGCGCCACCCACGGCGCCCGCCCCGACGATCACATAGCGCATGGACCGACCCTAACGCGGCCTCCCGGCGGAACGGTGGATTTCGCCGCCCGAAAGCGCTCCGGCCCCACCCCGAACGGGGTGGGGCCGGAGCGGAACGCGGGGAGATCAGGCGGAGGCGGCCAGCTCGGCAGCCGCGACGACCTGCTTGACGACCGCGGACAGGTCGGAGGCGACCTCGGCGTCGTCGACCGGGTGGGTCTCGGCGAAGCGGACCACGGAGCCGGGGACGGAGAGCTTGACGTCCTCGAGGACCTTGGCGCCGGCGATACCGAGGGCCTTGCGGGCCTCGTCCTGCGCCCACACGCCGCCGTACTGGCCGTAGGCGGTGCCCAGAACCGAGACCGGCTTGGCGGAGAGCGCGCCGGCACCGAACGGGCGGGACAGCCAGTCGATGGCGTTCTTCAGGACGGCCGGCATGGTGCCGTTGTACTCGGGCGAGAAGACGAGCAGCGCGTCGGCGCCGGCAACGGCCTCACGCAGGGCCACGGCGGCGGCCGGGACACTGCCCTCGACGTCGATGTCCTCGTTGTAGAAGGGGACGTCGGCCAGGCCCTCGAGGATGGACACCTCGGTGCCCTCCGGCGCCAGCTTGACGGCGGCCTCGGCCAGCTGGCGGTTGTGCGAGCCGGCGCGGAGGCTGCCGACCAGGGCGACGATGCGGACGGACATGGGATCTCCCGAGAGGATGCGACGCGAAGTTCACGAAGGCCTAACGGACCGCAGTCCGTTTGGTTGACGTGTCATGTGTAGCACGACAACCGGACTGCGGTCCACTTTTGCTCCCGGAGCGCTACGCTGGCCCCATGACCCCGCCGTCCGAGCCCTCCCCGCTCTCCCCGCCGGCGCGACCCGCCCTCCGGCTCGTGGACCAGGCACCCTCCGAGCGCGCCGACGCCGCGCGCAACCGCGCCAGGCTGCTGGAGGCGGCCGCCGAACTCATCCAGCAGCAGGGCGCCGAACACCTGACCATGGACGCGGTCGCCGCCGCGGCCTGCGTCGGCAAGGGCACCGTCTTCCGGCGCTTCGGCGACCGGCTCGGCCTGCTCTTCGCCGTCCTCGACCAGACCGAGCAGGAGTTCCAGCAGGCCTTCATGTTCGGGCCGCCCCCGCTCGGCCCCGGCGTGGATCCGGTGGTCCGGCTCGAGGCCTTCGGCGGCGCCGCCCTGCGCCAGCTGCACGCCAACATGGACGTCTACCTGGAGTCCGACCAGCAGGCCTCCGCCCGTTACAACGCCGCGCCCCGCAGGGTCCGGGCCCGGCACATCGAGGTGCTGCTGCGGTCCGCCGGTGTCCAGGGCGACCTGGAGCTGCTGGCCGGCGCCCTGCTCGCCACCCTCGACCCCGCTCCCGTGCATCACCTGCTCACCGAGCGCGGGCGCACCGTCGACGAGCTCGAGGCCGCCTGGCGCGATCTGGTGGCCCGGATCACCCACCGCTGCTGACCGGGTGAACCCGGCCCGCCGCACCGGGCACCGTCCGGTGCGGCGCTCTGGCGTGCACGGCGCCGCCCCGCCATCATCGTGCGGGAAGCACGTAGGCACGTAGGCACGTAGGCAGGCACGGGAGCACGGAAGTCACGACCGCGGCCACCGGACGCGGCGGGCCACGGGGAGGTACGGCTGTGCGCGCAGGACGGTTCTCGGCGGTCTCGGCGGTCGTACTGCTCGCCGTTCTCTCGTTGCTCGGCGCGACGACTCCCCCGGGGCAGGGCAGAAGCGCCGCCCCGGCCACCCAGCGGAAACCACTCCCCCTGGCCGGTCTCACGGTCGTGCTCGACCCCGGCCACAACCCCGGCAACTTCCGCCACCCGCGCGAGATCAACCGGCTGGTCAACGTCGGGAACGGCTGGAAGGCCTGCAACACCACCGGCACGGAGACCAACGCCGGTTACACCGAGGCCGCGTTCACCCTGGACGTGGCCCGGCGGGTGCGGCAGCTGCTCCTGGCCGAAGGCGCTCACGTCGTGATGACCCAGGACGGCAACGTGCCGTGGGGTCCGTGCGTCACCGAGCGCGCGGCGATCGGCAACCGGGCTCACGCCAACGCGGTCGTGGCCATCCACGCCGACGGCGCGGCGGCCTCCGGCCACGGCTTCCACGTGATCCTGCCCGCCACGGTGGTCGCCGGAGCGGCGGACACCCGACGCATCGTCGGCCCCTCGCGCCGCCTCGGCGTGACGCTCCGGAACGCGTTCACGACCGTCACCGGCGAGCCCTTCGCGACGTACCTGGGCGGCGGCACCGGCCTCATGGTCCGCTCCGACCTCGGCGGTCTCAATCTGTCGCGAGTCCCGGCGGTCTTCATCGAGTGCGGCAACATGCGCAACGCGGCTGACGCCGCCCGCCTCTCCTCCCCCGGCTGGCGCGAGCTCGCCGCGCACGGCATCGCCCTCGGCCTCACCCGCTTCCTCACCGGCCGAACCACCGCGGACCTCCCGGCCTCCCTCGCCGCCGACCCCTCGGACTGACCCGCGACCTGGCCCCGGCGGGGCTTCCCCGGCACAGCCCGGCAGCTCCGCCGCGCGGCCCCATGCGAGGTCACTCACGGAAGCCTCCCGCGGAGGCCGACCCCCACGGATCCGCACCCGCGCGACCCCGCCCGCGGCTTCGGCCAGGAAGATCAGGCACGGGCCGGCCGACAGATTCGGCCGAGACGGCTCGGCAACGAGCCGGTGGGGCCGGACAGTCGACCGGGGCAGTCCAGCCCGGGGCGCCCGGACAGCGGGGCCAGGGCCGCTGGGGCGGGACAGCCCGCCAGGCCCAGCGTGGTGAACAACGACACTGTGGCTAACCGCCGATCGGGATGGCAAAACCGGCCGTTCGGCCGAAGCTCTCCGGCCCCGCCTCCCGGCGATCGGGGAGCCGCGGGTGCAGGATGGTGAACGAGGTGATGGCCGTGATCTTCGAGCTGAAGGCCGAATACGGTTTCGCGTCCGAGGACGCCGAGATCCACCTGTGGCACCTGGTCCGCGAGGGGAGCAGCCTGGCCCTGTGCGACCGGGCCATGACCGCGGAGAGCAGGACCCGCTCCGCGCTGGCGCTGCGCGACGTGTTCCCCGAGCGCCTGTGCCAGGAGTGCCGCCGACGGTACTGCGAGCTCCTGCCGAGCACGCCGCCGACGGCGGCGGGCACGTCGACCGCGCCCGCCGCCGTCGAGCCGATCCAGACGGTCCAGACAGTCCGGGCTGTCCGCGGCATCGGTTGACGGGGCGACGCCTCACACCCATGCGGGCCGCAGGCCCACCAGCGCCTTGCCCTCGGTCGACAGCAGGCCGGCCTGGTAGTCGAAGCGTGGCGTCGCGGCGAACATCAGCCACAGGTACTTGAGGTTCTCCGCGAACCAGTAACCGGGCGTGAGGTCGGCGTACGTGTGCGCGGCGCCGGCCGGCGCGGTGACGTCGCGGAGCGTGGAGTAGCCGCCGGGGACCCGCTGCCGCTCGCGCATGGCCGTGAACCAGCGGTACGCGGCGGTGCGGTAGCGCTCCTGGCCGGTGACGCGCCACAGGTCGAAGGCGGCGTTGGCGTACTCGGGCCGCAGCAGTCCGCGGCAGTCGACCGGTTTCAGGGTCGTGCAGTCGACGGTCTCGGGCAGCACCGGGTGGCGGTCCAGGACCGCCGTCCACGCGTCGAAGTAGGCCGCGCCCTGGCTCGGCGCGCCGCCCTTGGCGAGGAGGCCTGCGTAGAAGGCGCCGAGCTCCTGCTGCTGGACGCGGCCGTGCGGTCGGCCGGTGCGGAAGTCGACGGCGCGGAACCAGAGCCGACCGCCGAGCCGGACGGCCTGGTGGCGCAGGATCGCGGCGGTCAAGGTGCGGTACCACGCGGTCAGGGTGGAGTCGCGGAGCTGGGTGCCCGCCGCCCACAGGTACTCGTAGAACGAGTCGACGGGCGCGTCGGGAGCGACCGAGGCGCAGTCGGCCCAGCGTCCGGTCTCCACCTCCAGCGAGGTGCCGAGCAGGTCCAGCGCGCTGCGCCGGGAGAGGGCCGCGCGGTAGGCGCGGACGCTGGCGTCGTAGTAGCGCGCGTCGCCGGTCAGCCTGCTGAGCAGGCCGAACTCCATCGCGTTGCTGCCGATCTCGGCCAGCGTGGCGACGTCGCCGTGGACGGCACCGGTGCGCAGGTTGACGTGGGTGTAGGGCAGGCCTGTGGGCGAGGCGGTGAAGGCGGGCAAGAGCCGGTCGGCGAGTTCCCGCGCCCGGCCCAGCAGGGCGGGGCGGCCGGTGGCCTGATAGCCCGCCAGCATCCCGCCGACCAGGCGGATCACCGCCTCGAAGACCTGGATCGGGGCGTCCTGGACGGGATCGAGGTGCTGCTCGATCCAGTCGCAGCAGCGAGCCACCTCCGCGTTCTCGTCCATCAGGTAGAGCGTGTCGAGGGCCTCGACGATCGACAGCCCGAAGGTGTGGCCGGGTGCGAAGAAGTCGTTGCGGGTGCGGCTGATCGGCCGTGCCTCGTCGTGGCCCCAGGCCACCGCCTGGTAGCCGCGCCAGCCGTGCAGGAACTCCGCCTTCACCTCGGCCGCCACCTGCGCGTCGGCCGCGTTGCCCGCCCGGCTCACCCCGCTCGTGGCGGCCCGCACCGCCGAGCGGCCGGTCGCGGCCGTGCCGAGCACCAGCGCGGCGACGGCGCCGCTCACCCCGGTCAGCACGGCCCGCCGGGAGGAGCGCGCGGTGCGGCCGCGGAGCGGCAGCGGCAGATGGGGGGCGGTCATGGGACGAGAAGGCCACAGCAGCCGTTCATCCGATGATCTCCACGCCGCGTGCCTCGCCCGATCGGGTTGCGCGGGTGCGGCCGATCGACGCAGCGTCAGCCGCCTTGGACAGCACGGTTCGAGGGCAGGGTTCGGGTGGGGGTCAACGGGGCATCAAGATCGCGGCGGGACGCGTTCAAGCCACGTCAAAACCGCTGGCGGACGCGGCCGTGCCGCGCTGGAATGTCGCAGCGGCGGTCGCACGTTCCCTCAAGGAACACCGCCCGGCCCACGGGGGAAGGAACAGGCATGGCTCAGCTCCTGATCGAGGAGAACTTCCGGCATCTCGACGGCGAGGACGTCGAGGCGCTGATCGAGGCCCTGGGCGCGATCGGCCTCTCCGCCGAGCCGACGCAGCCGCGGACCGCGTCGGAGACGCGGCGGGGCTGGGTCCTGGTGCTGCACTGGCTCCGCGAGGACACCTCCGCACTGGACGCGCCCCTGCGGGACGGTTCAATCGCCGCAGCGGTCCGCGGTGCCCTCCAGCACCGCCACCCGGTCGGCCCGGACGGCACGGAGGTCCGCGAGCGCACCCTGCCGCGCCGCGTCGAGATCCGCGACCGCGACACCCGCGTCCTGGCCGAGGTCGACCTGACGGCGTAGCCAGCCGTTCGGCCGTCCGGAGTGGCCGCGGGCCGGGACCCCGGCCAACCTGCTCAGGAGAGCTCAGGAGCGCCAAGGAGAGGCCCCATGGAACACATCACCTCGACCCCGACCGGCAAGGGTCCGGCCGAGCGGTTCACTGGCGACGTCTACCTCAACCTCATCGACTCCGGGGCCGAGCCCGCCCGCCTGACCGCCGCGCTGGTCCGGTTCACCCCGGGCGCGCGCACGCACTGGCACTCCCACACCACCGGGCAGACCCTCTACATCACCGACGGCGTCGGCCTGGTCGCCACCAGGGACGGGCAGGTCGTGCGCGTGCAGGCGGGCCAGACGGTGAAGTGCGCGGCCGGCGAGGAGCACTGGCACGGCGGCACCGACACCACGCTCATGGCCCACGTCGCCATGGTCGTCGGCGACGGCAGCGGCGAGGACACCACCTGGCTGGAGCCCGTCACCGCGGAACAGTACGCCGCGGCCCTCGCCGCCACCCGCCCGGCTTAGGCCCGGCCGGGACCAGGCAGGACCAGGACCAGGCAGGACCACGGCCAGGCAGGGCCGGGACGAGGCAGAGCCGGGACCAGGCCCGGCCAGGGCCAGGCAGGGCCACTACCAGGCAGGGCCACGACCAGGCCGGGACCCGGTTCAGACCTGCCGGGTCCGGCCCTCCCAGTACGGGTCGCGCAGCCGCCGCTTGTAGAGCTTGCCGTTGGGGTCGCGCGGCAGTTCCGCGACGAAGTCGACCGAGCGGGGCCGCTTGTAGGCGGCCAGGACGCGCTCGCAGTGGGCGAGGATGTCCGCGGCGAGTTCCGGACCGGGGGTGTGGCCCGGGGCGGGTTCGATGACCGCCTTGACCTCCTCGCCCCAGTCGTCGTGGGGGATGCCGAACGCGGCCGCGTCCGCCACCGCCGGGTGGCCGAGCAGCGCCGACTCGATCTCCGCGGGATAGATGTTCACGCCCCCGGAGATGATCATGTCGATCTTGCGGTCCCGCAGGAACAGGTAGCCGTCCGCGTCGAGCAGGCCCAGATCCCCGACGGTGAAGAAGTTACCCACCCGGTTGGCCCGGGTCTTCGCCTCGTCCTTGTGGTAGGCGAAGCCGCCGGTGTTCATCTTCAGGTAGACGGTGCCGAGTTCACCCGCCGGGACCGGCGCGCCCGCGTCGTCCAGGACGGCGACCTCGCTGATCGGCCAGGCCTTGCCGACCGTGCCGGGGCGCTCCAGCCACTCCCGCGCGGTGGCGTGGGTGCCGCCGCCCTCGCTCGCGGCGTAGTACTCCTCGACGCACTCGCCCCACCACTCGATCATCGCCCGCTTGACGTGGTCGGGGCAGGGGGCGGCCCCGTGGATCGCGTGGCGCATGGAGCTGACGTCGTACTGGGCGCGCACCTCCCCCGGCAGGGCCAGCAGCCGGTGGAACTGGGTCGGCACCATGTGGGTGTGGGTGGCGCCGTGGGTGTCGATCAGCCGCAGCATCTCCTCCGGCGTCCACCGGTCCATCAGCACGACCTGGTGGCCCAGGTGCAACGACGCGGCGGCGAACTGGAGGACGGCCGTGTGGTAGAGCGGCGAGCAGACCAGGTGGACGTCCTCGTGGCCGCCGCGGATGCCGAAGATGCCGAGGAAGCCGCCGAGCGGGGTCGCCTCCGGGGGCCGGCCGATGAGGGGGCGGCGGATGCCGCGTGGGCGGCCGGTCGTGCCGGAGGTGTAGTTCATCACCCAGCCGGTCGTCCGCTCCTCCGGCGGCGTGGCGTCGCGGCCGTCGAGCAGGTCGGCGTAGGGACGGAAGCCGGGCAGCTCGCCGACGGCGTAGCGGCGCTCCTTGGGCATCCCGGCCTCGTCCGCGGCGGCGGTCGCCGCGTCCGCGAAGCGCTCGTGGGCGATCAGTACCTTGGCGCCGCTGTCGGAGACGATCCAGGCGATCTCCGGGCCGACCAGGTGGTGGTTGACCGGCACCAGGTAGAAGCCCGCCTGGGTCGCGGCGAGGTAGGCGGTGAAGAGCTCGACGCCGTTGGGCAGCACGACGGCGAACGAGTCGCCGACACCGAGCCCGGCCTCGCGCAGGCCGTGCACCAGCTGGTTGGCGACGGCGTGGAGGCGGGCCGCCGTCCAGGCCGTGCCGTCGGGGGCGTACATCACGACGCGGTCCGGGTCGGCCTGGGCCTGGGCCCAGAACCCGACGGGCAGCGCGTCGGCGTGCGAGGGCGACTGGTTCATGCCTGCTCCCCTTCCTCGGAGGCGATCCGGTTCAGTCGGGCGACGGCCCGCTCGAAGCCGCGGGTCAGCTCGTCCATGACGTCGGCGACCGGGCGCTCCTCGTTCATCCGGCCGACGATCTGGCCGATGGGCGTGCCGATCAGTTCGGGCGTCTCGTAGGTCTGGATCCGGCTCAGCGCGTCGGCCACGAGCAGGCCCTGGAGCGGCATCGGCAGCGTGCCGGGGCTCTCCTCGCCCTCCCAGGCGTCGGTCCACTCGGTGCGCAGCTGACGCGCGGGCTTGCCGGTGAGCGCGCGCGAGCGGACCGTGTCGCTGCTGGTCGCGGCGAGCAGCTTGCGGCGCAGCACGGGCGAGTGGAGGTCGGACTCGGTGACGGTGAGCCAGATCGAGCCGAGCCAGACGCCCTGCGCGCCGAGGGCGAGCCCGGCGGCGGCCTGGGCGCCGGTGCCGATGCCGCCCGCGGCGAGCACCGGCAGCGGGTGGACGGCCTCGGCGATCTCCGGGACCAGCACCATGGTGCCGATCTCCCCGGTGTGCCCGCCGGCCTCGTAGCCCTGGGCGACGACGACGTCGATCCCGGCCTCCGCGTGCCGCCGCGCGTGGCGGGCGCTGCCGGCCAGCGCGGCGACGAGCACGCCCGCGGCGTGGGCGCGTTCGATCACGTCGGGCGGCGGGGAGCCGAGGGCGCTGGCGAGCAGCTTGATCGGATGGTCCAGGGCGACGTCGACGTGGGAGCGGGCGACCTCTTCCATCCAGCCGGTGATCCGCCAGCCGCCGCGCTCGCCCTCGGGCAGCGCGGGCACGCCGTGCTTGGCCAACTGGGCTCGCACGAAGGCGCGGTGTCCCTCGGGGATCATCGCCTCGACCTGCTCGACGGTGACGCCCTCGACCTTCTTGGCCGGCATCACCACGTCCACGCCGTACGGCTTGCCGCCGCACTGCGCGTCCATCCAGTCGAGATCCTTGGCCAGGTCCTCGGCGTCGCCGTAGCGGACGGCGCCCAGCACCCCGAGCCCGCCGGCCCGCGAGATCGCGGCGGCGACGGCGGGGAACGGCGTGAAGCCGAACACCGCGTGCTCGATGCCGAGTCGGTCGCTGAGGGGGGTTCTCATCGCGGCTCCCATGGCTGCGCTCGCATCCTCGTGCTGCTGCGGGCAGCATGGCGCAAGCCGCTGGAGAGCGGAAGAGATTTTCTGACACAGCGTCAGATAAGCTGCTCCGCGAGCCGCTCAGCAGCCGTCGGAGGGATGGGTTGCGGGTGGCGCCGACGCCTGCAGCATCCAGCCGCCGTCCGGGACTCCAGGGCCGTACAGTTCCGCCTGCGCACCGGCCCCTCCCGGCACCGCCCGGTGCCACTGGTACTGGCCCTGCGTCGGCGATCCGTCGTAGGACCAGCCCAGCGTCCGCAACGCCTCCTGGACGTGGGCCACGACCGCGGGCGCGGACCCGCCCCCGGCGAACTCGGCCTGAGCGGTCAGCGGGTCCCAGCCGAAGGTCGACAGGACGCCGTCGCAGGAGTCCCACCTGGTCTGCGCGCTCTGACGGCCGGTGACGCCCGCGCCCAAGGGGACCGCCGTGAGCACCGGGTTCAGGACCGCCGCCCGTCGGTGTCCCGGGTCCGGATCGCCGACCGGCTGCGGAGGCCGCGGGCCACCGCCACAGCCGGCCGCGGTGAGGCCGAGGGCGAGGGCCGACAGCGCGGCCGCCGCGGCCCGGCTCCAGCGGGGTCGGCGTCGGCGGACGCGACGGATGATCACATGGGTCAGCACCGGGAGGAGTCTGGCACAGCCGCGTCCGGTCCGGGCCGGCTCAGGCGGTGCAGATGAGCCTCCGTCGCGGACCCCGAGGGATCGGCGGGGAGCACCCGGGCCAGGGCGAAGCCCGCCTTCTGCGCCACGCGGCAGGACGCGTCGTTGCCCACCCTGTGCCGCAGGTCGAAGCGGCGCAGCGGCACGGCCCGCTCCAGTGCGGCGGCCTCCACCAGCACCGCTCCCAGGGCGGCGGCCGCGACGCCGCGGCCGCGGGCCGCAGGCGCGGTCCAGTACCCCACCTCCGCCGTGTCCCCGCTCGGCGCAAGGCGGCCGAGGACGACGTGACCCACCGGTTCGGCGAACTCCTCGACGAGCACGGCGAAGCTGAGGCGGACCCCCGCCTCGCGGTCCGATGCCTCGCGGTCGACCCAGGCGCCCGCCTGGCGCGCGTCCTCCAGGTGCGTCCGCAGCCAGCGGCGCAGGGACGGGTCGCGGTGCGCAGCCACCAGCGCGGGAACGTCGTCGTGCCGCCAGGGTCGCAGCTGGACGGCGGCCGGCCGGACACCGTTCGAACGGTCGGCGCTCACGCCGTCCACCGACGGGTCAGCGCGGCGAGGGCGCGAGGCTCGGAGCTCTTGCGGACCAGGGAGACCGGGACCGGGCCGATGCCCCGCGCCCAGGCCGGGAGCGCGCCGCGCGGTGGCGGGGCCGCGAGGGCGGACTCGCCGAGGCGCTTAAGCACGTCGCGGGCGGTGGCCGGGCGGGCGTCGGGGTCCTTGGCGAGCAGGTCGAGCACCAGCCGCTCCAGGGGCTCGGGGATCTCCGGCCGTTCGGCGCGCGGCGGCGGGGGGACCGCGTCGCGGTGGTCGAGGAGCACCACCAGCGGGTCGCCCTTGAAGAACGGCGGGTGGCCGAGCAGCAGTTCGTACAGGACGCAGCCGAAGGAGTACAGGTCGGCCCGTTCGTCCAGGCCGGCACCCTCGATCTGCTCCGGCGACATGTAGTACGGGGTGCCGACGGCGAAGGTGTTGCCGCCGAGCCGGGCCGTGAAGCTCTGGTCGCTGCCGAGCCGGGCGATGCCGAAGTCGCAGATCTTGACGGTACCGTCGACCGTCCGGATCAGGTTGCCGGGCTTGAGGTCGCGGTGGATGACCCCGCGCTCGTGGGTGTAGGCGAGCGCCTCGGCGATCTGGCGGCCTATCGCGATCGCCTCACTCGGGCGCAGCCGCCGTCCGCGCGCTGCGTCCAGCAGGCGGCCCAGGTCCTCGCCGTGGAGCAGCTCCATGACCAGGAACAGCACGCCCGACCACTCGCCGAAGTCGTGCACGACGGTGATGCCGGAGTGCTGCAACCCGGCCGCGAGGCGCGCCTCACGGCGGAACCGCTCGCGCATCAGCTCGACGTCGTCCCGCCCCTCGGCCACCAGGCACTTCACGGCGACGAGCCGGCCGAGCGCCTCGTCCTCGGCCTGCCAGACCTCCCCCGCTCCGCCGCGCCCGATCCGGCGCTGCAGCCGGTATCTCCCCTGGACCAGCGTGTCCTTCTGCACCGGACCAGTATGCGGGGCCCGCCACCGGCTGTGGTGACGGACCCCGCACCGAATCCACCCGTGCTCACCGCACGGGACTCACTGGGTGTTGAGCGCCGTGTCGTCGACGACGAAGTCGGTCGTGCCGCCGTTGGTGTCGGTCTCCGAGCCGGTGAACTTCAGCGTGACGGTCTGCCCTGCCCAGGCGGACAGGGCCGCCGTGCGCTGGGTGTAGCCGGTGGCCTTGTCCAGGTTGGAGAACGAGCCGAGGGTGCCGAGGACGGTGCCGGCGGAGTTCAGCACCTGCACGGTGAAGGTGTCGGGCTTCGCCGTGGTGGTGTTCTCGGTCGAGTCCACGTGCAGCCAGTAGGTCAGCGTCGCGGCGCACCCGGACGGGATGGTGACCGACTGGGCGACGGTGTCCGTGTCCTTGCTGGAGTTGCCGTTGAACCAGGCCACCCAGGTGCCGGAGTGCGCGGGCTCGGCCGACGTGGCCTGCGTGATCGGGGTGAAGCCGAGCGTCGAGGACTGCGTCCAGCCCGTCGCCCCGGACTCGAAGCCGGGGTTGGCGAGCAACTGGGCGGCCGTGCAGCCGCCGCCGGACGACGCCGTCACGGTGAGGGTGTAGGTGGCCGTGTGCGACCCCGAGGCCGCCGTGCCGGTGACCGTGACCGGGTAGCTGCCGGCCGGGGTGGAGGCGGAGGTGGTGACGGTCAGCGTGCTGCTGCCGCCGGCCGTCACCGAGGCCGGGCTGAACGAGGCCGAGGCGCCGCTCGGCAGACCGGAGGCGGCGAGTGTGACGGACTGCGCCGAGCCCGAGGTGACCGCGGTCGAGACCGTCGTCGTGGCCGAGGACCCCGCGACGACCGAGCCCGAGGCGGGCGCGTCGGCGACGGAGAAGTCGTTGGCCGGGGTGCTCGACGAGGCCGGGCTCCAGTAGTCGCCCGCCATGACGATCATGACGAGGGTCTTGATGGTCTCGCCGTAGTAGCCGTCGCCGTAGGGGTTGGTCTGCAGGAAGCTCCAGATCTTGTCGGTCCAGGCCTGGTCGCCCGCCGCCATCGCGGACGGGCCGATCGAGTCGCCCGCCTCCTCGGCCGTGTCACTGGTGCTGTAGGCCGTGCAGTTGAGATTGAGGTGCGGGTAGACGTTCGCCGGGTTGTCGCCGGAGACCTTCTTGGCACAGGCCGACCACTTCTGCGCCTCGCCCAGCTCGAAGGCGGAGGTGGTGGCGCCGTTGAGCAGCGCGTCGGTGCCCATGTGCCACGGCACGCGGATGGAGTTGTAGCCGACGATGTTGTCCGGCTGGCTCTCCTGGTAGTTGGCCGGGGCCGGCGAGGGGCTGGAGGTGTCGGCGCCCACGACGAAGTCGGAGAGCAGGCCGTTGGCGGAGGAGTACTTGCTCGCCAGCGCCGAGTCCACGGCCTCGGTGCGCTGCACGACCTTGTTCCAGTCGTGCGAGGTGTCGTAGGCGGCGAAGGCCCGCAGGTGGTCGATCATGTGGTCGGACGGGCGGGTGTCGGTGTTCGGGCCGTCGTCCTCGCACTTGAGGTGGCCGTCGGGGGCGACGTCGTGGTTCCAGAAGTTGTTCAGCCACGTCATCGCGTCGCTGGAGTAACCACCCCACTGCTTGTCGGCGAGGATCAGGCCGTAGCCGATGTCCAGATCGCCGTCGGTGGCGCCGTCGGGGGTGCCGGAGCTGTAGTACTTGCAGGTCTTGCCGTCCAACTGCCACTGCATCAGGCCGTACTGGTCCTCGTGGTCCTTGACCAGCTGCCACAGCCCGTTGAACTCGGTCTGCGCGTTGGCGTCGTAACCGGCCATCAGCGGCACGATGTTCATGCCGTAGCCCTGGCCCTCGGAGACCGGACCGTTGTTGGTCGCGTCCCCGTCGCCCTTGGTGGAGACGTAGTACTCGTTACTCGCGCACCCGTGGACGAGGTAGGTGGCCTTCCAGGAGTCGTACTGCTTCTCGACGGCGGCGTCACGGGTCGCCTGCGAGGCGGACGGCATCACACCGACCTGATAGGTCTGGTGGGACGGGAACGCGTGGCTGGGGGTCGCGGCCTGGGCCGGCACGGCGGCGGTCAGCGCCACCACACCGCTGGTCAGCGTGGTCAGTGCCACACCGAGTCCGAGCACGCGCACGATGCGCTCTCTCACGGCGTTGCTCTCCCTTTCTCGTAAGGAAAGTTTCCTAACTAACGCCCCAGCGCACCGTAGAGTGTGAACATTCAGACCGTCAAGACTCCTCGCAGATACTGGATTCGGCCGCACGCCTGAGCAGCGCCCGCCGCTCGACCTCGCTCCCCGCCTGCGCCGCCGCCTCCCGGAACAGCTCGGCGGCGCGGGCGTGGTCGCCCGCCTTCGCGGTCAGGTCCGCCTCCGCCGCGACGGCAAGCGGGTAGCCGTCCAGCGCGCCGCCCTCACGGGCCCGGGCCAGCAGCGCGAGCCCGGCGGCGGGCCCGTGGGCGTAGCCGTGCGCGACGGCACGGTTCAACTCGACGACCGGAGACGGTTCGAGAGCGGCCAGCCGGTCGTAGCACGCGGCGATCCGGCGCCAGTCGGTCGCCGCCACGGACACGGCGGTCGCGTGGCACGCCGCGATCCGCGCCTGCCACGCGTACGGTCCGCCGGCCTCCGGGACCGGCCGGTCCGGGCCGGCTCGGCCCACGTCCGGCCCGCGCGACTCCAGTTCGCCCACGTCCGATCCGCCCGGATCCGGTCCGCCCAAGTCCGATCCGCCCGGATGCGATCCGCCCGGATCCGGCTCGCTCAGCAGACGCAGTGCCTCGCCGATCGCCGCGCGGTCCCATCGGGCGCGGTCCTGACGGTCGAGCGGGACCAGCTCCCCCTCGGCGTCGCGGCGCGCCGCGCGGCGCGAGTGCTGGAGCAGCGTGAGCGCGAGCAGCGCGCGCGGCCCGTCCTGCTCCGGCAGCAGACCGGCCAGCAGCCGGGCCAGCCGGATCGCCTCGTCCGCGAAAGCGGGTTCGCCGTCCGGGTTGTAACCGTGGGTGAAGAGCAGGTAGACGACGGCCAGCACCCCCGGCAACCGCTCCCCGAGTGCGTCCCCGCTCGGCGCGCGGAAGGGGATGCCGGCGGCCGCGATCTTCGTCTTCGCGCGGGTCAGCCGCCTGGTCATCGTCGCCTCGCTCACCAGGAACGCCCGCGCGATCCGCTCCGTCGGCACCGCGCAGACGACCCGCAGCGTCAGGGCGACCTGCGCGGGCAGCGCCAGCGCCGGGTGGCAGCAGGTGAAGACCAGGCGTAGCCGGTCGTCCACCCAGCCGGTCCGCTCCCCCGCCGCCTCGGCGGTGACGTCGTCGGTCGCGGCGGTGAGCGCCTGGACGGCGAGCTCGCGCAGTTTGCGGCGCTCGATCGCGGCCCGCCGCAGCACGTCCAGGGCCCGGTTGCGGGCGACCGTCATCAGCCATCCGCCGGGGTTGTCCGGCACGCCGTCGGCCGGCCACCGGTCGAGCGCGGCGACCAGCGCCTCCTGCGCGCAGTCCTCCGCGAGCGTCCAGTCGCCGGTGACGCGGATCAGCGCGGCGACGATCCGCGGGTACGCCTCCCGCGCCGCGGCCTCGGCGACCCGCGTCGCCTCGGCCGCGTCGGCCGGGTCGGGCTGGACCGCTTCGGGTGGTGTCACTGCTCGAAGTCGGCCAGCGGACGGATCTCGATGCGCCCGCCGCGCGCCATCGGGTGGGTCCGGGCGACCTCGATGGCCTCGTCCAGGTCGGCGCACTCGATCAGGTCGAAGCCGCAGATCACCTCCTTGGTCTCGGCGAACGGGCCGTCGGTGATCAGCGTCTGCCCGTTCCGCACCCGCACCGTCGTCGCGGCGGCCTTCGGCGCGAGCACCATGCCCTGGAGGCGACGGCCCTTGGCGTCGTTCTCCTCGACCCACGCGTCGATGTCGGGCTCGGGGGCCGGGTCGGTGTCCGGCTGGGTGTCGGTGCAGACGAACATCATGTACTTCATCGCGAACTCTCCTCGATCCCGCCCGGGGCAACCCCGGCGACGGCCAGTGTCACCCGTGTGACGAACGGGATCCGCGCGACCGGACAGGTTCGCGCGAAATTTCCCCGAAGAAGTTCCGGGGTGCAACGTGAACGGGACCGGCGCGGTGAATCAGGGTGGGAACACCGGTACGGCGACAGGGGGGAGCCATGGTGACACCTGCGGCGCTGCGCGCAGGGGAACGTGGTACGGGTCCGGTGCGGGTCTGGGTGCGGGTGTGCGGGGGGAGGCGGACGTCCCCGCCGACTTCGACGCCTTCGCGTCCGCGCGCTGGCGGCGGCTGGTGCGCACGGCGCACCTGCTGACCGGCGACCACCACGAGGCGGAGGACCTGGTCCAGCTGACGCTGGCCAAGGCCTACCCGCACTGGAACCGGATCAGGCGGCTGGACTCTCCCGACGCGTACCTGCACCGGGCCCTGGTCAACAACAGCCTCACCCGCCATCGGCGGCGCCGGGCACGGCAGTTGCTGATGCCCTGGGTTCCCGATCGGGCGTTGCCCTCCGAGGCGGCCCGAGTGGAGCAGCGGTCGCTGCTGCGGCAGGCACTGGACGGGCTGCCGCTGCGGATGCGGGTCGTGGTGGTGCTGCGCTACTGGGAGGACCTGAGCGAGCAGGAGGTCGCGACGGTCCTGGGCTGCTCGGTGGGCAACGTGAAGAGCCAGGCGAGCCGGGGGCTGGCGAAGGTGCGCGCCCACCCGGCGCTGGCGGACTACGCGGGCGGCGACGCCGTCCGGCAGGAGCGGGAGGGGTGAGCTCGATGGCCGAGGAGGTCGAGAACATGGTGCGCAGGGCAGACGTGGCTGCGCCGCTCCTGTGGTGGCGCCCCGCCGGCACGTTCTACTTCGCCCACTTCAGCGGTCCGGGCGTCCCCGCCCGGATGTCGATCACCACCGGTGGCGTCACCCGCGCCGCCACCGTCTACGCGCTGGCCGGTCACCCCGGCTCGGCCGTCGGCGTCCTCTGGCTGCCTCCGCAGGTGAAGTACCCGGGTCCGGAGTTCACCATCGCCGTCTACGACGCCCACGGCAGGGTCCTGGTCATCCTCCGTCCGAACCTCGTCCTCTTCGAGAACCAGCCGCACTGACCGCGTCGCGGATCGCACGAGTGGCCCGGCCTCCGGCCGGGCCGCTCCCGTGCGTGCGGGCGGCGCGCGTCAGCGGCGGACGCGGGGCATGCCGAGGCCGATCCAGCTGATGATCTCGCGCTGGATCTCGTTGTTGCCGCCCCCGAAGGTGAAGATGACCGCGCTGCGGTAGCCGCGTTCCAGGTTGCCGCGCAGGACCTCGCCGGAGGAGCCCTCCTTGAGCGGGCCGGCGGCGCCGACGACCTCCATCAGCCAGGCGTAGGCGTCGCGGCGGGCCTCGCTGCCGTAGACCTTGACCGCGGAGGCGTCCTGCGGGGTCAGGATGTTGCGGTGGACGGCGTCGACCATCTGCCAGTTGAGCAGCTTCACCGCGTCCAGGCGGCTGTGCGCGCGGGAGAGACGCTGACGCACCCAGGGCAGGTCGATGACCCGCTTGCCGTGGGCGAGTTCGGTCTCGCGCGCCCACTGCTGCACCTCGGCGAGGGCGCGGTTGGCCATGGTGGCGTGGGCGGCGAGGGTGACGCGTTCGTGGTTGAGCTGGTTGGTGATCAGGCGCCAGCCCGCGTTCTCCTCTCCCACGCGCATCGAGACCGGGACGCGGATGTCCTGGTAGTAGCTGGCCGTGGTGTCGTGGCCGGCGAGGGTGCGGATGACGGTGGTGGAGTAGCCGGGGTCGGTGGTGTCGACCATCAGCATGGTGATGCCCTTGTGCGGCGGCGCGTCCGGGTCGGTACGGGTGGCGAGCCAGACCCAGTCGGCGGTGTCGCCGTTGGTGGTCCAGATCTTCTGGCCGTTGACCAGGTAGTGGTCCCCCTCGCGGACCGCGCGGGTCTTCAGCGCGGCGAGGTCGGTGCCGGCGTCCGGCTCGGAGTAGCCGATGGCGATGTCGATCTCGCCCGCGAGGATCTTCGGCAGGAAGAACGCCTTCTGCTCGGGCGTGCCGAACTTCATGATCGAGGGGCCGACGGTGTTCAGCGCCATGATCGGCAGCGGCACGCCCGCCTGGGCGGCCTCGTCGAAGAAGATGAACTGCTCGAACGCGGCCATGCCGCGCCCGCCGTACTCGACCGGCCAGCCCACGCCGAGCCAGCCGTCCTGGCCCAGACGACGGTTGACGGCCCGGTAGAACTTCTTCTGCTCGCGCGGGTCGTTGAGGCGTCCGTGCGCCTCGGGCGGCATCAGCTCGGCGAAGTAGGCCCGCAGTTCGGCGCGGAGCCGGTGCTGCTCCGGGGTGTAGTCCAGGTGCACGACGCCTCCAGATGGCTCGATCACTGCTGTCGCTGCTGCCTCGCTGCGCAGACTAGAACGTGTTCCATAAATCTGGAAGAGGCGCGACTGGGTGCGCCCGGCGACCCGCCGGTAGGGTGCAGCCACTCGGACACGCCTGGGAGGTTCACGGATGCGCATCGCCGTCATGGGTGCCGGAAGCATCGGCTGCCATCTGGGCGGGCACCTGGCCCAGCAGCCCGACGTCCCGGTGACGCTGATCGGCCGCCCTGCGGCGATGGCCGTCCTCGAAAAGCAGGGGCTGACCCTCACCAGCGGCCGCCGCGGCCCGCTGCATCTCGACCCCGACTCGCTGACCCTGGCCACCGACGCGTCGGGCGCGGTCGGCGTGGACGTCGTACTGGTCACGGTGAAGTCCGACGCGACGCGGACGGCGGCCCGCGAGCTGGCGCCGCATCTCGCGCCCGGCGCGGTCGTCGTCAGCTTCCAGAACGGCCTGCACAACGCCGAGGCCCTGCGGGAGGAACTGCCGCAGCAGACCGTGCTGACCGGCATGGTCCCCTACAACGTCCTGCAGACCGAACCCGGCCGCTTCCACCAGGGCACCGGCGGCGCGCTGATGCTGGACGACGACGCGTCCGGCGCTCCGCTGGTCGCCGCGCTCGCGGCGTCGGGCCTGCGCGTGCAGGCGCGGGCGGACATGCGCGAGGTCCAGTACGCCAAGCTGCTGATGAACCTCAACAACGCGGTGAACGCCCTCTCCGGCGTCCCGTTGCGCGCGGAGCTCGGCGACCGCGCCTACCGCACCTGCCTCGCCCTCTGCCAGCGCGAGGCCCTCGCCGCCTACCGCGCGGCGGGCATCACCCCCGCCCAACTCGGTGCGGTGCGACCGGCTCTCACCCCGCTCCTGCTCCGCCTGCCGGACGCGGTCTTCACCCGCGCGGCCAAGGCGATGCTGGCGATCGACGCGACCGCTCGGTCCTCGATGTGGGAGGACCTCCAGCGCGGCCGCCGCACCGAGGTGGACTCCCTCCAGGGCGAGATCGTCGCCCTGGCGACCCGGCACGGCCTCGACGCCCCGGCCAACGCCCGCCTGGTGGAGCTCGTCCACGCGGCCGAGTCCGGCGGCCGCCGGACCTGGCCGGGCCAGGAGTTGCTCGCCGAACTCCGCGCGTGAGCGGCGGCCGGCCGGCTCCTGGGCGTCGAACCCCGCCGGCCGCGAGTGCGCCGGACCGACGCGCCGGCCGGTCCAAGGGGCGTCCGGCAACCGGCCGAAGGACAGAGCCCACCGGGGGCGCGGGCGGCCGCCACCGTGCCCGTGGGCGCGGAGCGCCCGGGTAGTGCCGGCGGGTCAGGCGGCCCGGCTCCTGCGGATCGTCGGGAGCGTCAGCAACACGCCGACGCTCACCAGCAGCCAGACCACGCCCACCCCCAGCACCGTCCGCGCCCCTACGGCCGCCGAGACCGGGCCCGCCGCCGCGAGGCCGGCCGGGCCCGCGACGAAAGAGCCGAATGCTCCGAACGCGGCCATGCGACCGCGCAGTTCGGGCGGAACGAGCCGCTGGTTGACGGAGGCGAAGAGCGTTCCGCAGACCGAGGAGCCGACGCCCGAGACCACGCCTCCGGCGCAGACGGCCGCCAACGGCGCCGACAGCGCGAGTGCGGCGGGAGCGCCCGCGAAGAGCGCCGTGGCCAGGACGGCGGTCGACAGCGGGCGAGCGGGACGCCACCACCGCAGGACCGCCGCGCCGAGCAGCGCGCCGGCGCCGTACGCGGCCATGACCGCACCCCACACGCCCGCGCCCCCGACGCCGCGCAGTACCAGGAGCGGACCGAGTACCAGATAGGGCCCCCAGAGCAGCAGGTTGAACGCGGCCATGTGCAGCGTCGTCGCCCACAGCCAGCTCCGCGCGCGGAACTCCGCCCATCCGGCCCGCAGTTCGGCGCGAAAGGTCGGCCGCCCGCCCGCATCCGGTTCGGGGGGCGGCAGGACCAGGCCCCACAGGGCGAGCACGCTGACGCCGAAGGTCGCGGCGTCCGCGAACAGCACCGCCGCCGCGCCCACCGGCACCGGCCCGGAGCGGCCGAACGTGGTCAGGACGGCCCCGGCCAGCACCGGGCCCAGGACGGCCGCGCCGCTGCGCAGCAGCGCGAGGGTGGCGTTGGCGCGCACCAGCACGTCCGGCCGGACCAGACCGGGGACGAGCGCGGACTGGCCCGGCCCGAACCCGGCCTCGCCGATCCCGGCGAGCGCGGCCAGCACGAGCATCGGCCCGAGACCGCGCACACCGCAGAGCACCACGAGGGCGAAGCAGGCCTGGGCCGCGGTGCGCAGCAGATCGGCGGCGAGCATGACCCGGCGACTGCCGAAGCGGTCGGCGGCGGTGCCGCCGACGAGCAGCACGAGGACGAGCGGAAGAATGCGGGCCGCCATCACCACACCGAGTGCCCCGCCACCGTGACCGGTGGCGAGAACGGCGTACGCGAGCGCCACGCTCGCCATCGCGGAGCCGGTGAGGGAGGCCGCCTGGGCGTAGGCGAAACGACGGAAGGCGCGGCCGAGTCCCGTGGCACCGCGCGGCGTCGGCGCAGGCCGGGGACGTCGGCGCCGCGGAGCGGCAAGGTCCATGCGGTCGAGCATGCGGGAAGCCCGGCGGTCCGCTCAAGAGAATTCCAGGAATTTCCCGCAGAAATTCCGATATTCTTTGCCCATGCGTTCTGCATCGCAGTAAATAAAGGAATTTACTGCGACGGGAGGAGTCGGAGTGGCAGCACCACCGGTGGAGTTCGCCGTCGCCGTCGAGCGGTATCTCGACGCCGCGACACTGGCCGAGGGCTCGCGGCGGGTGTACCGGGTCGCGCTGACCGCCTGGGCCTGGACGCTGGTCGGCGAGGTCGCGCCCGCGGGCCGGGCGCGGCGGGGCGCCCGGCCGCCGGTGGTGCCGCTGGCCGCGTTGGACGAGCCGACGGTCGCCGCCCGGGTACGCGCCACCCTCGACGGGCGCTCGCCCCGCACCCGGCAGCGGGAGCTCACGACGCTGCGCAGTGCGGTGCGGTGGTGGCGGGCCCAGGGCTGGCTGCACGGCGACCCCCTCACCGTCCCGCCGCCCGACACGCCGCACGCGACGGCCACCACCACCGCGCCCTTGACGAGTACTCAACTGCGCGCCGTGCTCGGGCTGCGGGCGACGCTGCGCGACCAGACGCTGTGGCACCTGCTCCACGACACCAGCGCCTCGGCCGCGGAGGTGCTCGCGCTCGACATCGCCGATCTGGACCGCCTCCGCCGCCGCACTCACGTCCGCGCCCACGGCCGGGGTCTCCCCCGCCTCACCTGGAGCGACACGACCGCGCACCTGCTCACCCTGCTGCTCCAGGGCCGCACCTCCGGCCCGGTCTTCCTGACGGACCGCCGCGCCCCGGCGTCCACACCCGCCGCCGACCGCTGCCCGCTGACCGGCCGCGCCCGGCTCTCCTACCGCCGCGCCGCCGAGCTCTTCGTCGCCGCCACCCGCCCGCTCGACCCCGCCGGACACGGCTGGACCCTCCACGCCCTGCGCACCTCGGAACGATGACGAAGAGGACGAGGAGGACGAGGAGGACGAGGAGGACGAGGAGGACGAGGGTGCCGTAGAGTCGCCGCCATGAACACCGGAACGGCTTCACGCCACGCACGGATCGGCGATCCGGTGGAGGGCTGACCCCTCGACGGGTGCGCCGAGCGCACCCCGTCTGTTCGGCACGCGGACCTCCCTGGGCTTCTCGCACCCACGAGTCCGCCTCCCCCGCCGAACCGACCACAGCGAGGACACCCACATGCCGGCCACGTTCAACCACACCATCGTCGCCTCCACGGACCGCCACGCGTCGGCCCGCTTCTACCGCGAGCTGCTGGAACTCGCGGAGGCCCCGTCCTGGGGACCGTTCACCAACCTCCAGCTCAGCGACGGCGTGCTGCTGCAGTTCGCCGAGCCGCCGGTCGAGATCCAGATGCAGCACTACGCGTTCCTGCTCGACGACGAGCTGTTCGACCGCGCGTACGGGCGCCTGTGCGACCAGGGCGTCGTGCACTGGGCCGATCCGCAGATGCAGCGTCCGGGCGAGACCAACACCGAGCACGGCGGCCGCGGGGTCTACTTCAAGGACCCGGCGGGCCACGCGATCGAGCTGATCACCCGTACGTATCTGTAACCGCACCGGCGCCGCAGCGCCCGCCTCGGCGATTCGGCCGCGTCGTGCCGTCGCCGGATCGTCCGGTGGCCGCATTACGCTGGCCACGGAGGTTCTGGGTGTCAGAGGACGGAAACGCCGACGTCGTGCCGCTGCGGCCGCCCGGGGTTGAGGGTGACGCGGCGACAGGGCGGGCGCCGCTGCGGGTGATGACGCTGCCCGAGCGGGACCGGGTGGGGATCGTGCTGGTCTGCCGCAGCCGCGCGCTGGCGCAGGCGACGCTGGACGAGTGCGTCCGGCTGCTGCCCGGGGCGGATCCCGCGCCGGTCGCGGCGGTGGCCGCCGCGACGGAGGGCGTGGTCGCGGCGGCGCGGCAGGTGGACCAGGGGGTCGGCGTCGCCGTGCTGTGCGACCTGCCGGAGACCGCCCGCTCGGTGCTGGAGCTGCTCGACCGGGCGGAGGAGCTGGCACTGCCGTTCCCCATCAGGTTCTGTGACGCGCCGTTGGTGGAGGGCGCCGTCCCCGCCGTCGCGACCGCCACCGCCGGCGGCGACCTGGCCGCCGTGGCGGAGGCCGCCGAGGACGCCTACCGGACCCGCAAGACGCCGCCGCACCATCCGCCGCACCTGCTCGGCAACTGACCGGCAACCGCTCACCAACCGGCCGGCAACCGGCCGCAGCCCGGGACGCGGCCGTTCAGCCTTCGTGCACCCGGGCCAGCAGGGACATCAGGACCCGCCGCTCGTCGGACGAGAGAGGCGCCAGCAGCCGTTCGTTGGCAGCGTCGGCGAGCGCGGCGCAGCGTTCCACCGTGCCCGCGCCGTCGGGCGTGAGCGTGACGGCGTTCTTGCGGCGGTCGCGCGGGTCGGGTTCGCGCACCAGCAGGCCCACCCGTTCGAGGTGGTTGAGCATCAGCACGACGTCCTTGGCGTCGAACCCGAGGCGGCGGACCAGATCGGCCTGGGCCAGCGGGCCCTCGTCGGCGAGGGCCGCCAGCACCGCGTGGTGCTGGAGCTTGAGCCCCTCCGCGGCGATCGCCTCGGCCACCAGACTGCGCCCGCGCGCGGCGACCTGCCCGGCCAGCCAGCTCGGCAGGGACCGGAGGTGCGCCAGGGCACCGGACGGCAGGTCGCTCTCGCTCATGGGAGGAGACTAGCCGAAACCATTGGACATCCCAATGATTCCCCGGCTACGCTGGCGCCACCGAATTCATTGGGGCTCCCAATGATTGCCCCCGATCGCCCCTGGAGGCCCCCGTGCTCCGCATCCGCTACGAGAGGAACGGCGGCCCCGAGGTCCTGTTCGCCGAGGACGTGCCCGTCCCCCAACCCGGCCCGGGCGAGCTGCTCGTGCGCAACGAGGCCATCGGCGTCACCCTGCCCGCCGTGCGCAAGGTTCGCGAGGGCACCACGCCCGGGCCGCTCGGCGGCGAGGTGGCCGGGGTCGTCGCCGCGGTCGGCACCGGTGTGACCGGCTTCGCCGTCGGGGACCTCGTGACGGGGCTCGCCTTCGTCGACGGCTACGCCGACCTGACGCTCCTGCACCAGACCATGACCTCCCACGTGCCACAGGGCGCGACCGCGCTCGACGCGGTGGCGCTGGTCCGCAGCGGCCTGGTCGCACGCGGCGCCTACGAGGCCGCGCGGCCCGAGCCCGGCGAGTCCGTCCTGGTGACGGCGGCGGCCAGCGCAGTCGGCGCGCTCGCGCTGCAACACGCCAGGAACGGCGGTGCCTCACGCGTCGTCGCGGCCGTGAGCGACCTCGCCAAGGCCGACCTCGTGCGCTGCCTCGGTGCCGACGAGGTCGTCCGCTACGACGACGCGGGCTGGGGCGAGCCGGTCGACGTCGTCCTCGACGGCGTCGGCGGCGACCTCCTCGGACCCGCCGTGCGCGCGCTCGCGCCGGGCGGCCGCCTGGTGGCCTTCAGCTCCGGCGGCGGCACGGTCGACGCCTACGAACTGCTGATCCGCAGCGCGTCGGTGATCGGCTTCCAGATGGCGGCCATCGCCCGCAACAAGCCGGACCTGTACGCGCGTTGGCGCGAGGAGCTGTGGGCGGCCTGGCGCGCGGGCACGATCCGCACCTCCGTCCACGCCACCATCCCCCTCGCGGAGGCCGCCCGCGCCCACGCGCTGATCGAGGGGCGGGCGAACCTCGGCAAGGTGGTCCTGGTGCCGTGACCCGGCCTCCGGCCGGGCGCGGGGCCGGATGCGGGGCCGGATGCGGGGCCGGGGCCCCGACCGGGGCGAACCCGGGGGAAGACCGCCACGAGAGCGGGCCCCAGCCCCGACCAGCGCCCACCCGGCGAGGGACCGGCACCCGACGGGACCCCCGCACCGCCCGCCGTCGCCGGGCGCGGGATCGAGGCGGCACCGGCGCGGGGCCGGGCGCCGGGGCTCAGGACGGGGTGTCCGCCTCCAGCGCGCGCAGCAGGGCGGTCTCCCGCTCCGGCGAGAGGCCGAGGGCCGGGCGGTCGGGACGCTGCGGGGCCGAACCGCCGATGGACTGGAGCCAGGCCCACGTGTCGCGGACCGTCTCCGCCAGCGGGCGCACCCGCAGGCCCGACGCGAGTGCCTTGTCGACCGAGACGGCGAGCAGCGAGTCATGGTCCTCGCCGGGCGGCAGCCAGATCGGCAGGTCCATCCACGGCTCGATGCCGGCGGCGAGGATCGGCTCCGGGTCCGTCCAGCGCAGTCGCGCGTCCGAGCCGGTGACCTCGACGCAGGTCCGCAGCAGCTCGCCCAGCGTCGCCGCGCCGGGCGGGCCGATCAGGTTGTAGGCGCCACCCAGGCCCGCTGCCACTCCGTCCAGCAACCACGCCGCGAGATCACGCGCGTCGATGTACTGCAGCGTCAGCTCCCGCGGTCCCGGGGCGAGGACGGTGCCGCCGCGGGCGATCCGGCCCAGCCACCACGGCAGTCGGCCGATGTTCTCCCAGGGGCCGAGGATCAGGCCCGCCCGGGCCAGCAGCGCGCGGTCGCCGAAGATGTCCAGCAGGGCGAGCTCCGCACCCCGCTTGGCCTGCGGATACGGCGCCTCGGTCGCGTCCGGGTCAGCCTCGACCACGGGCGCGGACTCGTCGGCGCCCGCCGGTTGCGGGTAGGCGTAGACCGAGCCGCTGGAGATGTAGGCGTAGCGGTCCACGTGCGCGGCGAGCAGCCGCGCGCTGTCCCGGACCGCGACCGGCGCGGCGGACCAGGTGTCCACGACCGCGTCCCAACGGCGCCCGTCCGCCACAGCCCGCTCGAGCTCGGCGAGACCGTCCGGTGCGAGCCGGTCGCCGTGCAGTACCTCGACGCCGTCCGGGGCGGCGTGGTTGCCGCGGTGGAACAGCGTCACCTTCCAGCCGCGCGCCGACGCGTCCTCGGTCAGGGCGCGGCCCACGAACTCGGTCCCGCCGAGTATCAGAAGATCCATGCGGCTCACCCTGCCCCCGACACCGCACCGGCGCGACCCTCCTGTCACGACACGCCGGGCGCGATCGCCGACAGCGCAAACCAGGTGCGGTCGGTGTCGTCCAGCGCGAGCCGGATGTTCTCGCGCTCGTCCGCCGTCACCTCGTCCGGGAGCTCGTCGAGCGCGAACCAGCCGACGTCCAGGGACTCGTCGTCGTTGACCCGGGCCTCGCCGTCGACGTAACGGCAGCGGAAGACCAGCGACAAGTACCGCACCTGGTCGCCGTTCGGATAGACCGTCAGCTCCTCGGACGCCCTGACGGCGGCCAGCCGCTCCGGGACCACCCGCACCCCCGTCTCCTCCAGCGCCTCCCGCACCACGCCGTCGGCGGGCTCCTCCCCCGGCTCCAGGATGCCGCCGAGGAGCGCCCAACGGCGGGTGTCGGCGCGGTGGGTGAGCAGGAGGCGGTCGTGGTCGTCGAGGATCACGGCGACGATCCCGCTCAGCGGGAGCGGGGCGTGGCCGACATGGTGGCGCAGGTCGCGCACGAACTCGGGTACGGGCATGGGCCCACCCTACGCACGGGCCGCCGGTGCGGCACGCGGCGCCGGCCGCACGCCGGGCCGGACCCAGGGCGCGGGAGGGACGGCGGCCGAGGCATCGGGCGGGGTCCGGGCGGTGACATCCGGCCAACTCCGGGTCTACGGTTGACCGGCCAGTGCAGGACCGGGGCGAGCGGGGGGAACGCCGATGCCGGACACCGCTGTGCCGCTCGGAGCCGACGTGCCCGCACCCGGGGGCACCTCGCGGCCGACGGCGGAGAACGAGACAGTCTGCGACGTGGTGGGCTTCCTGCTGCTCGCGGCATGCGCCGCCTGGACCGACTACTGCGCGTCCGGGCGGGAGGCGCACCCCGAGAGCGTGCTGCTGGGCCTGCTCGCCGTCGCGGCCGGATACGCGACGGGCCGGATCGCCGGCTCCGTGCTGCCGCTCGCCGCCCTGCTCGGACCGGCCGTGGCGGTCGCCGTGCTGGCACCCACGGCAGGCCCGCGCGTGTTGGACGACGACGCGGTGGCGGCCCTGCTGAGCCTCGCGGTCGGTGCCGCCTGCTGCGCCGGGTACGCGGCCCGCAGCCGCGGCCTGCGCTGGACCGCGCGGGGATCGGCTCTGCTCGCCCTGCTGCTCGCGGCCGAGTCGCTGCTGACGGACGCGACCGTGGGCGCGCTCGCCTGCGCCGGGCTGCTGGTCGTGGCCGGATCGGCGCACCGCGCCCGGCGCCGCCGTCGCGCGCTCGTCCTGCTCGCCCTCTGCGCGCTGCTGGCGGTCGCCGCGGTCCTGGTGCTGGCCCACGGCAGCAGCGGCGGCACGCCCGCGGCGAGCGGGCCCGGCACGCAGGTCTCCGCGCAGCGGCTCGGCCTGTGGCGCGACGCGCTGCACGCGGTGGAACGGCAACCCCTGCGCGGTGTCGGACCCGGCGACTTCGCCGAGGGCAGCGCGTCCTCCGCGCCGTTGCAGCAGGCGGCCGAGCAGGGGTGGCCCGGGCTGGCGCTGCTCGGCGCCGCCTTCGTCTGGTGCCTGTGGGCGTTGAGCCGCTCGCCGCGCCCGACGCCCGCGGTGCTCAGCGCGGCGGGCGCGCTGACCGCCCTCGGCGTCCAGGCGTCGGTGAGCCCGGTCCTCAGCGTCCCGGCGGTCGTCGTCGGCGCCGGACTCCTCCTCGGCCTCGGCGCCGCCCGCCCGTAGCCGGCCGGCTACGGCAGGCCGACGAAGTCGGCCATCTCCTCGACCGTGTGGGCGAAGAAGTCGTCGGCCGGGTCGAGGGAGCCGACGAGGTGACCGAAGAGCTCAAAGCTGATCATGCCGAAGAGCTGCGTCCAGACCACTACCGCACGCGACAGCACACCCGCGCTGAGCTCCGGGGCGACCAGCGGGACGAGCGCGCTCGCCTGCTCGGCCAGCGCGCCGCGCAGCGGGCGGACCGGGGACGGCAGGTCGAGACGGTCCGCCGCGTCCCGCAGGACGGAGAGCAGCGCGAGGATCACCCGCGAGGCCGGGGCCACGGTCTCCTGGGGCGCGCTGTAACCGGGCACGGGCGTGCCGTACAGGAGGGCGTATTCGTGCGGATGCTCCTTGGCCCAGTCGCGGACGCTGCGGCACAGCGCGCGCCACTGGGCGCGGGGGTCCTCGGCCGCGCCGTCGGCCGCGACGGCCTTCTCCGCGCGCTCGCCGAGGGCGTTGTAGGCGTCCAGGATCAGGGCCGTGAGCAGGTCGTCACGGCTCGGGAAGTAGCGATAGAGCGCGGACGACGCCATGCCGAGCTCACGGGCGACGGCGCGGAGGGAGAGGCGCTGGGCGCCCTCCTCGGCCAGTTGTTTGCGGGCTTCCCGCTTGATCTCGAGGGTCAGCTCCTCGCGGGCGCGTTCGCGGGCGGTGCGGATGACTGGTGCCATGCCGACAGTCTGCCACAGCGGAGAGCAGTGCACCCAGACGCATGCGCCGCTCAGAAACGAGAGCAGTGCTCTTGACAGTGCGCACCGATCACGGGATAGTCGAAGCACGGAACGAGAGCACTGCTCTCGAAACGGATCTCCGTTCTCGAAGCCCACGAACATCGACACAGGAGGCACCCCATGAACGCCGCCACCCCCGCCGCCCCGCGCCTGGTCAAGCCGCAGGGCCGGCTGATGATCGCCACGGACCGGATCACCCGCAACCTCATCACCTGGCTCACCTACCGCGGCGTCAGCGTCTACGGCTCCCGGGTCCTCGCGGTGCGCGGCCGCAAGAGCGGCGAGTGGCGCACCACCCCGGTCAACCTGCTGGTCATCGACGGCGAGCGCTACCTCGTCGCGCCCCGCGGCCACACCCAGTGGGTCCGCAACATGCGCGCCGTCGGCGGCGGCGAGCTCCGGCTCGGCAAGAAGGCCGAGCCGTTCTCCGCCACGGAGGTGACCGACGCCGACAAGCCGGCGGTGCTGCGCGCCTACATGAAGAAGTGGGCCTGGGAGGTCAGCTACTTCTTCGGCGACGTCAACGCCGACTCCCCCGAGGAGGAGCTGCACCGCATCGCCCCCGGATTCCCGGTCTTCCACATCGCCGCCGCGCCCGTCGCCTGAACCGCCCCGCCCGAGCCGCCCCGCCCGAACTGCCCTGCCTGAGCTGCCCTGCCTGAGCTGCCCTGCCTGAGCTGCCCCCGCCCGTCAGAGGTTCTCGGCCACCCACCGCGCGAGCTCCTTCGCGCAGTCGTCGACCGACTCCCGCCAGCTCTGCGCGGCGCCCTCGCCCGCGTCGTCGCTGACGTGCTTCACCAGCCGCACCGGGAGGCCTGTCTGACGCACCGCCTGGGCGATGGCGTAGCCCTCCATGTCCACCAGGTCCGCCGCCTCCGCGAGCCTGGCCCGGGCCGCCTCGTCGGACACGAACAGGTCACCGGTGGCGAGCACCGGCCCACGGCCGGTCAGGCCGATCGGGGCCCCGTAGGTCACCCCGGTGAGAGAGGCCAGCATGGCGGAGTCCAGATCGTGCTGGATCACCTGGCTCACCTCGTGGGTGAGCCCGCCGAGGCCCGGCTTGAGCGCCCCCGCGGTCCCCAGGTTGACGACACCGGTCGGCCGCGGCCCGCGCGCCAGCACCGAAGCCACCGCCGTAGCCGCGTTCACCTTGCCCATACCGGTGAGCAGGAGGGGAAGGTCGGTACTCAGGTGCGCCGCTTCCTCGGCGACGGCCAGGACGAGCAGCGGGCGGGTGGGGTCGATCTCTCCAACGATGCGCATGAAGCCCATTCTCGCAACAGTTCTCGATGAGCTTCCGACTGGGTACAAAGACGCAGGTAGCGCGCCTGGCGAAGTGCAGAGGGATGCGAAGTCTTCCGGCCTATTCCGACGCGTTCCGTGAGACGTGTGCAAGTCGCAGCGGGTCGGAACCAGCAGGTCAGTCCCGCCTCCGGTGATGAGCCGACCTCATGGAACTTACCCTGGCCACCGGGCCGCACGATCAGCTCGGCAATCTCCTCGTCCAACGGCGCGCGTCCCAGCGCAGTATCGGCAGCCCCGCGTTGCGCCCTTTCGAACGTTCGCGAACGTCGGGGTGACTTCTTTGCCGCACACGTCGCATGTGCTGGGCCATGGTGCGCCTACCCCGGGGAACGGGATCTTCGGCGTGAGACGGATGCCGCGCATCACCACCTCGGCCTCGGTGAGATCAACGCGACGTCAGCGCGTCCCCAAAGACTGGGTGGTGCGGTCGACACGACGCCCAGCATGACGGCCAGGACTGACAGCAACTCTCGTCCAGGGTGAACCTCCTTGACCGCCCACAATCCAACGCGCCACGATCACAAGGTCAATGAGCAATCCGGGCAGGGGAGGAAGGCCATGGCACTACGGTTCATCGGGATCGACCCGGAGACAGAGACGGGCGACTCGCCCACCGTTTGGCTGGACGAGGAGAAGCGGGAGTTCGTCGTCCAGGGCTGGAAGGCCGACGAGGCGCTGCGCGACCAGGTGACTGCGGCGCCGGCACCGAATCACGCACCGGGGATCCCTGACCACGAGGCCGTCGTCCGGCTCCCGTTCCGGATGGCCGACGCACTGAGGAAGGCGCTCGATGCAGCCGAAGAGCTTGGATGAACTGTTCGCCTCCTGCCAGCGCAGCGCAGTGCACCTGGAGATGCGGGACTCCTACGGCGTCGAACACGAATCTCAGGCGCTCCAGCAGTGGCTGAAGACCGGCACCCGGGACAACCTCGACCCTGACGGCGACTACTGGCGTCCATGGGCCACCACCGTCCGGGACGCGGTAGCCCGTGGCGTCGTCGTGCGGCGGGCTCGGATCGTGTCGACGCCGGTCTCGCCGTACATCGCGTACGAGCACGCCGGGACGGTGGTCAACCTGGCCATCGGCGAGCTGGTGCGCTGGTTGCCGCGCGAGAAGGCGTTCGACCTGGCCGTCCCGGTCAACGACTGCTGGGTGTTCGACGACGCGACGGTCCGGTTCGGCCTGTTCGCTGGCAACGGGGCGCTGGTGCGGCACGAGGTCACCACGGACACGGCCGTCGCCAAGCTCTGCTCGGACGCCTTCGAGGCCGTCTGGGACCGCGCCACCCCGCACGAGGACTTCCCGATCGACTGACCAGCCCACGATGGCCACGTCTCCCCTAAGCACCGCCCAGGCGGCCCGCGAGTCGATCGCGCGCCGCCTACGGGAGCTGCGTCTCGACGCCGGGCTCACCGGGGATGAGCTCTCGCGCCGCTGCGGCTGGCACGCCGCGAAGACCAGCAGGATTGAGCACGCGAAGGCCGTCCCGACGGACGCGGACATCCGCACCTGGTGCGCAGTGTGCCAACAACCTGCTCTCTCGGCCGATTTGATTCGAGCCACTCGCACCGCGGATGACCTGTACGTCCAGTGGATCCGCAAGCACCGCACCGGGCTGCGCCAGACCCAGGAGGAACTACTGCCTCTGCACGAACGCACCCGCGTGCAGCGCGTCTACGGCTCCAAGGTGGTCTCCGGGTTTCTTCAGACGCCCGGCTACGCCACGGCGCTGCTGGGGGCGATCACGCGCTTCCAGGGAACCCCGGACGACGTCTCGGACGCGGTGGAGGCGCGCATGAAGCGGCAACGCGCACTCCTGGAAGGGGATCACCGCTTCGTCGTGCTGCTGGAGGAGACGGTGCTGCGGTACCGCATCGGCGGACGGGAGGTGATGGCCGATCAGCTCGCCCACCTGCTGAAGGTGATGCGCCTGCCCTCGCTCGCAGTCGGCGTGATCCCGTTCACGACGGACCGTCACGACATGTGGCCCCTGGAGCCTTTTTACGCGTATGACGAAGAGGCGGTCATCGTCGAGACGCTGACCGCCGAGATCCGGATCACCGAGACCAGCGAGATCGGCACGTACCTCCGGGCGTTCCGCGCTCTTGGCCAAGTGGCGGTGTATGGGCCGCCTGCGCGCGCTCTGGTCGAGTCGGCCATCCACGCGCTCGGGTGACTGCCGCGCAAGAACTCGCAAGACAGTGGAGGTCGGAATCCGGCCGCTCCTACCTTCCGAAGCATGGCCGTTACCGCATCCTCCACCGCTGTCAGCGTCACGCCCACCTGCCCCGCTTCGCCTGGTCCTCTCCCCCGTGGCTACATGACCCCGGAATGCCGAACGGGCGCTGACCGCTGGCCCGACCTCCACGAGATGTGTCACGCGCCGGGATACCAGGACCGCGTCCTCGGCTACGTCCAGGTTCCCTGTGCATGCGACTGCCACCAGCAGGGCCAGGCGCAGGAGAACGCGTCGTGAGTGGCCCGGAGGAGTCGCAGGTGCATGGGTACTGCATCGGCTGCGCGGGCGACCACAAGCTCGGGCGGCTGATCAACGAGGTGGACACCAACTCCGGGGCCGGCTGGACGAACGTCATCTGCCCGGACTGCGAGGAGCGGGGCTGGAGCCTACCGCACGTCGGACCGTGGACACCCCGTGCGTACTCACTCTGAGCACCAGTCGGCAGACGATCTGTCACGTCATGGCAACGACCAAGCATCCAGCCTTTCACTTCTGACACTCTTCCCCCACGGTCTCAGCACAAGAACGGCAGGAACGCATGAGCACGCCCACCTGGCAGCCCCCGCAGCCCGTCAGCGGATCCGATCGCCGAAAGGGGTGCCTAGTGGGCGTCGGGGCAGCGGTCGGCGGATTCATCATCCTCGCCGTCATCGGCGCGATCATCGGCCCGCAGAAGACGGCCTCCACGGCCTCGACGACGTCCTCGCCGACGGCCGCGACCACGACCCCGAGCACCGTTCCCAGCCCGAGCCACACGCCCAGCCCGTCCGCGACGAAGACGCACGCGGCCACGCCGAGCGCCTCCGCGCCCGTGGTCATCCCGAGCAGCGGTCCGACCTATCTGGCTCCGGCATCCGCCCGGCACCAGGCCGCCGCGATCCTCCGAGGCAGCGATGCCTACTACCAGCAGGTGTTCAACGATGGCGTCCCCGTCATCCTGGACCGGGGACAGCCCAACAGCTTCCCGGCATTCGCCGCCTGGCAGCAGGCCCACGGACAGGGCGACGTCCAAGAGGGCATGACCGCGTTCAAGAAGGCCGACGCGTTCTTCAACGCCGACGACGAGCCCTCCACGATCACCGACTGGCAGGCGGACAACGGCACACTGTCTTCCGACATCAACGAGCTCGACATGGACGGGGACGGGGTCGGCGGCCCCGACGACGCGACCTACCGCGCGAAGGTCGAGGCGGACGTGACCCAGTTCCAGAAGGACTTCGCCACCGCGGAGAAGGATGCGGCGAACGTGGAGGGCGGCAGGTAGGCCCGCCGAGGTGGGAGAGCAGCGGGTCCAGGACCACGAGCGCCACATCGTTCTCCTGGGCGAACTGGCCCAAGAGCCCGGTGTGCTTCGGCACGGAGAGCTTGACCTGCCGACAGTCCACCGTCATCACGGACACATGGAACACGCGGTCCAGGTCCGCACGGGCCGCGACCAGGCGCGGCGCGATGGTCCGCTCCCAGTCGTCCTCGGTAGCGGCGTAGATGACGTTCTTCAGCTGGCCGTAGAAGGTGCCCGGAAGCTCACCCTTGGTCAACCGCGCGGTCTTCCACACCGAGAACTGCGACTTGCCCGTGCCCGGGAGCCCGGCCGCCACGGTGAGCATGTCTTTAGGGATGCGCCCCTGACTGGTCGGAAGAGCATCCGCCGGCGTCGTGTCCCACAGCCAGTCCGTCTTGCGCAAGCGGACCGTGGACGCCCGCCGGAAGACGATGCGCTCCGAGGCATCGCCCGTACCGCGCTGGTCGCCCACAGGCCCGGCGATATGTCTACTCAGCGTTAGAAGCCCATGCTAACGAGACCGGAAATGCCCGCCGAACAGCATGTCCACCGGCTAGCGTGGCCGCTATGAGCACCCATGAGACCTGGACAGCGGTCGACGCCTATCTCAGCTCGACTCTCGGTCTGCAGGACCCGGCCCTCGAGAACACGCTCAAGGCCAGCGAGGCCGCGGGCCTCCCCCGGATCGAGGTCTCGGCCCCGGCCGGCCGCCTGCTGCGGCTCCTCGCACAGATCCAGGGGGCACGCCGGATCCTGGAGATCGGCACGCTCGGCGGCTACTCCACCATCAACCTGGCGCGCGGCCTCGCCGAGGGCGGCCGGGTCGTCACCCTCGAGTACGACCCCCGCCACGCGGAGGTCGCGGCCGCGAACATCGCCGCAGCGGGACTGGCCGAGCAGGTCGAGATCCGCGTCGGCAAGGCCCTGGACACCCTGCCGCAGCTGGAGCTGGAGGGGCGCGAGCCGTTCGACCTGGCGTTCATCGATGCGGACAAGGCCAACAACCCGCACTACGTCCGCTGGGCGCTGCGCCTGTCGCGTCCGGGCGCGCTGATCGTGGTCGACAACGTGATCCGCAACGGAGCCGTCCTCGACCCGGACGGCAACGCGGACGTCCAGGGCACCCGCGCCGCCCTGTCGCTGATCGCGGAGGAGCCGCGCCTGGACGGCACGGCGATCCAGACCGTCGGCGCCAAGGGCTGGGACGGCTTCGCCCTCGCCCGCGTGCTGCCGGAGTAGTCCCGCGAGGGCACCTACCCGAGGCGGACGGCCCTGCTCGTCGAGGACCGTCCGCACGTGCGTGGCGTGTGGCGCGGTTCCTCGCGCCCCTCAGTGGTGCGGCGACCTGCCCCGAGGCGCGGGCCGCAGGCACGGTCAGACGGTGAAGGCCCCGCTCGGCGGGGGCGGCGACGGGACCGCGCCCGCGTCGGTGACGACGCGGGCGCGGCCGGCGAACGCGGCGAGCCGCTCCTCCGCGACCACCCGTGCCGGGAAGGGGTCGCCCGCGGTGCGCCGGGTGAGGGCGTCGACGGGCAGCGGCCGGTGCGAGGCGACCAGTACGAGGTTGCCGTAGCGGCGCCCGCGCAGGACCGGGGCCTCGGCGACGAGGGCCAGCTCCGGGAAGACCGCCGCGGCCGTCGCGACCTGGCCCCGGATGAACGTGAGGGGCGCGCCGTCGGCCAGGTTCGCGACGTGGACGCCGTCGGGCCGGAGCGCGGCGGAGACGGCCCGGTGGTACTCGACGGAGGTCAGCGCCGCCGGGACGGTGTGGCCGCCGGCGCCACCGAAGACGTCGGTGACCACGAGGTCGGCGCCGGCCGGCGGTGCCGCCTCCAGGTAGGCGCGGGCATCCGCCGCCTCGACGGTGAGGTCGGCGCTCGCGTCCCACGGCAGCACTTCGCGCACCAGCGCGATCAGGCCCGCGTCCAGCTCGGCGACCCGCTGGCGCGAGCCGGGACGGGTCGCGGCGAGGTAGCGCGGCAGCGTGAGCGCCCCGCCGCCGAGGTGCAGGGCGGTGACGGGCGCACCGGGCTCGGCGCACAGGTCGGCGACGTGCGCGAGGCGCTGCACGTACTCGAACTCCAGGTGGCGCGGGTCGTCCAGATCGACGTAGGACTGCGGGGTGCCGTCCATGGTGAGCAGCCAGGCACGCGCGCGGTCGAGGTCGGGCAGCAGCCGGGCGAGTCCGAGGTCCACCTGCCGCACCACGGGCGGCACGTCGTCCGGGTCGTCCTCGTCCGCCCAGTCCTGGGGCGACTCCACCTCCGACGGTTCTTCCTGTGGATCCTGTCGCATGGCTTCCGCCTGGGCCTGCTCGTTCATAGGCTCATTGTCCGCGCTCGCCGAGCCGGGCCGGAAACCGGCCGCACAGGTCCGCGTACCCTCCGCACACCGGGCCCCGACGAAATCGGCACGAAAAGAGCACGAAAAGACATCCCACCGCGTACAACCATCGTGGGCCGACGGGTGTCTTCCATGTGTCCGACGCACTGACGGAAGGAAAGCCCGTGCGACAGCAGACCCTCGCCTCACCGGTGCCGCTGCTGCGTGCGCGGACCGGTCGGCGGCTCGCGGTGCTGACCTTCCGCGAGGTGCGGGACCGGGGCGCGTTCACCGCGCAGCTGGACCGGGTGCTGAAGTCCGCGACGCCGGTGACGGTGGGCCAGGTGCAGCGGGCGATGTCCGGTGGGGCGCCGCTGCCGCCGCACAGTGTGCTGATCACCTTCGAGCACGGCCACCGGGACGTCGTCACGCAGGCGCTGCCGGTGCTGGCGGCGCGCGCCGTGCCGGCGGTGGCGTTCGTCGTCGGGGGGCTCGTCGACACCGACACCCCGTACTGGTGGGACGAGGCGGAGTTCCTGGTCGGCGAGGGCGGCTGGGCCCGCAGCCTCTCGGGTCGTGCGGGCGGCTCGGTCGCGGCAGCGCTGGCGGCGCTGCCCGACCCGGACCGGCGCCGCAGCCTCGCCGAGCTGCGGGTGACGGCCCGGCACCGGGCACCCTCGGTGCCCCAGCTCACCACGGCCGACCTGCACCTGCTGCTGGACGCGGGCCTGGTGATCGGCAACCACGGCCTGGACCACGCGCGCCTGGACAGGTGCGACGACTACGCGCTGCGCGAGGAGGTGCGCGGCGGCCACGACCGCCTGGCGAAGCTGACGGGCGTCCCGGTCACGTCCTTCGCCTACCCCGACGACGTGCACGACCTGCGCGCGGTCGCGCTGCTGCGCGAGCTCGGCTACGCCAGCGCTTTCCGCAACGACGGCCGCCTGGTCGACCCGACCGGCGGGCTGCCGGACCACCTCTGCATCAGCCGGGTCCGCGTCGACACGCGCACGACCCGCTCCCGCCTCGACGCGGCCCTCGCGGCCTGGGCCCCGGCCGCCTCCCGCCGCCGTCTGCGCGGCGCCGAGGTGCTCTGAGCCGAGGCGTTCCGAGTCGCCTGAGGCGTCAGGCGGCTGGACGAGCCGGCCGGCCCTGAGACCGTCCGGCCCTGACGCGTCCAGCCCTCACGCGTCCGCGTCCGCGGTGGCCGTGGCCACGGCGTCCGGGAGCAGCGGACGGAGGGCGCCGAGCAGTGCGCCCACGCAGACGTCCCGCAGCTGGTTCCGGGGGCAGGTCTCGTCGGTGAGCCAGTCGACGACGAGCACCTGGACGAAGACCAGCCAGCTGCGCAGGACGGAGGAGACCGCCTCGCGGGTGGTCGTGTCGGCGAGGTCCAGGACGGAGAGCAGGCGCGCGCGCAGGGCGTCGAGTTCACCCGTCATGATCGTCTGGATGACCGGGTCACCCGCGAGGACGCGGTTGGCGGCCAGCACGGCGTGCCGGTTGGCGACGAAGTAGTCCAGGTGCACGTCCATGCCCTGGACGACCTGGTCGAGCAGCGAGTCGGCCGGGTCCAGCCGGGTCTCGGCGAGCAGCCGGTCGGCGGCCTCCTGGTAGACGGCGGCGAAGAGTTCGTGCTTGCTCGCGAAGTGACGGTAGAGCAGCGCTCGCGAGACACCCGCCTCCTGGGCGACCTCGTCCATCTGCACGTCCTCGTAGGGGTGCGTGGCGAACAGGCGTGCCCCGACAGAGAGGAGTTGGGCACGGCGGTCGGCGGGGCTGAGGCGTCGGCGGGGCAACGGCGAGGCGGATGGCACGCGCCCACCTTACTTGACACGCGTCTACTTACGGGGCCACGCTGAGAGCCGGCTAGTAGACACGCGTCAACTTATCCGACGAACGGGGTGGTGGTCATGGCCCGTACTCTCCGATTGCTCCTTCAGCTCATGGGCTGGTCCTGTGTCGCGATCGGCGTGTTCCACGTCGCGCTCGGCAACGCGGCCATCCCGGGCGCGTCCCACGCGGGCACCACCGTCGACAGCTGGGGCCGCTTCATGGGCGCGAGCTTCGCCGGCTACGGCCTGGCCTGGCTCTGGGCCGCCCGCCAACGGCCGATCCCGGCGGCGGCGGTGCGCCTGCTCGCCGGGGTCTTCCTGCTCGGCGGCCTGGGCCGGGTGCTCTCACTGGCCCTGCACGGCTGGCCACAGTGGTTCCAGATCGTCCTCGCGGTGATCGAACTGACCCTCCCGCCGGTCTACTTCTGGCTCGCCGCGGCGGACGAGCGGGCGACGCACGCACCCGCCGACGCCGGACCGGTGCCCGGCCCACAGGCACGGACGGTCAGCCGAACCGGATCCGGAGCCTGATCGGACGCCGCACCGGCGGGCCCCGACCGAGCCCCAGCCGAGCCGCAGCCAAGCCCCGGCCGAGTCCTAGCCGAGGAGCGAGCGGCCCTCGGGGTAGGAGAGGGCCTCGGCCGGGAGGGACTCCTCGCGGCCGCTGCGCAGGACGGTCAGGGTGCCCTCGCCGGTCTCACGGAGCGGGCGGGCGCGGCGCAGGGCCTGCTCGACCACGGCGCGGGCGGAGCCGAAGAGCCTCAGCCCCGGGCAGGAGTCGGCGAGCGCGGTCGCGATCTCGGCGGCGAGCAGCTCGTAGTGGGTGCAACCGAGCACGAGCGCGCGGGTGCCGGCCGGGGTCTGCGCGGCGGCGGCCGCGACGATCTCGGCGATCTGCTCCGAACGGGCGTACTCGACGGCGTCGGCCAGGCCGGGGCACGGGATCTCGGCGACATCCGCCCCGGAGGCGAAGTCGCGGATCAGACCCCGCTGGTAGGCGCTGCCCGTCGTGGCCGGGGTGGCCCAGATCGCGACGGAGCCGCCGTCCGCGGCGGCGGGCTTGATCGCGGGGACGGTCCCGATCACCGGGATGTCCGGCTCCAGCTCCGCGCGGATCGCGTCCAACGCGTGCACGGAGGCCGTGTTGCAGGCGACCACCAGCGCGTCGGGCTTCTGCTCGGCCGCGGCACGGGCCACGGCGAGGGCGTGCGCGACGATGTCCTCGGTGGTGCGCGGACCCCAGGGCATCCCGTCGGGGTCCTGGGACAGCACCATGTCGACGTCCGGGCGCAGCTCGCGCAGGACCGCCGCGGCGGGGAGCAGGCCGATTCCGGAGTCCATCAGTGCGATCTTCACAGCGTCCGACCCTATCCGATCCCCACCCTCGACGGCTCGCGAGCTGCCAGGATGGCACGTGCCACCCCGGGCGGACGTGTCCGTTCCGGCACACCAAGATCACGTTCGGGCAACGTCGCACACAGGCCCTCCACGGAGCTGGAACGCTGAGCGGCGCGTCTCGCAACGATCTTGTTCGGGGCGCACGGGCACGCCCGTCACCACTATTCCTGGAGCACTTCGTGCAGCAAGCCACCGCGACCACCCCCCTCACCGGCCTGGCGATGAAGCGCCGCGGCTCGGTGGCCGTCTGGCTCGGACTTCCGATCATCACCCTCGGCATCTACCCCCTGGTCTGGTACTTCAAGATCCACAAGGAGCTGAAGAACTTCGACCAGCGCCAGCAGCTCAGCCCCGGCGGCAGCCTCTGCGTGCTGCTCTTCCTCGGCTGGACCTGCGTCGCCCCGCTGGTGTCGTACTACAACACCGGCAAGGCCGTGGCCGCCGCCCAGCGTGCCGCGGGCCTGCCCGTCACCTGCAGCCCGGCCGCGAGCTGCTGGCTGGCCTTCGTCTTCGGCCTGAACGTCTGGTACATCCAGAAGGAGCTCAACCTGGTCGTCGACGCCTACCAGGGCGCCGCGCCCGGCAGCCAGGTCACCCTCGCCACCTGAGCCCACCTGGCATACTCGCGCGCGTGACGGTGCTGACCTTGATCGCGTGCCTGTCCCTGCTCGCCTGGCTGTGGCTGACCCTCTGCCAGGGCGGCTTCTGGCGCACCGACGTGCGCCTGCCACCGATCGCCACGGACGGCCCCCGGCCGTCCGTGGCGATCGTCGTCCCGGCCCGGGACGAGGCGGAGGTGCTGCCACTCAGCCTCCCGTCGCTGCTCGCGCAGCGGTACCCGGGCGAGGCCCGCGTGGTCCTCGTCGACGACGGCAGCACCGACGGCACGGGCGAGCTGGCCCGCCGGCTCGGCGCGGTGCCGGGCTCGCTGCCGCTGACGGTCACCTCCCCCGGCGAACCGCCGGCCGGCTGGACCGGCAAACTCTGGGCCCTGCGCCACGGCGTCGAACTGGCCGGGGACGTCGAGTACCTGCTGCTCACCGACGCGGACATCGCGCACACGCCCGACTCGCTGGAGCGCCTCGTCGCCTCGGCGGAGAGCGACGGCAGCGGTGGCTACGACCTGGTCTCGCAGATGGCGCGGCTGAGCGTCCGCACGCGCTGGGAGCAGCTGATCGTCCCGGCCTTCGTCTACTTCTTCGCCCAGCTCTACCCGTTCCGGTGGAGTAACAAGCCGGGCTCGCGCACCGCCGCCGCGGCCGGCGGGTGCACGCTGGTCCGCCGGGAGGCGCTGGCGCGCGCGGGCGGGGTCGCGGCGATCCGAGGCGCGGTCATCGACGACGTGAACCTCGCCCGGCTGGTCAAGCGCGGCGGCGGCCGCACCTGGCTGGGGCTGGCCGACCAGGTCGACAGCGTCCGCCCCTACCCCGAGCTCGGCCAGCTGTGGCGGATGGTCTCCCGCAGCGCGTACGCGCAGCTGCGGCACAACGTGTTCCTGCTGGCCGGGACGGTGCTCGGACTGACGCTGGTCTACCTGGTCCCGCCGGTGCTGACGGTGGTCGGCGCGGCGACGCTCGCTCCGCGTGTCGCGCTCCCGGCGCTCGCGGCCTGGGCCCTGATGACGTTCACCTACCGGCCGATGCTCGCCTACTACGGCCGCCCGGCGCGCGAGGCGCTGCTGCTGCCGTTCACGGCCGCGCTCTACCTGCTGATGACCGTGGACTCGGCGATCCAGCACTGGCGCGGCCGCGGCGCGGCCTGGAAGGGCCGCACCTACCCGGCCCCGGCACACCAGGAGCGCGAGGAACTGCGCGAGCAACCCCCCTGTGCGGATGGCCCTGCTCGTTGAGGACCATCTACTCGTCGGTGGCTTGTCGCGCAGTTCCCCGCGCCCCTGACCGTGCAAGTGCAACTACAGCGCGACGCCCAGGAGTGCGTCGACGAGGCGGGAGACGAGGCCCGGGGCGCCGATGTCGTCGCCGCCGTCCGTGGACTGCTTCGCAGTCCACGCGTCGACCGCCGCGAGCGCGCGCGGGGAGTCGAGGTCCTCGGCGAGCGCCGCGCGGACCTCCGCGAGCAGCGCGCTCGCGTCCGGGCCGTCCGGACGGGAGACCGCCGCGCGCCAGCGGGCCAGCCGCTCCTGCGCGCCGCGCAGGTCGGCGTCGGTCCACTCCCAGTCGCTGCGGTAGTGGTGGTTCAGCAGCGCCAGCCGGATCGCCGCCGGGTCGACGCCGTCGCGCCGCAGCGCGGAGACGAAGACCAGGTTGCCGCGCGACTTCGACATCTTCTCGCCGTCGAGAGCGACCATGCCGGCGTGCACGTAGTACTTGGCGTAGGGGTGGGAGTCGCTGTGCACCTGGGCGTGCGAGGCGCCCATCTCGTGGTGCGGGAAGACCAGGTCGCTGCCACCGCCCTGGAGGTCGAAGCCCATGCCCAGGTGCTGGAGGGCGATCGCCACGCACTCGATGTGCCAGCCGGGACGACCGTGCCCGAGCTCCGTGTCCCAGCCGGGCTCACCGGGGCGCTGAGCCAGCCACAGCAGCGGGTCGAGGCGGTGCTTCTTGCCCGGACGGTCCGGGTCGCCGCCGCGCTCGCCGAAGTAGCGGAGCATGGTCTCGGCGTCGTAGCCGGAGACCTCGCCGAAGTGCTTGTCGGAGGCGATGGAGAAGTAGACGTCACCGTCGAGCTCGTAGGCGGCGCCCTTGGCCAGCAGGTCCTGGACCAGCGGCACGATCAGCGGGATCGACTCGACCGCGCCGACGTAGTGGGCCGGCGGCAGCATCCGAAGCGCCGTCATGTCCTCCCGGAAGAGCGCGGTCTCGCGCTCGGCCAGGGCCACCCAGTCCTCACCGGTGGCGACGGCCCGCTCCAGCAGCGGGTCGTCGATGTCCGTGACGTTCTGCACGTAGACGATCTGGTGGCCCGCGTCGAGCCAGATGCGTTGCACCAGGTCGAAGGCGTTGTAGGTGGCCGCGTGGCCGAGGTGGGTGGCGTCGTAGGGGGTGATGCCGCAGACGTAGAGCCGGGCGGTCGGCCCGGGCGTGGTCGTCTGCAGCTCGCCCGACGCGGTGTCGTGAATGCGCAGAGGCTGCCCCTTGCCTGGTAGCAGGGGCACCTCGGAAGCGGGCCAGGCATGCATATGTCTGACTCTAACCGGCTGATCATTCGATCCGCTAACGACCTTCTCGGTCAATCGGTTCGCACACCGTCGGCGAACCGCATGAAACCGACCGAATACGGCCTTTTCTCCGGCCGCCATCGCCGAGGAAGCGAGTCACCCGGTCGGGCATGAACCCCGCCCGTCGGGGGAAGGGTGCGCCACGTGGAGATCCTGGTGGTCCAGCACGAGGACGGCACCGGCCCGGGCATCGTCGGGGCGGCGCTGGAGGCGGTCGGCCTCCGCCTCGACCTGAGGCATCCGTGGGCGGGAGAGGCGCTGCCCGCGTCCCTCGCCGGGCACGACGGCCTGCTCGTCCTGGGTGGGGCGCCCAACTGCCGGGACGACGACGCCGCGCCCTGGTTCCCGGCCGTCCGCGCGCTGATCCGGGAGGCGGTGGCCGGCCGCGTGCCGTTCCTCGGCATCTGCCTGGGCGCGCAGCTCGCCGCGGACTGCCTCGGCGGCACCGTCGTCCGCCGCACCCACCCGCCGGAGCTCGGCGCCGTCCCGCTGCGCCGCCTCCCGGCGGCGGCCGACGACCCGGTCTTCGCCCGCGTGCCTGACGGCACGTCGGCGGCGCAGTGGCACTGGGACGAGGTGGCCGCCCTGCCGCCGGACGCGGTGCCACTGCTGAGCGGCGACGACTGCGTCCACCAGGCCTTCCGTCTGGGCCCGGCCGCCTGGGGCGTCCAGTTCCATCCCGAGGTCCTGCACGCCGACGTGGTGCCCTGGACCGCCTCCGACGGCCCGGCCGCCCGCGCCGCCGGCGCCGACCCCGACGCCGCCCTCGCTTCCCTCCGCGCGGCCGAACCCGCCCTGCTCGCCGTCTGGCCCGCCACCGCCCGCGCCTGGGCCGCGGTCGTCCGCGACCGGGCGTCGGCGCCGCGCTGACCGGTGGCGCCGGACCGTGGCGCCGACGGCTCAGACCTGCGCGGCGCGCAGGTTGCTGACCAGGGCCAGGAAGAGGGCGAAGTTGGGGATCTGGTAGACCGGCTTGGAGATCAGCGCGGTGCGGCGGCCGTGGACCATGATCCGGACCGTGCCCTGGGAGACCACGACGCGGTCGAGCAGCGGCCAGGTGACGGTGGCCTTCTGGCCGCAGACCAAGCCCTGCTGAGTGACCGTGAACGGGCCGAAGGTGACCGGGTAGCCGGCCTGGGCGGTGGCCAGGGCGCGGCCGAGCTGGGCCTCGGCGACGCCCTGCTGGAGGACCTGGGCCAGGTGGCCGATGTTGTCGTAGAACTGCGTGATCTTGGAGGTGCGGCCGTCGTGACCGGTCAGCGTGAGCTGGTAGTAGGTCCCGGTCCTGATGCCGTTGTAGTAGTTCTCGGTGATCCGCTGCTGGACCGTCAGCGCGTCGAAGCGGTAGGCCGCGACCGGGCCCTGCTCCTCGTGCAGGACGATGCCGTGCTGGTGCAGGTCGACCCGCTTGGCGCGCGCCTTCTTCGAGAAGTTGGGGCTGCGGAAGAGCAGGACACCGAAGAGGATCGCCAGCGGGCTCAGGATGACCGAGACCAGCGATATCACGATCATGAACCAGCCGGAGAACAGCCGCCAGTTGCTCCAGCGCTTGGCCCAGTAGGTGTAGACGCCGGGGCCGAGATCGGCCACGTCGACGGCGGGGGGTGCGTACGGGGCGGGGGTGGCGGCGTACGGAGCGGTCATGGCTCTGGTCTTCCTCGGGCTGGGCGCGGCCGTGCGGGCGCTGCGGGCGCGCACACTATGCCGGACCCTGCCCCACCCCCGCCACCCTGACCCCCGCCACCCTGCCCCCCGGCCTGCTCGCCCCACCTCCGCACCGCACCGGGAGCGGCGTCAGATCGGCGGCCAGGGGACGGCCGGCCAGTCCTGGGAGGGGAAGGGGTGGTGACCGTCCTTCAGCAGCCCGTCCACCCGGGCCGCCGTCGCGGCGATCTCCTGTGCCGTCAGCAGCGGGGCCAGCGCCGTGCCCAGCGCGCCGTCGAGATCGGCGCGCAGCCGCCCGAGGGCCTCGGTGGCGTCCGCCGTCAGCGGCTCGCCGGCCCAGCCCCACAGCAGCGTGCGCAGCTTGCCGGGGACCGCGAAGGTGACGCCGTGGTCGATGCCGTAGAGGCGGCCGTCGGCCGCCGACAGCAGGTGGCCGCCCTTGCGGTCGCCGTTGTTGAGCACCGCGTCCAGGACGGCCAGGCGGCGCAGCCGCTCGTCGTCGGCGTGGACGAAGAGCGCGGTGCGGCCGGGCTCGACCTCGGCCAGGCCGATGGCGTGCCAACCGGGCCGGGCCGTCTCGCCGGGCTGCAGGCTCAGCAGCTCCGGCTGCTCAGCGTCGGGCTCGACCCATATCTGGCACATGCCCTCACCGAACGGGCCCTCGCGCAGCACCGTCGGCGGGACCAGGCCCCAGCCGGTCGCGGCGGCGACCAGGTAGGCGGCCGTCTCGCGGCCGGCCAGCGTGCCGTCGGGGAAGTCCCACAGCGGGCGCTCTCCCCGGACCGGCTTGTAGACGCAGACGGCGGACCCGTCGCCGGACCCGTCCGCGACGGTGCAGTAGAAGGCGGCGTTGGAGGCGTCCGTGATCCGGCCGTGGACGGTCAGCTCCCCGTCCCGCAGCAACGCGACGGCGCGCTCGGCGTCGGCCGCGAGCGCCGCGCACGCGGCCGGGTCGGCCTCCGGGACCGCCACGGGCTCGGCCGCGCTCAGCGCCGGTAACCGTTCTGACGCGGGCACACATGGCCCTCCGGGTCGAGCGGCAGGCTGCAGAACGGGCACGGCGGCCGGCCGGCCGAGACCAGTTCGAGCGCGCGCTTGGCGAAGACGCGGGCCATCACGCCGTTCAGCCGCACCCGCAGCAGCGAGGGGCCGTCCTCCTCGTCCTCGTAGAGGGTGGGCTCCTCGCTCTCCTCCTCGCCCTCGACGACCTCCTGGGCCTCCACGACGAGCATCTGCACCGTCTCGTCCCAGGCCAGCGCCATCGTGCCGACCCGGAACTCCTCCTCGACCGGCGAGTCCAGCGGGGCGGAGTCCATCATCTCCGGCGGCGCCAGCGCGGGCACCGTGGTGCTGCCGCCGGCTCGCCGGACGACCTCGTCCAGCAGCTCGTCGACCCGCTCGGCCAGCGCGGCGACCTGGCCCTTCTCCAGCAGCACGGTGGTGATCCGGCCGCGGGCGCTGGCCTGGAGGTAGAAGGCGCGGTGGCCCGGCTCGCCGACCGTTCCGGCCACGAAGCGCTCGGGAGGGTCGTAGAAGAACACCTGGCGGGGCACGATGTCTGCTCCACGGAGTCGGAGGGTGCGAGGGAGGTCGGGGGTCAGGGGCTCGGCGGCGTCACGATCACGTCGCCGCTTCCACCCTACCCACTGGTCACCGGGTTCCGGTGTCGCCGCCGATCACCGCGTCGTCGCCGTCCTCGCCCGCGCCCGGCGCGGAGCGCGGGCGCGGCGCGAGACCGGCGAACTCGCCGGTGTCGCCGAGACGCAGCAGGTACGGGCGGGTGGCGGTGTAGCGGATCGCGGTGACCGAGGCGGGCTCGACGGAGATCCGCTGGAACAGGTCCAGGTGCAGGCCGATCGCGTCGGCGACGATCGCCTTGATCACGTCGCCGTGGCTGCAGGCCAGCCAGAGGGCGTCCGGACCGTGCTCACGCTCGACCTCCGCGTCCCACTCGCGCACGCTCTCCACCGCGCGGTGGCTGAGCTCGCGCATCGACTCGCCCTCGGGACCGGGGAAGGTCACGGCGGAGGGCTGCGCCTGCACCGTCGACCAGAGCGGCTCCCTGGCCAGCTCGGCCAGCGGGCGGCCGGTCCAGTCGCCGTAGCGGCACTCCCCCAGCCGCTCGTCCAGGCGCAGGGCGCCCAGCTCGGGGCGGGCGGCGAGCAGCGGCGCGACGGTCTGCCGGCAGCGGTCCAGCGGACTGCTGACCACGGCGCTCAGCGGCAGCCCGGCGAGCCGCTCCGCCAGGGCCTTGGCCTGCTGTTCGCCGTGCTCGTCCAGATCCACGCCCGGGCTCCAGCCCGCGAGCACACCGGAGGAGTTGGCGGTGGAGCGGCCATGGCGGACCAGCAGCAGCGTCGGCATGCCGCCAGCCTAAATGACCCGTGGGTTGTCGGTGCGGACTGCTACGTTCGCGCGCATGACGACGATCGGCACCTCGCCCCACACGGGCACGGAGAAGGAGATCCTCCTCCACAGCATGGAGCGCCACCGCGCGGCCGTGCGGTGGAAGCTGGAGGGCCTCGACGACGAGCAGCTGCGCCGGCAGCTGGTCCCCTCGGGCACCTCGCTGCTGGGCCTGGTCAAGCACCTGGCGTCGGTCGAGTACGGCTGGTTCTGCGAGACCTTCGGCGTGGAGACCGAGCCGCTCCCCGACGTCGACGAGGACGAGAACGCCGACCTGCGGGTCGAGCCGGGCGAGACCACGGCCGAGCTGCTGGCCTTCTACGACCGCGCCTGCGCGGCGGCCAACGCGGTCATCGAGGCGACGGAGCTGGACGCAACGGGCACCGTGTCGTGGACGGGCCGGGTGGTCTCGATGCGCTGGGTGCTGGTCCACATGATCGAGGAGACCGCGCGCCACGCCGGCCACGTGGACATCCTGCGCGAGCTGATCGACGGCGCGACCGGCGCCCACGCGAGCGCCCCGGCCCCCACCGCGTAGCCCGCACGAGGCGCGGGCCCAGGCGGGGGCCCGGGGGCCCGGGGGTGCGGGGGTGCGGGGGCTCGACCGGCCGGCGCCGACGCGGAGCGTCCGGTGCGGGGAGCCACGCCCGGCCCCGCGCCGCGCGACGTCGGCCACCCGGCGTGGGGTACCGCGGCCGGATCCCTACGCTGGACCTGTGTCCGAGCTCCACCCCTCCGAGGCCCATCCGCCCACGTCCCGTCCCGCCGAGGCCCGTCCCGCCGAGCCGCAGCCCCTCGAGCCCCCTCCCGCTGAGCTCTCTTCCGAGCCTCGGCTGCGGCGGGTCGCCGTTCTGGTCCTGGACGGGGCCAAGCCGCTCGACGTCGGGATCCCCGCGCAGGTGTTCACGACCCGCGCCAGCATGCCGTACGAGGTACGGGTGTGCGGGGCCGCGCCCGGGCTGGTGACCGGCGGGGACGGGCTGTCGTACCACGTGGCCGACGGGCTGGACGCGCTGGCGTGGGCGGACATCGTGTTCGTGCCCGGCTACCGGCATCCCGACCGGGACGAGCCGCCCGCCGCCGTGCTCGCGGCGCTGCTCGCCGCGCACGAGCGCGGCGCCCGGCTCGCGGCGATCTCCACCGGCGCGTTCGCGCTGGCAGCGACGGGCCTGCTGGACGGGCGGCGGGCCACCACCCACTGGCACTACACCCGCGCCCTCGCGGCGAAGCACCCACGGGTCCGGGTCGACGAGAACGTCCTCTTCGTCGACGAGGGCAGCGTGCTGACCTCGGCCGGGGCGGCCTCCGGCATCGACCTGTGCCTGCACGTGCTGCGCGCCGACCTCGGCGTCGCGGCCTCCAACCACGCCGCGCGGCGGCTGGTCGCCGCGCCCTACCGCAGCGGCGGCCAGGCACAGTACGTCCCGCGCAGCGTGCCCGAGCCGATCGGCGAGCGGTTCGCGGCGACCCGGGAGTGGGCGCTGCACCGGCTCGGCGAGCCGCTGACCGTGACGGTGCTGGCCCGGCACGCGGCCGTCTCCCCGCGCACCTTCTCCCGGCGCTTCGTGGAGGACACCGGCTACACGCCCATGCAGTGGATCCTGCGTGCCCGCGTCGACCTGGCCCGCGAGCTGCTGGAGCGCAGCGAGCGGGGCGTCGAGCAGATCGCCGCCGACGTGGGCCTGGGCACCGGCGCCAACCTGCGGCTGCACTTCCAGCAGATCCTCGGCACCACGCCCAGCGAGTACCGCCGCACCTTCGCCCAGGGGGAGTAGCCCAGGGGAGCAGCCCAGGGGAATAAGCGCCGCTCAAGGGCCCTTTGGCACGATCCTTGCGAACCGTGGCACAAAGGCCACTGCCCAGGTGGCACGGCCCGCGCGAGGGTTGGGGTGTCCACCCACAGAAGGGACTCCCCCACCATGACCCGCATCGCCGTCAACGGATTCGGCCGCATCGGACGCAACGTGCTCCGCGCCCTGCTGGAGCGCGACAGCAAGCTGGAGGTCGTCGCCGTCAACGACCTCGGCGACCCGGCCTCCCTGGCGCGCCTGCTCGCCTACGACACCACCGCGGGCCGCCTGGGCCGCCCGGTGACGGTCGAGGGTGACACGCTCGTCGTCGACGGCCGCCGGATCCGCGTCCTCGCCGAGCGTGAGCCGGCCGACCTGCCGTGGGCCGAGCTCGGGGTCGACATCGTGCTGGAGGCGACGGGCCGCTTCACCTCCGCCGACGCCGCCCGCGCCCACCTGACCGCCGGCGCCCGCAAGGTGCTCGTCAGCGCGCCCTCGGACGGCGCGGACGTGACGCTCGCGCTGGGCGTCAACACCGAGGCGTACGACGCGGAGCAGCACACCGTCATCTCCAACGCCTCCTGCACGACCAACGCGCTCGCGCCGCTCGCCGCCGTCCTGGACGAGCTGGCCGGCATCGAGCACGGCTTCATGACGACGGTGCACGCCTACACGCAGGAGCAGAACCTGCAGGACGGCCCCCACCGCGACGCCCGCCGGGCCCGTGCCGCCGCCGTCAACATCGTGCCGACCTCGACCGGCGCCGCGAAGGCGATCGGCGTGGTCCTGCCGCAGCTGGACGGCAAGCTGTCCGGCGACTCGATCCGCGTGCCGGTGCCGGTCGGCTCGATCGTCGAGCTGAACACGGTCGTCAGCCGCGACGTCACCCGCGAGCAGGTGCTGGCCGCCTACCGCGAGGCCGCCGCCGGAAAGCTCGCCGGGATCCTGGAGTACTCGGACGACCCGCTGGTCTCCGCCGACATCACCGGCAACCCGGCCTCGTCCATCTTCGACTCGGAGCTGACCCGCGTCGACGGCCGCCACATCAAGGTGGTCGCCTGGTACGACAACGAGTGGGGCTTCTCCAACCGCGTCGTGGACACGCTGGAGCTGCTGGCCCAGGGTCTCTGACCCACGGGCTGCGTACGACGCGTGAGGGTGGGGACGCCGAGGACCGGCGTCCCCACCCTCATGTCGTCCACGGGCGCTACTGGACGCCGTCGGTGAAGTGCGTCCCGGCGGCGTAGTAGCCGTTGACGGCGTTCTGCACGTCCGTCGGGGACTGGGCGACCCCCTTGGCGAAGTACACCCAGTTGACCTTCTCGTCCCAGCTGCGCGCCCCGGTGAAGGGCAGGTCGATGAACCACTCGTTGAAGTCGATGGTCATCGGCTCGCGCGGGTAGTACTTGCCGGTGCTGGAGAAGACCTGCTTGCCGTCGATGTAGTAGGTGACGGTACCGCCGTAGACGGTGGCGACCAGCGTGTGCCAGCCCTGGAGACTGCCCTGGGTGTCGGTGGTGACGCGGTCCATGGCGTCGGCGCTGTACCAGGTCGTCGTGTACATCGAGTTCGCCGGCCCGCCCCAGCCGCCGTTGGGGAGGTACTCGAAGTCGTCCTCGCTGTAGAGCGAGTTGTCGGGCGTGATGGCGTAGAAGGTCTCGTTGACGTGGTCGCCGTTGGCGCCGGTGGTGGGGGCGTCGTTGAAGTAGACGCGGGCGGCGTAGGTGCCCTCGAAGAACTTCTGCTGGGCGGTGTCGATCTCGGCCTGGGTGGTGCCCGCGGTCGTGCCGTCGGTGGTGGCGGTGAGGTCCATGACGTGCCCGCCCTGCGCGGTCGGGTCGGCGGGGAAGCTGACGCCGCTCGCGGTCCAGGTGTTCTGGACGCCGGGGCCGCCGGCGCCGGTGCGCACCTTCCAGTCGTGGGCGGCCAGGTTGGGGTCGTTCGGGCCGGTGTATGTGAAGTCGTCGAACATCGTGCCGCCGGGCGGCGTCGTGCCGGTCGCCGAACTGCTGGGCGACGCGCTGGCGCTCGCGCTGGCGCTGGCCGAACTCGACGGAGACGCCGAGGCGGAGGCCGAGGCCGAGGCCGACGCGGTCGGTGAGGAGCCGCCGCCCGGCTCGGCGCCCCAGACCAGATTGCCGCCCACGTAGGCGGTGACCTGGTTCCACGGCGTGTAGGCGGTGTCGTTCGGGTTGAACGAGTAGTCGTTCGCCTGGTTCACGTTCTGCCAGTCGGCCCGGTACAGGCGCAGTTGCAGGTCGCCGCTGGACGCCCCCGGTTGGAGGGTGCCGGCGCCGGCGCCGAACGAGATCTGCAGGTAGTGGTCGGCGGTGGCGGTGGGGGTGGCCATCGCCACGACGGTGCCGGTGAGGTTGGCGCAGCCGGGCACCGCCCAGGCGCACTGGAAGGTGTAGGGGCCGCTGGTGTCGGCGGTGAAGTAGTACCGCAGCGTCACCGTGCTGAGCGCGACCGGGCTGGTCCCGGAGTTCACCACCTGGAGCCAGGGGTCGATCTCGCTCGCCGACGCGGACGTGGTGGTGGTCCTGTAGTCGACCGTGAGCGCGGCCGCGGTGTCCGCGTGCGCCTTGGCCAGCGTGGGGAGCAGCACGGTCGCGGCACAGGCGAGCGAGGCCGCGGCGAGCAGCGCGGTGCGCCGGCGACCGGCGTGCGCGTGGGGGTGGACGTGACCCATCGGTTCTCCTCGGGAGGAAGCGGAGGTCCAAAGTCTTACCAGTGGTCAGTCATGCGGCCGCCGACTGCGCTCAAAGGTGACGGCCCTTCAGCCTGCTGTCAAGCCCCGGAATCTGGCTTCTTCACGGGCCGACGCCCGCTCCCCGTCCGCCATGCGCAACCTCTTGACCTGACCAGTGGTCCTGTGTGAATCTCTGCTGCCATCACCCCTTCACTCGCCTTGAGGGAGACCTCGTGCGCACCAGATTCCTCGCGACAGCGGCCTGCGGATTGTCTGTCGCCCTGCTCACCGCGGCCTGCGGGAGCAGCGGCACCACCAGCGGTACCGGCGGCTCGGCCGCGACGTCGAAGACGCTCACCGTCTGGCTGATGGACGGCGACCTGACCCCGGCCTCCGTGAACACGGTGAACGCCGCGTTCGAGAAGGCCACCGGCGCCAAGGTGAAGGTCCAGATCCAGGAGTGGGCCAACATCAACACCAAGATCAGCACCGCCCTGGCCCAGGACAACCCGCCCGACGTCATCGACATCGGCAACACCGACGTCCCGCTGTTCGCCGCCAACGGCGCCCTCGCGGACATCACCGCGCAGCGCGCCGACCTCTCCGCCGGACAGACCTGGCTCCCCGGCCTGGTGGACCCGGCCACCGTCGACGGCAAGCTCTACGCCGCCCCGCTGTTCGCCGGCAACCGCGCCGTGGTCTACAACAAGACCCTGTGGGCCAAGGCCGGCATCACCGCCGCGCCCAGCAGCTTCGCCCAGTTCACCCAGGACCTCGACAAGATCAAGGCGGCGGACACCGCGCCCGGCTTCTCGGCGATGTACCTGCCCGGCCAGTACTGGTTCGCCGCGCTGCAGTTCGTCTGGGACGCGGGAGGGCAGCTGGCCACCAAGGACGCCTCGGGCAAGTGGACCGGCGGGCTCGAGTCCCCCGCCGCGCAGCAGGGGCTGACGGCCTGGAAGGCGTTCCAGAACACCTACTCGCCGGCCGCGTCCCGCAACACCGACACCAAGACCCCCGACCAGGACGCGCTCTTCGCCCAGGGGAAGACCGCGACGATCGTGGACACCAACATCAACACGATCCTCAAGGACAACCCGGCCCTGAAGGACCAGATCGGCACCTTCGCCTTCCCCGGCGTGAGCGGTTCCGGGACGACGCAGCCGGTCTTCCTCGGCGGCTCGGACCTGGCCGTCGCCGCCAAGAGCCCCAACCAGCAGCTCGCGCTCGCCTACCTGAAGGCGGCCACCAGCCAGGCCGTGCAGACCAACGCGATCGTCGGCACCGACCACTGGACACCGGTCTCCACCCAACTGCTGGACTCCGCCAAGAGCCTGCTGCCGCCGACCTCCGCCGCGTTCCTCGACGCCGCCCGCAACAGCGTCGGCACCCCGGCCACGCCCGGCTGGGCCACGATCGAGAGCGACCTGAGCATCAACCAGTTCTTCGCCGACATCGCCACCGGCCGCAAGAGCGTCACCCAGGCCGCCAAGGACTTCGACGCCCACCTCGACCAGGCGCTCAACGCCGGCCAGTGACCATGACCACCACCACCCGATCCCCGAGCCCGTCCGCCGCCCGCACCCGGGCGGCGGCGCGCCCGCCCCGGCGCGCCCGGCGACCGCGCCGCGCGCCGCGCGCCCTGCCCTACCTGCTCCTGCTGCCCGCCACGGCCGTCCTGGTCCTGGTCTTCGGCTATCCGCTCGGCCGCCTGGGCGTGATCTCGTTCCAGGACTACGGCCTGCGCGCGCTGTTCACCGGCCAGGTCGGCTGGGCGGGCCTGGGCAACTACCGGGCGATCGCCGACGATCCGCAGCTGGTCCCGGTGCTGCTGCGCACGGCCGGCTTCTGTGCGGCGCTGGTCGCCGGAACCCTGGCCGTGGGACTCGCCGTCGCGCTGATGATGGTCCGGCTCGGCCCGGTGATGCGCCGGGCCGTCACCTTCTGCCTGATCGCCTCCTGGGCGATGCCGCCGGTCGCCGGGACGCTGGTGTGGCAGTGGCTGTTCGAGCCGGTCTACGGCGTGGTCAACTGGGCGCTCACCCAGACCGGGCTCTTCGGCGACCTCAGCCAGCACGACTGGACCTCCTCGCCGCTCTCGGCGTTCGCCCTGGTGTGGCTGCTGGTGGTGTGGCAGTCGGTGCCGTTCGTCGCACTGACCCTGTACGCCGGGCTGTCGCAGATCCCGCGCAGCTACTACGAGGCGGCCGCGCTCGACGGGGCGGGGCCGTGGCGGACCTTCCGCGTCATCACCCTGCCGTTCCTGCGGCCGATCCTGGCGCTGGTGACGATCCTTTCGGTGATCTGGGACTTCAACGTCTTCACCCAGATCTGGATCCTCACCCAGGGCGGCCCCAACCAGGGCACCACCACGCTCGGCATCTGGTCCTTCACCAAGGCGTTCAGCAGCGACTCCTTCGGGCAGGGCGCGGCCGTCGCCGTGGTGTCCGTCCTGCTGCTGTTCGCACTCACCGTCGTCTACGTGCGCCGGCTGGTGCGGTCGGGAGAGCAGCTGTGACGACCTCACCCGCGACGCGGCGGACGCTGAACGTGGTGGCCGCCTGCTTCTGCCTGGTGTGGATCTTCCCCGTGTACTGGATGGTCGACACCGCGTTCAAGCCCTACGGCGACATCCTGCGGACCACGCCGCAGTTCCTGCCGTTCCCGTTCACCCTGGGCAACTTCGCCGACGCCGTCGGCAAGCCCGGGTTCCTCACCGACCTGGGCAACAGTCTGCTGGTCACCGCCGCGGTGGTGGGGCTCGCGATCGTCGTCGCGTTCCTGGCCGCCGTCGCGCTGAGCCGGTTCCGCTTCGCCGGGCGACGCACCTTCCTGGTCAGCGTGCTGGTGCTGCAGATGGTTCCGCTGCCCGCGCTGGTCATCCCGGTCTTCCTCGGCCTGCGCAGCGCCCACCTGCTGGACAGCCTGTTCGGGCTGGCGCTCACCTACGTCGCGATCGTGCTGCCCTTCACCATCTGGACCCTGCGCGGTTTCCTGCACGGCATCCCCGTCGAGCTGGAGGAGGCGGCGATGGTCGACGGCGCCGGCCGGATGACCGTCGTGCGGCGGATCCTGCTGCCGCTGGTCGCCCCCGGGGTGATCGCCACCAGCGTGTTCGCCTTCATCACCGCCTGGAACGACTACCTCTTCGCCGACGTGCTGATGAAGGACCAGGGACACCAGACGCTGCCGGTCTGGCTGGTCTCGTTCAGCACCGCCACCGGGACCGACTACGGCGGGCTGATCGCCGCGTCCACGCTGTCCGCGCTGCCCGTGGTCGTCTTCTTCATGGTCATCCAACGCCGCCTGGTCGCCGGCATGACCGCCGGCGCCGTCAAGGACTGACCCCGTCCGTCGACCCGCAGACCCGCCGACCCGTCGAAAGGCAGACGTGATCATCCCCCGCCCGAGCGACCTGACCGAGCTTCCGGGACGCTTCGTGATCGGACCCGCCCTCCATCTCGAAGCCGGACCCGGCGCCCGGCCGGCCGCCGACCTGCTGGCCGGCTACCTCGGCGCCGACCGGCCCCGCACCACCACGGGGCCCGTCGTCCGCCTCCACCTCGCCCCCGAACTGCTGCTCTCGCTCGGCGCGGAGGGCTACCGGCTGGAGATCCGCCCGCGCCGGGTGGAGCTGACCGCCCCCGCCCCGCAGGGACTGCTCAACGGGGTCCAGACGCTGCGGCAGCTGCTGCCCCCGACGGCGCTGGACCCGGCCACCGCCCCGGCGGACGCCTGGTGGTGGCCCTGCGTCAGCATCCGCGACCGGCCCCGGCTCGCCTGGCGCGGCCTGCTGCTGGACGTGGCCCGCCACTACCTGCCGCTGGACTACCTGCACCGCACCGTCGACCGGCTCGCCCTGCACAAGCTCAACGTGCTGCACCTGCACCTGACCGACGACCAGGGCTGGCGCGTCGAGATCGACGGCTGGCCCCGGCTCACCGAGGTCGGCGCCTGGCGCACCACCACGGCGGCCGACGGCGGCCCCGGCACGCCCTACGGCGGCTACTACACCGCCCGTGAGCTGCGGGAGCTCGTGGACCACGCGGCGGCGCGCGGCGTCACCGTCGTGCCGGAGATCGAGATGCCGGGCCATGTCCGGGCGGCCCTGGCCGCCTACCCGCAGCTGGGCAACCGGCCCGGGCAGCACCTGCCCGTGTGGGACCGCTGGGGCATCAGCGAGGATATCCTCGCGGTCGAGGACCACGTCCTGGACTTCTGCCGCCAGGTCCTCGACGCCACCACGGAGATCTTCCCCTCCCGCCACGTCCACGTCGGCGGCGACGAATGCCCCACCACCGCGTGGGAGTCCACCCCGAGCGCCCGCCGCCGCGCCGCCGCCCTGGGCCTTTCCGACGTGCGCGGCCTGCACGGCTGGTTCCTGACGCAGATGCACGACCACCTCACCGCGCGCGGCCGCGTGGCCATGAGCTGGGACGAGACCGGCCACAGCCCGGACCCGCTGCCCCCCGGGGTCGCCCTGACCGCGTGGCGCGACCCCGCCCACGGGGCCGCCGCCGTCGCCCGCGGCCACCAGGTGGTCATGGCCCCGCACACCGCCACCTACCTGGACTACCCCCAGAGCGAGGACCCCGGCGAACCGGCCGGGCAGCCCGGCGAGATCGTCACCCTGGAGAGGGTCCACGCCTTCGACGCGCTGGCCGGCGGCCTGGCCGCGACCGACCCCGGTTCGCTGACCCCCGGCGTGCTCGGCGTCCAGGCCCAGCTGTGGACCGAGCACGTCGCCACCCCCGCCCACGCCGACCACCTCCTCTACCCGCGGCTGTGCGCGCTGGCCGAGAACGCGTGGTCCACCCGGGGGACCGGCTTCGGCGAGTTCCTCACCCGGCTGCACCCGCACGGCGAGCGGCTGCGGGCCCTCGGCGTGGCGTCCGCGCGCCTGCCCACTGCGACACACTGACACGACCGTCCGGACCTAAAGCCCCCGCCCGCTCAGAGACGATTGGCCTCATGACCAGCAGCAACGCCAAGCCCGCCCCGCGTGCCACCGCCAAGCGCGATCTGGTGCGGGCCCACCTGCTCGACATCATCGAGAAGTCCGGTCCCGGTACCAGCCTCACCGCCGAACGCGACCTCGCCACCGAGCTCGGCGTCTCCCGGCCCACGATCCGCGCCGCGATCGAGGACCTGATCCGCAGCGGCCTGCTGGTGCGACAGCACGGACGCGGCACCTTCACCGCCCCGCAGAAGGTCACCCAGGAGATGACCGGCACCACCACCAACGCCCTGGCCGTCCCCCCGGCCGAGGGCGAGTGGACCAGCCACGTCGTCTCCTTCGCCGCCAACCCGGCGGGCCCCGCCCGGGGCACCCGCCTGGGCCTCGACGCGGACGACCTCGTGCTTCGGATCGTCCGGGTCCGCTACGTCGACGGCGAGCCGATGTCCATCGAGCGGATCGAGCTCCCGGCCCACCTCGTCGAGGGCCTGCGGGAGGCGGACCTGGAGAGCGGCAACTTCTACCACCTGCTGCGCGACCGCTTCCAGGTCACCGTCATGGACGCGGTGCAGACCATCGAGCCCACCGTCGCCAACCCGGAACAGGCCGACCTGCTGGACTGCCCCGTCTACGCGCCGCTGCTCCAGATCGAACGCGTCACCCGCGACACCACCGGCCGCACCGTCGAACACGCCCACTCCGTCTACCGCGGCGACCGCTACCGCATCACCTCCAAGCTCCGCTTCGACGCCGACTCCGGCTGAGCCGGGCGTCGCTCAGGCAAGACCCAGCGGGTTGAGCAGGGTGAAGCGCCAGCCACCGTCGGTGCTCCGGCGGGCGATGTTGGCGGTGGTGCCGGTGGGCGCGACGCGGGCACCGGCCGGGCCGTCGATCTCCATGGTCCAGTCGGTGACCAGCAGAGCCGTGTCCGCGCCGACCAGCGTGTGCCGCTGAACGTTCGTCAGCCTGCCGCGCGCGGCGACCGTGCCGCCGATCTCGGCGCGAAGGGCCTCGGCACCGGTGACGGTCTCGCCGGTGACGGTGCGCATGCCCGCGTCCGGGGCGAACAGGGCCAGCACGGCGTCGACGTCGCCGGCGTTCAGGGCGTCCTGGAAGAGGATCGGCAGCCGGGCGGGGTCGGTGATGACGAGAGTCGACATGGTGTGGGTCCTCACTTCTTCTCATGTCCGGTGTGGATGCCTCAACGATCCCCGGCGGAGGTCCCGCGGACGAGGTAGGCTCCTGACCCGATATGGTCGAAACTGGACAGCGCGACATCGTCGACATCGCCTACGACAACCCCGACCGGCTGCCGCTCGGCCTGGAAGTGCTGACCTTCCAGGCGCTGAAGTCACGTCTGCGCAGTGAGGTCGCGAACCGCCCCAGTCGGCTCGACTTCCACCAGATCCTGCTGGTGCGCAGCGGCGAGGCCGACATGATGGTCGATTTCGTCACCCACCGGTGCGAGCGTGGCACCCTGGTGCACCTGAGGCCCGGCCAGGTGCAGCGTCTCCCGTCCGACGAGGAGGGCCGCCCGGCCGACCTCGACGCCGTGCTGCTGCTGTTCACCGCCGACTTCCCGATGCCGCTGCCTGCGACCGCCGCTCTGCTCGACGGGTTCGGCCCGGTGGCCCGGCAGCTGACCCCCCAGCAATTCGGCCCCTTCGACCGCGCGGTGGGCGAACTCCACGACGAGTACTCGCTCCGGAGCGGTGAACCCCTGACCGCGACGCTGCTGCGCCAACTCCTCGGCACGCTGCTCATCCGCATGGCGCGGCTCCCGGAGGCGACCGGCACAGCTCCGCCCGGCCACGAGGTGCACCTCGCCTTCCGGCGTGAGCTGGAGCGCTCCTTCGCCGTCACCCGGTCCGTCACGGACTACGCCACCCGGCTCGGCTACGCCCCTCGAACGCTGACCCGGGCCTGCCTGGCGGCGACCGGGCGTACCGCCAAGCAGCTCGCCGACGCCCGCGTCGCCCTCCAGGCCCAGCGACTCCTGGCCCACACCGACCTGCCCGTGGCGGTGGTCGGCCGCTCCCTCGGCTTCACCGAGGCCACCAACTTCGGCAAGTTCTTCACCCGCGAGACCGGGCACACGCCGGGCGAGTTCCGCCGCGCGCAGCAGACCGGCGAGCCTGTCGCGCTCCACCTCGGTGAGACCGGACAGCGCGGCGTGCGCAGCGGGGACTGAGCCGCCGCGCGTCAGGCGTCCCGACGCCGCAGGAGCGCGGCGCCCACGTCCGAGCCGGAGCCGTAGGCCAGCGGCGTCGCGGCGAGCATCGGGAGCGCGGTGAGGGCGAAGGCCAGGGGGTAGCCGAGCGCCCCGGCGAGCGGTCCGACCACGGCGGGACCGGCGCCGAAGCCGCCGTCGAACGCCAGGTTCCACAGCGCGCTCGGGGTGTCCGGGTCCGAGGCCGGGGAGCGGTCGACCATCAGCGTGAAGGTCGCGTTCTGCACGGCGCCGAATCCCGCGCCGAACAGGCACATCCCCACCACGACCGGCACCAGGTCCAGCCGGATCAGGCAGGCCGTCCCGGCGGCGGCGAGGCACAGCCCCGGCACCAGCAGCCGGGCGTGCCCCAGCCGGTCACCGAGCCGCCCGGCGAACCAGCGGCTCGCGGTGGCGGTGAGCGACTGGGCCAGCAGGCCGACGATCGCGACGCCGCCCGCGAACCCGGTGGCCAGCGGCAACAGGGACTCGACGGTGCCGGCCACGACCGTCGTCGACGCGAACACCAGGAACGGCACCCGCATCCCGGGGTTCCGCAGCGCGCCCAGCAGCCCGGGAGGCTGCTCCGAGCCGCCATGCCTCCGCCCGCCCTCGGACGCGACCGGCACCCGCGGCAGCGCGACGAGCGGCACCAGCGCCACCACGACCGCGAGCAGGACCACGGTGGCCGGCCCCCAGTGCCCGGCGATCCACAGGCCCGAGGGCAGCGCGGCGATCGCGGGGACACACTCGACGACCCCGTACAGGCCGAGACCCTCGCCCACGCGGTCGGGCGGCACGAGTCCGGCCACCAGCGCCCCGGCCACGACCGTGCCGAGGCCGAACCCGTACCCGCAGACCAGGGCCACGCCCGTGACCGCCGCGAAGCCCAGCCCGCCGGGGAGCAGCAGCGCCGCCGCCGGTACGCCCAGCAGCACCGCTCCGGCCGCCAGCGCCCGCCGGTGCCCGAGCCGCCGGGTCAGCCGGAACCCCGTCAGCTCGGCGACCACAGTGCCGGACAGCAGCGCACCGGTGACCAGCCCGGCGCCGGATCCCGACCCGCCGGAGGCGCCCGCCGCGTAGCGCGGCAGCACCGAGAAGAGCAGATAGAGGCTGACGAGCGCGGCGAAGGAGGCCAGGAACGTCAGCGCGAGCGGCCGGGTGACCAGTCCGGCCCCGGTGGCCGGCCGGGGGCCCTGGCTGGTGTGCGCGGTCGTCGTCATGTCCCGAAGCTACGTCCGCGTCCGGACCGGAGTAAGGTCCGGTTTCGTGGCGATCGAGTGGTCCGGTTCCACCCCGGAGCTGTTGCTGCCCCTGGAGCGGGGCGGGGGCACGTCCCTGCGGGCGCAGCTGCTGTCCGGCCTGCGCGAGGCGATCCGCGACGGCCGGTTGCACGAGGGCGAGCGGCTGCCGTCCACGCGTGAGTTGTCCCGGCAGCTGGGCGTCTCCCGGGGTCTGGTGCAGGAGTGCTACGGCCAACTGCTGGCCGAGGGCTACCTGGTGACCCGTGGCGGTTCCGCGACCCGGGTCGCACCGGGGTCGGCTCGCCCGGCCGCCGACGCCGCGCCGACGGCGCCGCCGCCGCCGGGCAGCCGGCACGTGCAGGCGCTGATCGCCGACTTCCGGGCCGGGGTCCCCGATCTGGCGAGCTTCCCGCGCGGTGACTGGGCGTGGGCGGTCCGCGAGACCTGCCGCACGGCGGCCAACGCCGACCTCGACTACGGCGACCCGCGCGGCAGCGTCGTGCTGCGCCAGGTGCTCGCCGGCTACCTGCGCCGTGTGCGCGCCGCCGAGGCCGATCCGGACCGAATCGTCGTGAGCACCGGATTCGCCCAGGGCCTGGTCGTGGCCCTGCGGGCGCTGACCGGGGCCGACGTCCGCCGGGTGGCGTTTGAGGATCCGGGCTACGGTGCGACCGAGGTCGAGGAGATCGTCAGGGCGGTCGGGGCGCCGCGCCTGGAGGCCGTCCACGTCCCCGTGGACGAACAGGGCGTCGACGTCGAGGCCCTGGAGTCGAGCGGCGCCCAGGCGGTGGTGGTGATGCCCGCGCACCAGTCCCCCACCGGGGTGGTCCTGTCCGCGCGACGGCGGAACGAGCTGGTCGCCTGGGCCCGGCGCCACGACGGGTACGTCGTCGAGGACGACTACGACTCGGAGTTCCGCTACGACCGCGAACCCGTCGGCGTGGTGCAGGGACTGGCCCCGGAGCGGGTCTTCACCATCGGCACGGTCAGCAAGACGCTGGCGCCCGCCGTCCGGCTGGGCTGGGTGCTGGCGCCCGGCAGGTTCGCCGACCGCGTCGCCGAGGAGAAACTGATCAGCGACCGCGGCTCGTCGGCCCTCGACCAGCTCGCCTTGGCGGCGCTGCTGGAGTCGGGGCGCTACGACCGTCACCTGCGCCGGATGCGCGCCGTCTACGCGGGGCGCCGCGCCACGCTGGTCGACGCGCTCGCCCGGCACGCCCGGCACGTCCGGGTCTCGGGCCTGGCCGCCGGATTCCACGCGGTCGCCCATCTCCCGGCGTCGGCCGACGAGCGCGCCGTGGTCGCGGCGGCCGCCGGGCGCTCGGTGGGCCTGTACCCGATGGCCGACCACCGCGCCCTGCCCGGCCCGAACGCGCCCCAACTCGTCCTGGGCTTCGGGCTGGTCGGCGAGCGCGCGATCGAGACGGGCATCGCGACGGTCGCCGACCTGCTGCACTGAGCCCGCGTCTCCTGTGCCGACCGTACTGACGGGGTCGGCTGTGCCGGCTGCACCCGCTCGGCGGCGGGAGGCGGTCAGCCTGCCACCGGATGGGCCTGACGCGGAGTGCGCCGGCGGGGCAGGGCCCGCCACAGCCGGCCGCAGGCGATCGCCCCGACGACCAGCAGGACATAGGTCAGCGGCGTGTACGCCCCGCCGACGTGGGTGGCCTGGCCCTGGTGCAGCTCGAACGTCAGCGGGCTCTGGAGCCAGGTGACGCCGCCCCAGCTGTAACTGCCGTCGGCGTGCGCGCCCGGGGCGGTGATGGCCTGCTCGTAGGCGTTGGCCGCCTCGCTCAGGAAGAAGTTGAGCACCAGCGGGGTGGTGAACGCGAAGAGCGCGGCAGCCAGCCACGAGTGCCGCGGGCCCTCACCGAACTCGGCGTCCAGGTACTGCGCGGCCAGCTCCCGCGCGCTGCCGAGGCGCTTCAGCGCCTCGCCGGCGCCGACCTCCGCGGCGGCGGCCAGCAGGTTGGCGCGGACCTCGCGCCGGTGGGCGATCCGGGTGTGGCGCGGCAGGTCGTACAGGCGCTGGTCGAGCGACCAGACGACCCACTCGACGCGCAGCCGGTCGGACCAGGAGACGGTGTTCGGCATGTCAGGAACCCTTCTGCGGTGCGGCGGACAGGGGACGGGACAGGACGGCCTCGACACCGGCGACGTGCCGGGCCCAGCCGGCGGCACCGGCGGCCAGGGCCTCGTGCCCGGCGTCGGTCAACCGGTAGTACTTGCGCGCCGGACCGCTGGAGGAGGCGACCAGCCGTGAGGCCAGCCGTCCCTCCCGTTCGAGCCGGGCCAGTGCGGGATAGACCGTGCCCTCCAGGACGTCGGCGAAGCCGGCCCCTTGCAGGCGCTGGACCACCTCGTACCCGTACGACTCCTGCTCCGCCAGCAGGTGCAGCAGCAGGAGCGACAGGATGCCTTTGAGCAGTTGCGGGTCATGGCTGGAGGTCACGAGTACCAGACTGTTCCTGGTACTCGGCAATGTCAAGTAGCTGGCTCCGTCAGCCCCGGCCGCCCTGACCACCCTGACCACCCTGACCGCCGTGGCCCAGGGCCGCGCTGAGACGGGTCGCCGCCTCGACGACCGCCTGGGAGTAGTGCGCCCCCGGCTGGCGCGTGAGCCGCTCGATCGGACCGGACACCGAGACCGCCGCCACGACCTGCCCGGACGGCGCCCGCACCGGCGCGGACACGGAGGCGACGTGCGGCTCCCGCTCGCCGACGGACTGCGCCCAGCCCCGCCGCCTCACCCCGCTCAGCGCCGTCGCGGTGAAGCGCGCCCCGCGCAGCCCGCGGTGCAGCCGCTCCGGCTCCTCCCAGGCGAGCAGGATCTGCGCGGCGGCGCCGACCTGCATGGGCAGGGTCACCCCCACGGGGACGATGTCGCGCAGGCCCGAGAGCCGCTCGGCAGCGGCGACGCAGATGCGCGCCTCGCCCTGGCGGCGGTAGAGCTGGGCGCTCTCGCCGGTGACGTCGCGCAGGCGGGCCAGCACGCCGCCGGACACGCCCAGCAGCCGGTCCTCACCGGCCGCGGCCGACAGTTCGCCGAGCCGCGGGCCGAGGACGAACCGGCCTTGCAGGTCGCGGGCGACCATGCGGTGGCGCTCCAGCGCGACCGCGAGCCGGTGCACAGTGGGCCGCGCCAGCCCGGTGGCGGCGACCAGCGCCGCCAGACTGCTGGGCCCGGCCTCCAGGGCGCCCAGGATCGTGGTCGCCTTGTCGAGCACGCCGACGCCGCTCGTGTTCTCCATGAATTGGGTACTCCAGTCTCAAATCCCTTGAGCGGCAGGCAGACTGCGCTCACACGGACTCCGGTGGCAGGGAGCCGGGGACGATCAGCGGGAACAGGCCGGGAAAGTCGGCCGGATGCCTGCGCCGAATATGCGACGGGTACGCGGAAGGGCCGGGGCGGTAAGCGCCCGGACGAAGCACAGCACCGAAAGCACCGTTTCTCCTCATCTTTCCCGCGCCACGTTGGCGGCAGGCCGGAGTTGGCACTGACCCTGGCGGCGCGGTGCGCGTACGCACCGAGTCCACCGGGGAGTTGCCGGGGCTTCGTCGGGCCGGTCCCTCCACCCCTCTGGATGATTCGGGAGGAACGATACAAGACCCCCGGGGCGCCCCACCAAAACCCCCGCGCGGCCGGCTCGCCCGCCCGAACCGCACGGGGGTACTTGTCCCCCGCCGGACGCGGACGCAGAATGGCTGGCCACACCGCCTGCGACCTGGAGCGATTCATGGCCTCTGCCGCTTCGGGGACAGCTGCTGCGGCACCGGCCGCCGCGAGGACCGCCGCGAGGACTCCCGCTGCGGGGACTGCCACGGCGACGCCCGGCCGGAGGACGCGTCAGGTCCGCCTGCTCCCGCTGGTGGCGCTGATCTTCTTCTCCGTCTCGGGCGGGGCCTACGGAACCGAGTCGCTGTTCTCCGCCTCGGGGCCGGGCATGGGCGTCGTCCTCCTCCTGGTGACCCCGCTGATCTACGCGGTCCCGCACTCCCTCGTGGTCGCCGAACTCGGCACCGCGATCCCGGAGGAGGGGGGCTACTACCACTGGGTCAAGCGCGGGCTCGGCAGGTTCTGGGGCTTCCAGCAGGGGCTGCTGCAGTGGATCTGCAGCTTCGTCGACATGGCGCTGTATCCGGTGCTCTTCACCGGCTACCTGCGCAGCCTCGTCGGTGCCGTCGCGCCGGGTCGGCACGTCCTGTTCTCCGTCGGCCATCTCCACTTCGACCTCAACTGGTTCGTCTGCCTCGCCGTGATCGCACTGTTCACCGCACTGAACCTGCTGGGCGCCGGGTGGGTCGGCGACACATCGGTGCTGTTCGGGGCGGTCTGCCTGGTCCCGATGCTGGTGCTGACCGTCGTCGGCTTCGTCCACCTCGCGCGGACCGGGACGAACCCGGTCGGCGAACTGACCAGTTCCACCGACCAGTCCGGGTGGAGCGCCTTCGGCGCCGGCCTGTTCATCGTGATGTGGAGCTACTGCGGCTGGGACGCGGTGAGCACGGTCGCCGGGGAGATGCAGAACCCCCGCAGGCACCTGCCCCGCGCGCTGGCGTTCTCCTTGGTCCTGATCGTGCTCGGCTACCTGCTGCCCGCGCTGGCAGCCCTCGGCGTGGGCAAGCACGGCACCAACGGCTGGGCCGGTTGGAGCGCCGGCTCCTTTGCCGGGGTCGCCCGCCAGTTGGCCGGCCCCTGGCTGCAGTGGGCGGTGACGGCCGGCGGCATGCTGGCCTCCGCCGCGCTCTTCTCCGCGCTGCTCGCCTCCAACAGCCGCCTGCCCTACGCACTGGCGCGGGACCACTACCTGCCGAGGTTCCTCGCCCGCGAGAGCAGGAAGCGCGGGGTCCCGGTCCTCTCCGTCATTGGCTCGGCGGTCGTCTACGCGATGTTCTGCCTGAGCAGTTTCGCGAACCTGATCGTCTTCGACGTGTTCCTCACCAACATCGGCATCCTGCTGGAGGTCGCGGCGCTGATCGCGCTGCGCATCCGCGAACCGGGGCTGCACCGGCCCTTCCGCATCCCCGGGGGTCGGTTCTCGGTCGGACTCGTCACGGTCTCCCTCACGGGCGTCTGCGCCTGGGCGGCCTGGCAGCAGTACATGTTCGAGGGACGCACGGCCGTGGTCCTGTGCCTCGTCACCGTCGGCGGCTCGACCCTCCTCTGGTTCCCGCTCGCCCGCCGTGCCGCGCGGATCACCGGGCGACGTGGCGCTGACGACCGGGCCCACCGGCACGAGGTGAACAGCCGAGTCGTCAGCCGGTAGCACGAGGCCGGCCACGAGGGTTCGGCCCCGAGGGTTCGGCCCCGCCGGCGTGATCGTCAGTCCGGGGTCGGGCCCTGGCGGTCCCAGCCGGGCGTGCGGATGTCGATGGCGACATCCGGGCTGCGGACCTCCTCCCCGCAGGTGCGGCAGGTCCAGGCGGCGTCCAGCGGGTGGTCGTGGTGCTCGGCCGTGTGGTGGCGCAGCACCACGGGCGGTTCGGCGGAGAGCCAGCGATCGCCCCAGGCGAGCAGCGACTGGGTGAGCGGGGCGAGGTCCCGTCCCGCCTCGGTCAGGTGGTACTCGAAACGCGGGGGGCGCTCGCTGTAGGGGCGGCGCTCGACCACTCCCGCCTCCTCCAGGGCACGCAGCCGGGCGGTCAGGCGGTCGCGCGGAGCACCGGTGTTGCGGACGATCGCGTCGAAGCGGTGGTTGCCGTAGAAGAGCTCGCGCACGGCGAGCAGCGCCCACTTCTCGCCGAGGATCTGGAGCGCCGCGGCGATGGAGCAGGGACGTCCGGGCAGGGTCATGCAGCCAGCCTGCCACGACGGGTTGTGTTTTCAAACTCGATACCGCTAGCGTTCGTCGCATGGAGAGAGTTGGAAAACCAAATCCACTAGCCACCCCCGCCGTCGTCGACTCCGTTGACTCCGTCGACGCGGTCGCCGTCGCACCGGCACCGCACCGCCGCACCGCGTTCCTGGTGGTCGCCGCTGCGGTCTTCGTCTCGAACCTGGACCTGTTTATCGTCAACGTCGCCCTTCCGGCGATGCAGCAGTACTTCCACGGCAGCGACCTGACCACCCTGTCCTGGGTGCTCAACGGATACGCGATCGTGTTCGCCGCGCTGCTCGTCGCCGCCGGACGGCTGGCCGACCGGGTGGGCCACCGGACGGTGTTCCTCGCCGGACTGGCGGTCTTCACCGCCGCCTCCGCGCTCTGCGCGCTGGCCCCCGGCGTGGGCTGGCTGATCGGCGCCCGGCTCGTCCAGGCCGCCGGAGCCGCCGCGCTGATACCCACCTCGCTGGCGCTGCTCCTCGACGCCACTCCCCCGGCCCGGCGCCCCGGTGCCATCCGGGCCTGGGCCTCGATCGGCGGGATCGCGGCCGGGCTCGGGCCGGTGCTCGGCGGGCTGCTGGTGGAGGCCGACTGGCGCTGGGTGTTCCTCGTCAACGTCCCGGTCGGGGTCGCCGCCCTGGTGGCCGGCGCCCGCGTGCTGCCACGGCTGCGCAGCGGGGAGTCGGGCCCCCTGCCCGACCTGTTCGGCGCGGCGCTGCTCACCGCCGCCATCGCCGCACTCGCGGTCGCCCTGGTCAAGGGCGACGCCTGGGGCTGGGGCTCCGTCCGGGTGCTCGGCGGCCTGCTCGCCTCGGTGCTCCTCACCGGCGCGTTCCTGCGCCGCTCGGCCCACCATCCGGCACCCGTGGTCGAGCTCCCGCTACTGAAGGTCCCGAGCTTCGCCGCGGCCAACACCGCCGCGCTGCTCTTCACCGTCGCCTTCGCCGGGATGCTGCTGACCTCGGTGCTGTGGTGCCAGGATGCCTGGGGCTACTCGGCGTTGCGCACCGGACTGGCCATCGCCCCGGGGCCGCTGCTGGTACCGCCGGTGGCCCTCGGCAGCGCGGCGCTGGTGCGCCGGCTCGGCCCGGGACGCCTCGCGGCCCTCGGCACCCTCCTGTTCGCGGCCGGTGTCGGCTGGTGGGCGGCGGCGATCGGCGTTCGCCCCGACTACGCCACCGAACTGCTGCCCGGCATGCTGCTGACCGGCCTGGGCGTCGGTCTGGTCCTGCCCACCCTCATCGGCGCGGCCGCGGCCTCCCTGCCACCCTCCCGCTTCGCGACCGGCTCGGCGGTGACCACGATGGCCCGTCAGATCGGCGCCGTGATCGGGGTGGCGCTGATGGTCAGCCTCATCGGCACGCCGCACGGCCCGCAGGCCGCCCTGGCCGGCTTCCGCCGCGGCTGGACGGCGGTGATCGCATCCGTCCTCCTGGCCGGTGCCGCGTCCCTGGCCCTGGCCGCCGCCCAGCGCCGGGCGACCGCCGACGCGGTGCCGGACCCGAACCCTAGGGTGCGGGTGTGACTGGACTTGAGGTAGTGGCACGGGCGCTGGTCGGCAACGGACGCTCCGTCGAGAGCCTGGCCTGTCATCCGCGGCTGCCGCTGGTGGCCTGCTGGGACTCGGAGCGTCCGGCGGTCCACGTCTGGGAGTACGCCGCCGGCAGTTGCGGCAACTCGCCACGGTCGGCCCGGAGTCGAGCGCCTACGGGGATGCGTTCGGGCGGGAGCCGGAGGCGCGGAAACCCGCCGCGTCCTGGCATCCGGAGCAGCCCCTGCTCGTCGTCGCGGGCGAGGCGGGGCTGGAGCGGTGGACTCCCAGCGGGATCTCCTCAGCGAGCCTCGGCACAGCCACGGCCTCGTATCACTCTCTGGCCTTCAGCCCTGACGGGCGTGCCCTGTGGGCGTCGCCGTCGGACGATGTGGTCCAGCGGTATGGCGTACTCGGCGACCTCGTCGCGGCCCTACGGCCCCCGAAGGACGGGCGAGCACAGCTGGGGATTAGGGCCTTCGCCGCTGCTCAGCCGTGGTGGAGGTCGAGGTACCCGTCCTTGTGGAGGAGGTATCGATCCTGCTCAAGGTTGGTCGCGAAGCGTTCCAGCAGCTCGAACCAGCCGGCAGCGGAGACGCCCCGCGGCGTGCCGTGGTCCATCGAGATGATCTGTCCGTACCGTCCGGCAGGCGCCGGGTCGAGGTCCAGGGCCTCACCGTTGTGCGGTTCGTCGGATTCGAGGGGCACCCAGCCGTCGCGCCAGCCGTAGTCGCTGCGGAACAGGGCGTCCGCGGCGTCAGGCTGGTCGCTGGACCACTCTCGTCCCATCCACTCGCGATAGTCTGCTAGTTCGGCCACGTCCTGCTGGTTCGGCATCCCCATCACGAGGTCACCGAAGGCGATGCTGCGATGAACCAGGCAGGAGGCCACGAAGTCGACCGGCAACCGGCAGCCGAGCGCCTGCTCGCACGCGCTGATCTCCTCGGGTGTCGCCGGGCCGCCCAGGATCACGGGAAAGCTCGGGAAGCGCCGTGTCAGCTCGCGCTCGATCCGCTGCCATACCGCCGAGGCCACCTCGCATGCGGCGGCGAGCTCCTCCTCGGTGCCTGCCGGCCGCTGGGGACGGGGCGCTTCGGGATCGTAGACTCCGTCTTCCTCCAGCAGTCTGACGGCGCTTGCGTGTTCAGAGGAAGCGATCAGCCCGAGCCGGTCTGCCGCGCGCCATCGCACGTCCGCGGTGAGGTCGGTGGATCGCACCAGCCCCCACAGGATCCCGGCGACCCGATCCCGGTACGCCTCTCCGCAGGCGAGCACTTCGGAGGGGACGTCTGCCAGCGCTGTGCCGTCACCCCGGGTGGCCAGGTGCAGCAGGTTGCCAGGATTCGCGGTCAACGCGTGCAAGGCACTGTCCACCAACGCGGGCTGCACTGCGGGATCCGTCTCGGACAGCGGTCGTGCCACCTGCGACAGGAACACGCCGCGGTCCGTGAAGTCTCTCACCGCAGAGAGTACGAGCTCGAATTGACCGAGCCGCAACAGGGCGCGCACTGCGGGCGTGGCTACGTGGTCGTCGCGTGTGCTCGCCGCGAGGTTCGCGAGGCGCTCGCCGGCCAACTGCCGCTGCGTGGGGCCGAGTATCCCGAAATCGGCGGCGAGTACCGCGGCCGCATACGGGCTCGCCTCACGGAACAGCCGTGTCGCCGTGGCCACGTACGAATCGTCGAGGGTCGCCAACGCAAGTGCCGTGCACAGCAGTTCGTAGTCGCCGGGCGTCTGCTCCAGGTACATGCCGCGCTGGGCACTCGGATCGTGCGCCGGATCGTCCAGGAAGCCGGCCAACTGCCGGACAGCGAGCCGAGCGTGCTCGGGCGTCAGCTCAACGATGGCGCGGGCGACCTCGGGACGGGTGGAGAACCCGTGCGCGAGCAGCAGGTGCCGCAGCGCGATGCCTGCCGTCTGCCGCTCCTCGGTTACCGCGATCGGGTCGGTGCCCGCCGTCGACCGGCGCACCGCCGCGATCACTGCCTGCGAGTCGAGGGAACCTCCCGACAGCGCCTTCGCAGGGCACGTGTCGAAGCGTTCGACGTCCGGCACGGCCGGCTTCGTGGGCGGGGCCGGCACCGGCTCGAACGGGAAGGGCAGTCCTGAGCCGCGTATCCGGCCCCGGTACTCCACGGGCATCTGCCCTGTCCGCTGGTGGTGGCCGAAGAACCCGCCGCCGTCCGGGCTGAGGGCGATTCCGGTGCGGGCCCCGCTCCGGTCGGTCCACTCCAGTTCGGCCAGCGGCACATGACCGTCGTCCATGTCCAGGTGGACGGTGAGCGGTGCGGCATCCCGCCAACCACCGTCGCGGAGGAGCTGGGCGTCGAACACCACCGTTCGCTGTGGCCGCGGGAACTGACGTGGCATCCGGCGAAGACCCACGACCTCGCCGCGATACGAGGCGGGCGTCTCGTTCCGTCCGGAAACCCGCCGTCCTGCGAACGACCGCTGTTCAGCGTCGAAGGCCACGCTCGCGCGCTCTCCGTCCCGCATGCGCCAGCCGAGTGTCGCCAGTGCGGCCCGGCCCATGCCCCCCAGTTGGATCCAAAGGCTGCCCTCGCCGTCTTCGGCGCCCGGGGCACCGGTGCGGGTGAGGTAGGGCCACAGGCTGCCCGCCTCGGCGACCTCGCGCCGTGTCCTCTCCGACTGTCCCTCCTCGTTCACGGGATCGACCAGGACGTGCCAGAGCCGGAACGCGCCGTCCGCGCCCGGTTCGACGCACAGCGACAACACGTCGTCCGCACCGCAGGTGAGCAGTACCGCCGGTACCGTGACCCGTGACTCGACGGGTTCGTCGAGCACGGGTGTCGCGTGCAGCACGATGACCTGCTCACCGTTGACGCTCACCCGTACCGGCACGTACCGGGCACTCGGTTCGGCGCACCCGCGTACGGTCACGGTCAGATCGGTGCCGGGCCGCGTGGTCGCGGCGAAGCCGACCAGATCGACCCGGCCGCCCGGACGTACCAGATGGTGGTCCGCACCGAACTCGGCACCGGTCAACGTCACTCGCGCGCCGTGGTCGTGGGGCGGAGCGACCTCGAAGTCAACGAACGTCGGCTGCACCCGGCACAGGCTAACCGGTCAGCTGGGATCAAGGCGACGATGTGATGCCCTGAGGGCAACGGTCAGCGCGGTGGCACCGGGTAGGTGTGTACCGCTCCGGTCAGGATCAGCAGCGCGCCCGCCACGAAGAGCGACCCCACCACCAGCCCACCGATCGGGAACTGCCACCCGATCGTCCCCTTGGCGACCCGCGCCCGCGCCGGCCTGCCAGGCGGGTAGCAGACCTGCAGCGGCTGCCCCGGCGTGCGCGGCCCGGGGAGGTAGAGCGAGACATGATGACCGAGCCCGTCGTCCGGGTCGCAGAACTGCACCGCGCCCTTCCAGCGGGCCTGACCACGGCCGGCACGCTCCCTGGAGCAGCTGACCAGCGTCGCCTGGACCCGCGTCCCACGCAGCGAACGGATCTGCTCGACGCCGCTGCGCAGGGCGACGAGCACGACGCCGATCCCCGCCAGCAGCGCGACCCACAAGCCGCCGTTCCCGCTCATCCGCCGCTCCGCTCCCATCACACCGCTGCCACGGGCCGCCCCGCGGTGCAGGTCAGGGTACGTGATCCGGACCGGCTCCAGAGCGCAGTACCGCGATCGGGGCCGTGCACCCGTAGCGGGGCAGCCGGCTGGGGCGCGGCCGGTCGATCGATCGGGTGCGGCTGCGCCCACCGCGCGCGACGATGGTCAGGAAGGTCGACCCACCGCGAGGCCGCAAGCAGTGGTCTCTGCCGGACGATCCAAGGGAGTCCCGATGAGCGCGACGTCCAGCGTGGAGAACGTCCACCGCTTGACCAAGGGGGCGCAGCTGACCGTCGGGGGCCGGCCGCATGTGGTCGACTTCTCGGGTGACACGTCCATCGGCTATGACCCCGCCGTACTGGAGCAGTACCGGGCGGGCGCCATCAGCACCCTGCCGCTGCTGGTGCACGCGGATTCGTGTGACGGGGCGGGGACGACGATCGGGGAGGTGACGTGGGTCATGGATCCCGAACGGGTACCGCCCGCAGGATTCCTGAGTGCCGTGGCTCCGGGGCAGCCCTTCCCTGGAGTCCAGGAGTACCTGCTGAACATCAACGTCACCATCCCGGACCTGCTGCCCGGGATCACGTTGCGGAACGCCCTCGCCACGGGGCCGGTGATCCTGCGGAACTCCAATGCTGTCGTGTTTCCGCCGGCAAACGACGAGTACGAGCTCGTGCAGCCGATCGGCCTCGAAGACGTCCGCGACCCCGGGCCGGTCCTTGCCACGATCGACAGTTTTCCGACGATCGTGAATCCGCTCCGGTAGCAGTCTCACCCGCCGCGATCAAGCGACGGTCCGGGCACGCACGCGCAGGCGGCCGGCCTCGACCTTGACCTCCCAGCACGGCTGCGCGACCGAGGCCGGGCCACGCAACACCTTCCCGTCCGAGAGACGGAACGTGCTGCCGTGCCAGGGGCAGCGAAGGCAACCGTCCGCTTCAAGGTGGCCTTCGTCGAGCGGACCCCCGGCATGCGTGCAGGTCGCCGACAGCACGGACACCTGTCCGTCATGCCGAACCAGCACCACGGGAATTCCGCTCGCTACCGCACGGAGCGGCTGTTCGTCCACGAGGTCGGACTCTGCCGCCACGTCGGTCCATGTCCCGGTCTCTTCCTGGAACGCGGCGTGGTTCACTCCGACGCCTCGGACGAAGGACAGGTGACCGCCCAGGTAGGCAGCGCTGAGCGTGAGGCCGAGCCCCGCGCCGCTGAGCACGGCTCCTTTCGCGTGATGCCCCCGCCGCCTGGCCACCCATGACACCGCTTGCAGCGCTGTCGCCGTGCCGTTGCACACGCCGTGGACCAGGCCGACGCGCTGGGTCGCGCCGTAGGTGTCGGACCAGTCGGAGGCCCCCGCCGCGGCGGTCGGCACTGCCGCCGCCAGGCCGGCGCCCACGAGGAGCCGAGCCGCTCTCGCCCCTTGTGCCCCCGTCGTCGCGTCCAGCAGGGAGGCCATCACCCACGCACCGATGGGGATGTCGGAGAGCACAGGATGCAGCGGATGGCCCAGCCAGGTGCCCGACAGTGCGTTCTTGACCTCGCGACGGCGGGTCACCCGGGCGACCAGGCCGGCAGCGCGACGGCAGGCGGCGTCCAGCGCTGTGAAGTCCTCGACCGCCTGCACGAGTCTCGCCATCAAGGCCGCTCCTTGTCGTGGAACATCGAGTTTGTTGTTGCCCGACACAATCGACGATCGGTCAGAAGCGCAGCACCGCGGCGACGCCGTCGGTCGCGGCGAGCGTGCCGTCGGGAACAAAGAGGACCTGGCCGTCGGCGCGGATGGTGGTCTCGACGAGCTGTTCGACGATGTCGGTCGTCACTCCCATGGAGTGCGGGGCGGGTCCGATGTCGCGCTTCGGGCTCGGCAGCGTCACCGGCTCCGGGACAGGAAGGACTTCGAGGTCCCGGCGGTCGTCGGAGATACGGCCCGCCACGACGCGTCCTTCGTCCACGACGAGCAGGCTCACGCGCTTTTCCAGTGCGGCCGTCCAGGCCGCGGCCGCGCCGCCCGCGAACGTGCCGCGGCCACGGGCGGTGTCCAGGGCTGCCAGTGCCTCGCTGACCTGCCTCGCGTGGAACTCGTCCAGCACCGGCGCCAGTCGTTTCGCCAGATCCGCCACGGGCACCGTCTCCATGCCGGTCAGCGGCAAGGTGCCGGCGACAAGGTCTCCCAGCTGGGTTTCGTTGCCGAACATCGTGAGCATCTTGGGGCTTCCGATCAGGAAGAGCGGCGGCCTGCCCTGTTCTTTCACCGTCTGCTCTTTCACCGTCTGCCCGAGGTGCGTGTCGAGTGCGCGCAGGTACTGCTTCAGCGGTGCCTCGTGGTCCTCGTAGGGCGCCGAGTGCGGGATCGGGCCGGGGACGGCGTCTTCGGGTGACGGGATCTGCGGGGCGTAGGGGAAGCCGTCGGCCTTCACTTCCGACAGCTCCCTTGCCGCGCCGCGGAACAGGCGGCACAGCTTCTGGTCCAGGATGAGAACCAGGTAGGGGCGCGATCCCTGCTCGGCCGCCACGAGGAACCGCGTCAGGAACGCGGTGCTGAACTCCACTCGCGGGACAACCGTCCAGGGGGAGGTGACCTGCCAGACCTGCACCGGCTCGTCGGCGGCCAGGTAGACCACCAGCGTGTCGCCGGGACGGAACGAGTCGCGCGCGCTCTCGATCACGTCCAGGTCCAACTTGTGGTGGAGCAGGTCCCGCCGGGCCTCTCGGTCCACGCCAGGGTCGTCGGCCAGCCTTCGTCTTGCCTCGGTGACCAGATCGCGCAGCAGGATGCGCGACTTGTCACCGAAGGGGTCCTTGCGGTCCGTCGGCATGACCAGCGTGATCGCCGGATAGGGCCGGGTGCCGCGCAGCGCGGCCAGCTCTTCGGTGCTTACCTCGGACATGTCGCACCACGCCGTCTGTCAGGGAGCCCAGTGGCCGTCGGGCTGGCGGAATTCGTGGGGCCGGTGACGCTTGCTGAGCACCTGGTCCTTGGTCTGGCGGATCGCGTGGGCCAGCTGAGTGTGGAAGTACAGCAGCTTGCCCTGCCCGCGCGCCCCAAGTCCGTGATGGCCTTTCGCCGGGGAGTTCCTGCTCATGTCTGTCCGCTCCTCCCGTCCGGGATTGCCAGGTGGTGGCGGCAACTCGGTCGTTCACGCTACGCCGCCCCTCTGACCTGCGCGACCGGGACCCTCCACGGCCGGACGGGAAGTCCCCGCACGGTCTCAGATCCGGGTGTACTGCTCCTGGTCCTCCTTGAAGTCGCGGATCATCTCGTCGGTGAGCGTGGGCCTGATGTCGTGGATGGCGGCCAGGTAGTCCTGCGTCGTGGCGGGTTCGTCCTGGCGGTTGGCCACTTCACGCTCGAATGCCGCCTGTGCCCCCTTGCGGGCCGCGAACTCGATGTCTGCCGGGGTGAAGAGCTCGGATGCCTGCACAAGCCGCGTCAGGTCGACCGTCTGGGTCTCCAGAGCGGGTCCGAGGTAGCGCGTCCAGACGGCTGCGCGCGCGGTGGCGTCCGGCGGGCCGATCGGGATCACGTAGTCGAACCGGCCCGGTCGTAGGAACGCCGGGTCGAGCGAGCGCACCGAGTTGGTCGCGCAGACCATGAGATGCTCGTCGTGCTCGCGGAACCCCGGTATCACCTTCAGCAGTTCGTTCGTCACCATGTGACCTGGGTCGGCGGCGACCCCGGAGCGGACGCTCGCGATCTCCTCGACCTCGTCGATGAACAGCACCGCCGCGTCCAGGGATCCAACGTCGCCGAACACGTCCCGCAGGGCGGCGGCCAGTCCGACCGAGCCGCCGTCGGCGGCCAGCCGGGAAGGGAATACCTCGACGAACGGCCAACCCAGGCGCGATGCGACCGCCTTGACGAAGCTGGTCTTCCCGGTTCCCGGCGGCCCGAAAAGGATCACTGCCTTCGGAGGCACGACACCGAAGCGCTCGACCAGCTCCGTTTCCTTCAGTGGCAGGACGATCCGCTTCTCGACGAGGTCCTTCTCCGTCTCACGGCCAGCCAGGGCGCCCCACAGATCGCTCGGCAACACCCTGCCGCCGAGCGCTTCGAGCAGCCCGGCCTCGGCGGCCGGCGCGTGCTCCAGCCTCTCGAAGTACACCAGTCCGTCGCGGGCGGTGTACCCGCTGTTGTGCATCGCCGCGGTGCCCGCGGCCGACTCGGGAAGCAGGGCGCAGATCCGGCGCACTCCTGCGCCGCGCAGGCGGCGCCCCAGTTCGGCGAGGAGATCGCTGCCGATCCCGCGCTGCCGCCAGCGGGATGCCAGGGCGACGAGCACGATCCACGCTCGTTCGCCCTCGGCCCGCGCCACGGCGACTCCGACGATCTGCTCGCCGACCACCGCAACCACCGCAGGCTGGCCTGCGCGGGCTGCGGACATGGCCTCCGAGATCGGGAAGACCGGAGGTGGCTGGTCGTCGGGCCGGCTCTGGTCCCAGACCTGGACGACCTGATCCAGATCGTCGTCGTGGAAATCCCTCATCCGCCAGACCGGCATCGCTCGCCACCTCTCACAACGGCATCCGAGTGCTGTGCCACCTCCTCTCCATGCTGCGCGCCCTCGCCGCGCCCCACGATTCGGCCCGGCAGCCCGCCGCGCCCTGATCGTGGGAGATGTCATGGGCAACGGCATCGACGCAGGCGCGACGATGGGCCGCCGTCACACGGCGACGCGCGCATACGCCGATCTGGACCTGGTTCCGGCGCAGGTACGGCAGCACCTCGACAAGATCACCAGGGGACTGGAGCACTCCATCGCCACCTGCCTGTACGCGGTCAACGACCCGCGGTGCGGCGAGTGCCCGATCTCGAATGCGGGCCACCGGCCGCCTGTGCTGCTGCGGGCGGGGCTGCACCCCGAGCTGCTGGAGCTGCCCGCCGGAGCGCCACTGGGCGTCGGCGGAGTCCCCTTCCACGCCGCAGCCTTCTGGTTCGGCCTCGGGGACCGGCTGGTGCTGTACACCGACGGGCTGGTGGAGACAAGGCACCAGCCCATCGACGAGCGGCTCACCGCACTGCTCGACGTCCTCGACGGTCCGCCGAAACCACTGGAGGAGACCTGCCAGTGGCTGCTGGACACGCTCCGGGACCCCGACGACGTGACGGTCTTCGTCGCCGAGGCCCGCTCGACGCCCCAGCCATAGCGACGGCCCGCCGCCGCGTGGTTACACGTCAGCCTGCCCGGGTTCGCGGGTTCACGATCGGCAGGCTCTCCTGGAAACATGGAGACGTACTACTACACCGTCGTGGAGACCTCGTCATCGGGCGAACAGACAGAGACCTCGCTCCAATCCGAGTCGGCGCCCGGGACAACCAGCCTTGATGCCCTGGCCTTCGCCGACTCGATACTGAAGAGGGCGTTGATCCGCAGGCTCGGACCGGTCCCGCACCGGCCAAGACCGTGGTCAACGTGTGGAAGAAACAACCCGATCCGCTCCTGACCGCCGATCCGGACGCCATCGCCCAGTGGCCGAACCCGGTCGCCGTGTGGACGGACGAGGAGTGAGCCCCGCGCGAGGCGCCAGCACTCTCAGCGGTCCGCGGGATCGACCGGGTCTACAAGCAGCATCCGGGCACCTCGCCGGTCGAGTACCTCGAGTGACGCGGGCGCAGCGCGTCCGCGTAGTTCGAAGTACTCCCGAATGTCGGTCAATGCCGTTGGCAGGGCGGCCTCGGTGTCCTCGGACAGCAGGCCCTTTTGCTGCCAGTGAAGTTCGAGCCGCCATGCCGCAGCGGTCTGTTCCCGGCGCGGCGGAGTGCTGCGGACCTCCACATCCAGCCGGTCGAACACGGCGACGACCGCCTTGAAGTCCTCGTCGTCCATCAGATCCGGATCCTGCTCCACCAAGGCGTCGATCATCTGCCAGTGGCGCACGTTTGTCTGCCTTTCCGTCAGTGGTGGAGGCCTGTGTGTGGGGCGTCCGGACCCGGGCGGGCCTTCCCTACGGGTCAGGACCAGGGTCCCTGCCCCGCCTGGCGACGGTTACGCGCCTCTCCCATGGGGCGCCGTCCCTCCCCGGTCCTGTCTGAGTGCTTTGTGCCACTGGGAACGATCATGGCCAGAGGGAGCTCGGTCGGGCCATGGCGACGGCGACACAGTTCTCTGTCGCAGACGACAGAGAACCCTTGCCCGCTGGGACCGGCGGGGCGTGGATCGCGCGGTGTCCGGGGCGCTGGCCTAGGCTCGAAGGGTGCCCGACCCGGCTTCCCCCGACACCGTGCTCGCCGACATCGCCGCCTCACTGCGCGGGCGGCGCGACTCGGTCGTCGACGCGATGGCCGATCTCATCGTCAAGGAGATCGCGTTCTACCGCTCGGCCGTGGTCAGCCGGGACGATCTGCTGAAAGGACTGCGCGGCAGCGTCGACTTCCTCCTCGCGCACCTGACCACCCCCGCCGTGCAGGCGGTCGACGTGAGGGCCCCGAGCGCGACCGGCAGACGGCGGGCCCTGCAGGGCGCCCCGCTGCCGGAGGTCCTGCGGGTGTACCGCCTGAGCTTCGCCTACTTCTGGGAACAGTTGCTGGCCGAGGCGGAGGCACGTGGCGAGCACACGACGCGGGCCGTTCTCGCGGCAGCGACGCGGCTCTGGGCCCTGTCGGACGTCTACGCCCTGGCCCTCACCGACGCCTACCGGGAGGCGATGGCCGAGCAGATGCTGGAGACGGCCCGCCGCCGCGCCGGACTCGTCGCCGCGCTGGTCGACGGGGAGCTGCCGGGCGGCAGCTCCGTCTGGGAGATCGCGCACATGCTGGACTTTCCGTACCAGGGCTCGTTCGTGGTGCTGACGGCTGAGGTGGTCAGGGCCAGCGAGCCTCCTCTTCCGGGCCTTGAGTCCAAGCTGCGGGCCCTGAAGGTCAGGTCCGCCTGGCGGGCACAGCCGGCGCACGAAATCGGCGTTCTTTCCCTGCCGGCCCTTCCCACGGACTTCGTCCTGGACGCGATCGGCGCGTGCGCGACCGGGCGCGTCGGGGTGAGCCCCGTCTACTACCAGCTCGACCACAGCGCGAGGGCGCTGCAGTATGCCCAGGTCGCCCTGGAGTCCCTGCCGCCGGAGGCGTCCGCGGTCCGCCAGCTCGATGACACCCCGCTCAGGGATCTGGTGATGACCAATCTGGATGCCACCCAACGCACCGTCAACCGTGTGTTGGGCGGGCTGCTGTCGCTACCCGAGGAGGAACGCGCGAGGCTGCTGGCCACCGCGCAGGCCTGGCTCGCAGCAGGAGGTTCGGCTGCCGAGACGGCGCAGGTACTGCACTGTCACGAGAACACGGTGCGATATCGCCTGCGCCGCCTGGAGGAGAACCTGCGCGGTCCGCTGGACGACCCGCTGATCGTCGCCGAGCTCGCACTCGCGCTGGACGCGATCGGAACCTTCCCGACCCTGCTGGAGCAGTTCACCCCGCAACAGCGGGGACGCTCGCTCTAGGCTCCGCCGGCGCCCGCCGGAGGCCGGGCGCCGGAGGAGGTGGGCAGCCTCTCCGTACTGCGCAGCGGCATGTACGGCTCGTGTTCGGCCGGGTGGCCGTGGTCGATGGCCCGTTGGCGGTCGAGCTCGGAGTTGATCTCCGCGCCGAGGAGGAGCGCCAGATTGCACAGCCACAACCAGACCAGGAACGTGATGACGGCGGCCAGGCTCCCGTAGACCCGGTTGTAGGAGCCGTAGTGCGCCGTGTAAAGGGCGAATCCCCCGGAGGCGACACCGACCAGCAGCACAGCTGCCAGGCCGCCCAGGGTGCCGACACGGAAGGGCTGCCGGGCGTTGGGGGCAGCCCAGTACAGCAGTGCGAGCAGCAGGGCGAGCAGGATGATCAGCAGCGGCCATTTGCCCCATTCCCAGGCCGTGACCACGGTGTGGGATGCGCCCAGCGCGGCACCGATGCGCGCGGCCAGCCGTCCGCTGACCACGATCAGGGCTGTCACCAGTGACAGAAGCGCGAGGGCGAGCACGGTGAGGCCGAGCCGCAGCGGAAGCAGGACCCGCAGCGGACGGCCCTCGGGGACGTCGTAGACCGCGTTCATCGCGCGGACGAATGCCGCGGCGTAGGCGGACGCCGACCATATGACCGCGAGAAGCCCGAGCAGTCCGGCCGCGAGGTGCTGGCGCTGCAGGCCGGCCAGCATCTGGGTCACCAGGTCGCGGGCGGGGCCGGGGGCGAACTCGCTGACTGCGCGGATCAGCGGGCCCGTGGCCGAGGGCCCGATCGCGCCGAGGATGGACATCACGACCAGCAGCGCGGGGACCATCGACATGACCGCGTAGTAGGTCAGCGACGCGGCCCGGTCAATGAGGTCGTCCTCCCGAAGCTCGCTGATCACGCGCCGCAGCGCCCAACCTCGATCTTCCGAGTCCATGCCGCGCTTCCCCTCTCCAGGTTGCCCACAGACTCCCGCAAGAAGCCGATCACGGCAAAGCGCCCTCGGCCCCGATGTGAGGACCATCTGCGGCTCGCCTGGTATACAGCGGATATGTCCACTCCCCACCGCCAACCCTCCACCGCACCAGGACGCCCAGGTGTTCACGTGGTGACGGCGCTGGCGATGTCCTCGCGGGGTGTGTTGGTGCTGCAGCCGGTGGACGGCGCTCTGCTGTTCGCCGTGCGCGCGGCCACGGCCATGGCGATTCCCGCCCTGCCGATCGCACTGTCCGGACAGAGCAGGCTCGCCGTGTACGCGATGCTGGGGGCGTTCACCACGACGTTCGGCCGGAACATGCCTTACCGACGGCGTGCTTGGATCCTGGCCGCCGTGGCCCTGGCCATGACGGCGGTCGTGGCCGCCGGGTCGGCCCTCGCCGTGCTCGCCCGACCCGCGGCGGGCGGAACAGGCGCGGTGGTGGTGATCGCCGTCACCGCCGCTGTCGCGGGAGCGGCGAAGTTCGCCTGCGATGCCGCCCGGTTGAGCGGGCTGGGTGCGGTCCTGCTCCTGTTCGCCTTCGCGGTCGCGGCGAACGGCTCGGCCACGAGCGCGGACATCGGACCGCAGACCGGGGTCGCGGCGGCGGGCGCGGCATCGGCCTGGGCCTTGTCACTGGCCGGCTGGCTGTGGCATCCCGACCGTCCACAGCGTCTCGCCGTGGCCGCCGCCCTGCGGGCTGTGGCCGACGTGGTGGGTGTCTGCGAGCCGGGCGACGTCGCACCGGGCGCGCGGCAGCGGGCCACTGTCGCCGTGTTGCAGGCCTACCGCACGCTGGGGGCCCAACTGCCCACGGCGGCAGAGCGGGAAGCGCGTGGTGGGGTCTGTGTCCGGCTGGCGGACCTGTCCTGGTCCTTGCTGATCAGCTCGACGAGCAGGCTGCCCGAGGATCGTGCCGTGGTCGCGCGGCAGTTGCGCGACCAGGTCCGTCTCCTGGTCAACGGGCGCCGTCGATCGCCGGTGCTGCTGGCCGGGCTTCGTCTGCGGTCCGTTCCGGAACCGACGGGCGGGGCGTGTTCCTGCGGAGCCCGGACCCGTCGGTCCCCCTTTGAGGCCGCCGGCCGTCGCACGGCCGAACTCATCACGGGCCGTACGAGCGACCATTCCCGTCATCTGGCGGTTTTCGTCGTGCCTGCGCTGCGGATGGCACTGGGCACCGGGGCGGCCGGCGGCCTGGCCCTGGCACTGGGCCTCGGACACGGCTACTGGGCGGCGATCTCGGCGGCCGCCGTGCTGCACTCGGTCAACCTGCGCACGACCGCGCAGCGGGCCGTGCAGCGGACCCTCGGCACACTCGCGGGGCTGCTGATCGCCGTCGCGGTCCTGGCCACCGGCCCGGACGCGACGGTCCTCGCCGTGGTGATCGTGCTTTTGGAGTTCTCACTCGAATACTTTGTCGCGCGCAACTACGCACTCGGCGTTGTCTTCCTCACCCCGCTGGCACTGCTGATGAGCGAACTGGCCGCGCCGGCCTCGGCCGAGAACCTGATCCTCGACCGCGGCCTGGGCAGCCTGCTGGGCATCGGCGTCGGCCTGTTGTGCGCGCTGCTGGTCGCCCGCGACCGCGCCGCCGTCCGAGTGGAGCGTGCACTGCTTGCCTGCCGCCAGGCCTGCGACCGCGCGGAACGGTCGCTGGCGGTCGGTTCGGTCTCGCTCCAGCCGGCGCAGGTGCGCCTGGCCGCCGCGGTCGTCGAACTGCGCGAGGCCGACGACGCGGCGGCCGGCGAACTGCTGCAGGCTGGTGTGGACCCGGCTGTACTCGCCACCGAAGAACAGCGTGGCTACGTGCTGCTGGACCGCATGCTCCACGGAAGCTGAACGAGTCTCGGCGAGGGCTGGAGTCGAGCTGTTCTCCCGAGTCGCCGGCTTGGGAGAGGTGGGGCAGGGTGAAACCGGGCGACTCGACCCGGACCCCGACGCGGCGCGACAGGTCACGCGGCGAGTCCGCCGGGCAGGCACGACGAAAGGACCGCGGCAATCATGGGTACTGGCCACAGCCCTTTGGGCCCGCAGCTGACCTCGGTGGTGCTGTTCGTCCGTGATCTGGACGAGTCCGTACGGTTCTACCGGGCGCTGCTCAATGTCGACGTGCGTGTCCGGACCGACACCGCCTGCCTTCTTGCCCGCACCGACGGGCTCCAGCTCTACCTGCGAGCCACCGGTCCGCACGGCGCGCACGCCGCCGGCGATGTCGGCGTGCAGTACGTGATCTGGACTGCCACCGACGTCGACGACCTGAGCCGGTGCGAGCAACTCCTGAAGACAGGGGCGACACACACCTCAACCTGGCAGGTCGACGGCTTCACCGTCGTCGAGGGCCGCGACCCGAGCGGTACGCCGATCCTCCTGTCCTATCCCGGCCCGGAGAGCGCACCGCGCCACGAGATCATGAATCGGATCTACGCCTGGTAGGTCACGCTCGGTCAGCCCAGATGGGCGGGCTCCGCCCGATCCGGGGGCGTGTGGATCGCCTCGGAGCGCACGACGCTGACCTTGAGGTGCTTCATGATGGGCTGGTCGCTCTGGGTGCTGTAGTCGCCGATCGCGCACAGCACGTTCATCTCCGGCATGTAGCCCGCCGCGCAGCCGCGCGGGATGTCGTAGGGCACGGCGAGGTAGCCCTCCACCGAGCGGGTGGAGCCGTCGCGGGCGGTGGCGGTGATGTCGACGCGGTCGAACTCGGCGATGCCGCGTTCGCGCATGTCGTCGCGGTTCATGAAGACCAGCGTGCGCAGGTTCTTGATGCCCCGGTAGCGGTCGTTGTCGGAGTAGATCGTGGTGTTCCACTGGTCGTGGCTGCGCATCGTGCCGAGCGCGAGCGTGCCCGGCGCGGGGACCACGTCCGGGAGCGGCGCAGCGGAGAACTCGGCCTTGCCGGAGGGCGTGAGGAAGACCAGCTCCCGGGCGGGCTGCTTGATCCGGAAGCCGAGCGGCAGCCGCACCCGCCGGTTGAAGTCCTCGAAGCCGTCCAGCACCTGGGCCATGGTGTCGCGGATCCGGTCGTAGTCCTCGACGTACCACTGCCACGGCGTGCGGCTGGCAGGCAGGGCGGCGTGGGCGATCCCCGCGATGATCGCCGGTTCGGACAACAGGTGCGGTGAGGCGGGCCGCTTCATGCCACGCGAGAGGTGAACCATGCTCATCGAGTCCTCGACGGAGGTGCCCTGCTCGCCGCCGCGCTGGTGGTCCTTCTCGGTGCGGCCGAGACAGGGCAGGATCAGCGCCTGCCTGCCGTGCACGAGGTGACTGCGGTTCAGCTTGGTGCTGACGTGCACGGTCAACTCGCAGTGGCGCAGACCCGCGTAGGTGTAGGGGGTGTCGGGCGCGGCGAGCGCGAAGTTGCCGCCCATGCCAACGAAGACCTTGATCTCACCCCGGTGCATCGCCTCGATCGTCGTCACGGTGTCCTTGCCGTGCTCGCGCGGCGGGTCGATCCCGCAGACCTCGCCGAGCCGGTCCAGGAACTCCGGGGCGGGCCGGTGGTCGATGCCGCAGGTGCGGTTGCCCTGGACGTTGCTGTGCCCGCGCACCGGGGAGGGGCCGGCCCCCTCGCGGCCCAGATTGCCGCGCAGCAGGAGCAGGTTGACGATCTCGCGGACGGTGTCCACGCCGTGCTCGTGCTGGGTCACGCCCAGGCACCAGCTGACGATGCTGCGGTCGGCGTCGCGGTAGACGCGCGCGGCCTTGAGGATGTCGGCGCGCGACACTCCGGACTGGCGCTCGATCTCGGACCACTCCGTCGCCTCGACAACCGCCCGGTACTCCGCGAAGCCGCTGGTGTGCCGGTCGATGAAGAGCTGGTCCAGCGCCTTCGGGTCCGTCTTCGCCTGCTCCAGCACGGCCTTGGCCATGCCGCGCACCAGCGCCATGTCGCCGCCGATGCGGGGCTGGATGTTCAGCGTGCTCGTCTTCGTCGACTTGTTCAGCGCCATGTCGACGAAGTCGTGCGGGATGATCGTGCGCCGCGCCGCGGCCTCGACCAGCGGGTTGATGTGCACGATCTGCGCGCCACGCTTGTACGCCTCCGCCAGCGCGGTGAGCATCCGGGGCGCGTTGGAGGCGGCGTTGACGCCCATGATGAACAGGGCGTCCGTCGCCTCCCAGTCCTTGAGGTCCACCGTGCCCTTGCCGGTGCCGAGCGAGGCCTGCATGGCGCGGCCGCTGGCCTCGTGGCACATGTTCGAGCAGTCGGGCAGGTTGTTGGTGCCCAGTTCGCGGGCCATCAGCTGGTAGAGGAAGGTGGCCTCGTTGCCGAGCCGTCCGGAGGTGTAGAACGCCGCCTGGTTCGGGTCGTCCAGCTCCCGCAGGGCGCGGCCGACGAGTTCGAACGCGTCGCGCCAGCTGATCGGGACGTAGTGGTCGCTCGCCGCGTGGTAGACCATCGGCTCGGTCAGCCTGCCCTGATCCTCCAGGGCGAAGTCCGACCACCCGTCGAGTTCACCGACCGAGTGGGCGGCGAAGAACGCGCGGTCCACGCGCTTGCGGGTCATCTCCCAGGTGACGTGCTTGATGCCGTTCTCGCACAGGTCGAGCTTCAGGCCCTTGATGTCGTCCGGCCAGGCGCAACCGGGACAGTCGAAGCCGCCGTTCTCGTGGTTCATCTTCATGATCGCGCGGGGCCCGTCCAGGTACTCGCCCTCGCGCACCAGGAAATTCGTCACGCTCTTCGCGGCGCCCCATCCGGCAGCCGGGTGGTGGTAGGGGTGGAACTCCGGGCGCTCCGTCGGCACCGCTCCCACACTGGGCTCCAACCCCGGTTGCGCGGGCTCCGCCGCGGGATCGGCCTTCGGATCGTCGGAGGCGTTCATGACGCTCACCCTTCAGGTGCTCGAGCTCGGCCGGCGCCAGTCCTGTGCGACAGGCGTTCTCCGGGTTGACCGTGCCACGCAGGCCTAGCCGCCGATCAATGGGAAAAGGCAGGTCCTATTCAATCTCCGTCAATCTCCACCCGTCGGCCACTCCGCCTCGACGAGCGGCACACCGAGCGCGCGGCTGATGCGGCTCCGGGTCTCCTCCGACGGCAGGGGCCCGCTGGACACGCCCAGGCGGAGACTTGTGCTGCTCAGACCGCGCGGAGCGGCGTGCACGAGGGTGGAGAAGACGACCGGCTCCCCCGCGAGGATCGTCGCGCGCTCGCGGACGATGGTGAGCGCCGCAGTGGTGAGGTCGTCGGGGTTCGGGGGTTGGCTCAGGCTCGCGCCGGCGAGGATCACGGCGTTGAGAGCGCAGGTCTGTCCGAGGGGGCCGGACATCGGGGCGTAGCTGAGCACCGTGTCGGAGGGTTTGAGGTCGAGCAGCAGCGTGGCGGCGACGAACGCCGACGCCCGGAGCTCTCGGTGGCTGAGGCCGGTGGGTGCCGCGGCCGGGTCGACAGGATCGCCGTCGGCCGGCTGTGCCCAGGTGATCACTGCAGTCTCGTCGTCGGCGCGGTCAACGAGGCCGGCGTGCAGGGGCCACAGGGCCACCTGGTCGAGGAAGTCCGGACCGACGCTGACCCGTAGGCACCTCGCGGGCAGAGCCGGTTCGGTCGGTCGCGCCGGCTCACTGCCTTCGGCGAAGCAGAGGCGAGCGGCGGAAGCATCGAGGATGTCACGGGTCTTATCCCGCCCCAGTCGGGGGCTGACAACGACGGCGACGGCGCCGACACGCAGCACTCCGTAGTAGAGCGCTGCGAAGGCCGGGGCGCCGTCCAGGGCCAGTCCTACGCGGTCGCCCGGTCGAATGCCGTGGGCGATCAGGCCGCCGGCCACGCGCGCACTGGCTTCGTCCAGGCCCGCGTAGGTCAGCAGTTTCCGGCCGCGCCGGACGGCGGGGCGGTGCGGAACCTGCCTGGTCGCGCCCGTGAGATTGACGGCGAGGTTGCTCAACTGTTCTGTTCTCTTTCCCCGTTGACTGCCGGGCTGCCCGTGGACCGGCGGCTCGGACGCACACGATCATGGCGTGGACGGACCCGGCACACCCATGGCGACAGCGACAAGGATTTCTGTGGGCGCCGACAGTCCCGGACCGTCGGCGCGGAGAAAACCCGGATGCGGTACCCCTCAGTGCGCTGCTGGCTAGGCTCTGGGAGTGCCCGAACCAGGTTCCGACGCCGACATCACCGACATCGCCCGCGCGCTGAGCGCGCGGACGGACTCCCTCGTCACCGCCATGGCCGAGCTCATCGCCGGGGAAATGGAGTTCTACCGCAGTGCCGTGGTCAGCCGGGAGGATCTCCTCGAAGGGCTGCGCGGCAGTGTGGGATTCATCCTCGCTCACCTCACCTCGCCCACGACGGACTCCGCCGACGTGACGGCGCCGAGCGCGACCGGCCGCAAACGGGCCCTGCAGGGCGCACCGCTGCCGGAGATCCTGCGCTGCTACCGGCTGAGCTTCGCCTACTTCTGGGAACAACTGCTCGCCGAGGCAGAGAGTCGAGGCGAAGAGCCGACACGGGCGCTGCTGGCCGCGGCAACCAAGGTGTGGACCTTGGCCGACATCTACGCCCTGGCACTCACCGACGCCTACCGGGAGGCGGCCGCCCAGCAGATGCTGGAGACCGACCGCCGCCGCTCCGCGCTCGTCGCCGCCCTGGTCGACGGTGAACTGCCGGTCGGGGAGTCGGCCTGGGAGATCGCGCGCATGCTCGACTTCCCCTACCAGGGCACCTTCGTGGTGCTGACGGCCGAGGCGGACAAGCTCGCCGAACCGCCGCTGGCCGGCCTGGAGCCCAGACTGCGGGCACTGCACGTGCGTTCGGCGTGGCGGGCACAGCCGGGACACGAGATCGCGGTCCTCTCCCTCCCGGCGCAGCCGACCGCCTTCGCTCTGGAAGCGATCGGTGCCTGCGCGACCGGGCGCGTCGGGGTGAGCCCGGTCTACCACCAGCTCGACCACACCGGCCGGGCGCTTCGGTACGCGCAGGTGGCGCTCGAGTCCCTGCCACCGGCGGCACCGGGCGTCCGCCAACTGGACGACACCCCGCTGACGGAACTGGTGATGACCAACCTGGACACCACCCGGCGTGCCGTGAACCGCGTGCTGGGCGGCTTGCTGTCACTGCCCGAGGCCGAGCGCACGACACTCCTGGCCACCGCCCGGGGCTGGCTCGCCGCGCGCGGTTCTGCCGCAGAGGCTGCGAAGGGGCTGTACTGCCACGAGAACACCGTGCGGTACCGGATGCGCCGGCTGGAGGAATTCCTGCGCGGCCCGCTGGAGGACCCGCTGATCGTCGCCGAGCTCGCCATGGCGCTGGACGCGGTCGGCACGTTCCCCACGCTGCTGGGGCAGTCCTCCCCGCCAGAGCGGACCGAACGCCACGGCGCCTGATAGCACTCGCTCCGCTCGCGGGCCATTCGACGGATCCCGGTCCGCGTTTGCGACCGTCCGCGGGTGGGGCTTGAGTGGTGTTGTCCTGCGGCGTCCGTCGTCAGTCAGGAGAGGTCATGTCTATGCCCTTCGGCTCCGCGTTCGGATCAGACGACCCTTTCAGTGACCTGCTCAACCGGTTCTTCGGCATGTCCCCCGCCTCCTCGCCCCCCGCGGTGCAGCGGATCCCCATCGGGCGGCTCCTGACCGAGCCCGCCCAGGAGCTCATCAATCTCGCGGCGCAGCGGGCCGAGGACGACGGGGTGTCCGAACTCGACACCGCGCACCTGCTCTGGGCAGCGACCCAGGTCGACCCCGCGCGCTCCCTGATCGCCCGCGCAGGCCTCTCCCCCGACGACATCGCCGCCCAGGTCGCCGCAGCCCTGCCCCGGGGCGCGGGCGAGACGGACGAGCCAGGCCTGACCCCGGCCGCCAAGCGCACCCTGACCACCGCCTATGAGCACGCCCAGGCGACCGGCTCCTCCTACATCGGCCCCGAGCACATCCTCGGCGCCCTGCTGGCGGGCGCCGAGGACGACGCGACGCGGATCCTGCGCAACGCCGGGGTGGACTCCGGCCGACTGCGCGGGCTCACCGACCGGGCCGGCCGCCCGGACGGCCGTGGGGGCGGCCGCAGGGACGGGCGTGGGGACGGCCGTGGAGGCGGGCGTGGGGACGGCCGTGGAGGCGGTGCCTCCACGAACGGGCAGAAGCCCGCGACCACGCTGGACGAGTACGGTCGCGACCTGACCGAGGAGGCGAAGGCCGGCAAGCTGGACCCGGTGGTCGGCCGCGCCGACGAGATCGAGCAGACGGTGGAGATCCTCTCCCGGCGCTCGAAGAACAACCCGGTGCTGATCGGCGAGCCGGGCGTCGGCAAGACCGCGATCGTCGAGGGCCTCGCGCAGCGGATCGTGGCGGACGACGTGCCCGCAACGCTGAAGGACAAGCGCGTGATCTCCCTGGACCTGGCCGGGATGGTCGCGGGCGCCAAGTACCGCGGCGAGTTCGAGGAGCGGCTGAAGAAGGTCATCGAGGAGGTCCAGGAGGCCGAGGGCGACATCGTCCTGTTCATCGACGAGCTGCACACCATGGTCGGCGCCGGAGCGGGCGGGGACAGCTCCATGGACGCGGGCAACATGCTCAAGCCCGCCCTGTCCCGCGGCGAGCTGCACGTGGTGGGCGCGACGACGATCGACGAGTACCGCAAGTACGTCGAGAAGGACGCCGCCCTGGAGCGCCGCTTCCAGCCCGTCCTGATCCCCGAACCGACGGTCGAGGAGACCGTGCGGATCCTGGAAGGCCTGCGCGACGCCTACGAGGCCCACCACGACGTGCGCTTCACCGACGAGGCGCTCGCCGCCGCAGCCGAGCTCTCCGACCGCTACATCAGCGACCGCTTCCTGCCCGACAAGGCCATCGACGTCATGGACCAGGCGGGCGCCCGGGTCCGGCTGCGCACCGCCGGGCCGTCGACCGAGGTCGCCGGCCACGAGGCCAGGCTCGCGCAGCTGCGGCGGGAGAAGGACCAGGCCATCGCGGCCGAGGACTTCGAGAAGGCCGCCGAGCTCAAGGGGCGGATCGCCGTCCAGGAGGGCGAGCTCGCCGGCGCGGAGGAGGGCCGTCCCGGCGTCGTCACAGTGACCACCGACGACATCGCCGACGTGGTCTCCCGGCGCACCGGCATCCCCGTCTCCCAGCTCACCGCGAGCGAGAAGGAGAAGCTGCTCGGCCTGGAGGACGCGATGCACGAGCGCGTCGTCGGCCAGGACGAGGCCGTCACGGCCGTCTCCGAGGCGGTGCGGCGCAACCGCTCCGGAATGGGCGACCCGAACCGCCCCGTCGGCTCGTTCCTCTTCCTCGGCCCCACCGGCGTCGGCAAGACCGAACTCGCCAAGACCCTGGCCGAGCAGCTCTTCGGCGACCAGGACCGCATGATCCGCTTCGACATGAGCGAGTTCCAGGAGAAGCACACCGTCGCCCGCCTGGTCGGCGCCCCGCCCGGATACGTCGGCTACGAGGAAGCCGGCCAGCTGACCGAGAAGGTCCGCCGCCAGCCCTACAGTGTCGTCCTCTTCGACGAGGTGGAGAAGGCCCACCCGGACGTCTTCAACGCGCTGCTGCAGGTTCTCGACGACGGCCGGCTGACCGACGCCCAGGGCCGCACCGTCAACTTCCGCCACTGCGTGGTCATCATGACCTCCAACATCGGCGCCCACCGGATCATCGCCCACAAGGGCGACGTCTCCGAGATCAAGGACGAACTGATGGAGGACCTGCGGACGCGGTTCCTTCCCGAGTTCCTCAACCGCATCGACGACATCATCATCTTCCACGCCCTCACCGAGGGCGACCTCGCGAAGATCGTCGACCACCTGCTGGACGAGAGCGAGCGCCGCGTCGCCGCGCAGGACATGAAGCTGGAGGTCACCGAGGCCGCGAAGAAGCTGCTGCTCGCCCACGGCTACCAGCCCGAGTTCGGCGCCCGCCCGCTGCGCCGCACCATCCAGAGCGAGCTCGACAACCGCATCGCGTCCCTGCTCCTGGGCGGTGTTGCCGGGCCCGGCGACACCATCGTCGCCGACGTCCAGGGCGACTCCCTGCACTGCACGATCCGCAGCAAGGACGCGGACACCGGCGCGGCGGCAGAGCACGACGAGAGCGACGCGGAAGCGTCCGAGTCCGAGTCCCAGTCGCCGGCCGGCGCCACCACGAGCGCCGAAGCGACCTGACGACCCGAGGAGAGACCATGGCGCACCACAAGTCGAACAAGACCGTCGAGGGCAACCCGGACACCGGCCACGGCGGTGGCCTGCCCCGGCGTCCGGACGAGGACGAGCTCGAGGAGCGCACCGAGCTGGACCGCGAGGAGGTCGGGCTCGACCCCGAGGCCGAGCCGGACGCGGACACCGCGTATGCGGGTGAGGAGGCCGAGGTCGACCGCGAGGCACGACGCGGCGAAGTCGCCGGGGACGCCGACCTGCCACGCAAGGACCGCGAGGCGTTCCCGCCGAGCAGCTACGAGCCCTGACGCCCCTGGTGTCGGCGGACCGGTCGTCCCTGCGAAGCTTCGCCCGGCCACCGGTCCGCCGTTCCTGCGTAGGATCGGCAGGCGCAACGCACGAAAGTCACCGCCCGCTAGTCGACGTCGATCTCGATGCGTCGGCGGGCCTGCTCCCCCGACTTGGGGAGAGAGATCGTCAGCACGCCGTCCGCGAGCCGGGCGTGGATCCCGGCGCTGTCCACGTCCCCGGGCACCCGGATGCCGTAGGAGAAGGTCCCCTGCCGACGGCTGAGTGTTCTGCCCGCTGCGGTCTCGTCCACGGAGCCGGAGATGTGCAGTTCCTTGCCGTCCAGCTCGACGGACACCCGCTCGCGCGGGACGCCCGGCAGTTCGGCTCGCACCACGTACGCGTCTCCGGCGTCCTCCTCCTCGGCGACAGGCATCCAGTGGCGGGACATCCCAGGGGTGTCCTGAGCGGCGCGCTCGAACAACCGGCGTGTGCCAGCGAGGGCCAGCTCGCACGCGAGGGGACCGGCTCAGCTGTTCAGCCCCCGATCAGGTTCCGATGCCGTCGAGGAACTCCGCGCTCGGGACGAAGAACAGACATCCGGTGACAGGCGTGGAGAAGTCGAGGATGCGGTCCGTGTTGCCGGGTGGGTCGCCCAGGAACATGTTGCGCAGCATTCGCTCGGTGACCGACGGCGTGCGCGCGTATCCGATGAAGCACGTGCCGAACTCGCCGCGTCCCACCGCTCCGAAGGGCATGTTCTCGCGCAGGATCTGCCGTTGCCGGCCGTCCGCCTCGACGATCGTGTTCAGCGCGACGTGCGAGTTCGCGGGCTTGACGTCGTCGGGCATCTCCACGTTGGACGCCTTGCTGCGGCCGATGGCCCGCTCCTGCTCCTCGGTGGTCAACTTGGCCCATGCGTCCATGTCGTGGAGGTACTTCTGCAGGATCACGTAACTGCCACCACGGAAGCCCGGATCTTCGTCGGTGACGTACACGGCGGCGTCCGCGGCCTGGTCCTCGGGGTTCTCGCTGCCGTCGACGAAGCCGAGCAGGTCGCGCTCGTCGAAGTACTTGAACCCGTGCACCTCGTCGACGACGGTGACCGCGTCGCCCAATCGCTGCGTGATCAGGCGGGCGAGCTCGAAGCACAGGTCCATCCGCTGGGCGCGGATGTGGAAGAAAAGATCACCGGGTGTTGCCGGCGCACGGTGTACCTGACCGGCCAGGGCCGAGAACGGGTGGAGTTCACGCGGCCTCGGGCCCTCGAAGAGGCGGTCCCACGCCTGTGAGCCGATGCCGACCACACAGGTCAGCCCGTCGGCCGGGGATCGGAACCCCACCGACCGGATCATGCTCGCCAGGTCCTGGAGCAAACCGCGCACGGTCGCCTCACCGCCGGCGGCGAAGACGCCGACAAGGATCACAGCGGCACGGGCCGGGGGCCTGACGATGGACTGAGGGACGACCATGAGACTCCTGCCCCGGCAGCGAACCGCCGTAGGGAACGCGATGCTGTGTCAAACGCCATGCTGCATCAATCGACCTGCTTCTGCGGGAACGTAGACGCTGTTGTCCGTCCAGCGTTGCGCGCGCTGCCGGGTTACCTGCGCACGTTTCTCGCGTCGCCGCTACGCCCGGATACCGGCGAGCAACTGCCGTGGTGTGAGCATCGGATCTCGGGGCACCCCGAGCATGACGAGCTTGTCCAGCCAGATCACGCGTTTGTCGAACAATATCGTCGGGGTTGCCCATATGCCGGGCAGCTGGAAGGCCGCGGTGGCGTTCGCTGCCCAGTCCGCGTAGGTGTCCTCCATGACCTTCTGGTCGAATCCATCCGACCGCAGACCCGGCACTCGGCATGCTAGGTCGAGCAGGAACCGCGGGTCGCAGAACGAGTCGCAGGCGAAGCACACGGGTTGATGCGAGAACAGTACGTTCAGAAGTGCGACGAACTCGGCGGCCCCCACGTCGGCTGCTGCTCCGAGTGCGCTGAGGGCGCGCCGCGAACCCACTCCCCCGAACTCGTCGTCGATGTTCGCCGCGAAGTGGAACTGCACGACGAATTCGGCGTCGTCGGCGGCCTCACGGATCGTCCCGAGTAGGGACTCGGCCATCGTCGCGCTGCCCGCATCGCGGGCCTCCCAGAACACCTGCAGGACGTGTTGTCTCTCCAAGGAGCCGTAGTACAGAACCGAATGGCTCGCTCCGGTGGTATTGGCTGGGTGCATAACTCGATGCTGCCAGGCTCGCAGCGAGAGGGCGCGCCGTGACGACCGGCTGCACCGCAGGCGCCTGAGACCTGAGGTGTCCGGCTCAACTGCGGCGTCAACCACCGCAGGGCGGTCCCCTGCCCGTGCGAACCCGCGACCTGAACGCCCGTGCCCTGCCGGACAACTGCACGAAACGGGCCCCGGGCGCGGGGCGCCCGGCTGATGCGACCGGAGTCCCTGAACAACTAGGTCAAGCAGTACCTGCTCGGGCTGCCGGAGTAGTGGTCGCCACGACAAAGATGGTTGTCGTCGGCGATTCGGCAGCTGCGGTGGTCGCCTATGAGGCCTACGCGATCGCCCCCTCCCAGCCGCGCCGGATGGAGTGAGGTCAGCAGCGGCTGCGCGACTCCGGCCATCGGCCCTGGAGAGCTCGCCGACCACGTCCCCTGCTGCAGCCCCGGACCGTGGGCCGCAAGACTGCTACGCGTGGGTGGGTGTGGTCGGTGTGTGCGGGTCCAGCAGCACTGGGAAGGCGCCGACGGCGTTGATGGCCATGGCCAGTTCGGCGACGATCTCCGGATTGTCCAGGGAGCCGCGCAGGTACTCCTCCAGGCGGCGCATGCGGTACCGCACGGTGTTCTCGTGACAGTACAGCGCTCTGGCCGCCTCTGCGGCCGAGCCATGGGCTTCGAGCCACGCGCGGGCGGTGGCCAGAAGGGTGGTGCGGTCGTTCTCGGGAAGGGACAGGACTCCACCGAGGATGCGGTTGACCGCTCGCCGGGTGGTCTCCAGATTGTTCATCACCATCTCGGTCAGCGGCGTGTCCTCCAACTGCCGCACCCCCGAGGTACCCGCCGGCAGTGATTCGAGTGCGACCTGGGCATAGCGCAGACTGCGGGGAGTCTGGTCGAGACGGGTGTACGCAGGACTCACACCGACGCGCCCGCCCGCCGCGGCCCGCACCGCGTCCAGGACCGGCCCGGCCGCCCCACGCGCAGGCAGGGACAGCACACCGATCTCGTGGCCCGGCTCGGCACGCCACGCGAACGCGACGTCGATCGCCTGGCACCTGACGTCCAATCCGGGCAGCGGCGGCTCCCCCGCACTGTGGGATTCCGCCGTCACCAGCAGGAAGGTCCCCTCGAACGGGAACCCGAGCATCCGCGCGATCTCCCAGACGGTGTCGCTGCCGGGTGGCGGCCCGTCAACCAGCGCGGCCACCAGCGCGGAACGCCTGCGGTCGGTCTCGACGAGCCGCTGTGCGAGCGCGTCGCGGTAGGCGGCGGTCACGGCCGTGGAGTAGCTCTCGGAGACCCCCCAGACCCGGCCGGCCGCGCGCAGCAGCGCCGACTGAGCCTCCGGACCGGAGCGGACCGCCTCCAGCAGCAGCTGATCCCAGAAGTAGCTGAAACTCAGCTGGTAGGCGCGCAGGACCTCCGGCAGCGGCACGCCTTGCAGGGCCCGGGTGCGGCCGGTCGCGGCAGGCCCGGACAGGTCCAGCGGTTGCCCATCGGTCAGGTGGGCCAGCGTTCCACTGGTGTTGTGCCGCAACGAGTCGTGCAGGTCGTGCGGTTTCACCCCGGAGGTGCGGTAGACCTCGATCCCCTGAACGATCGAGTCGGCCATGCCTGCCACCAGGTCGTCGAGCCTGTGAGTCAGCACCTTCGCGAGCTCGCCAACCGCCGGATCCAAAGCCACTTGCCGCACGCCTACGCCTCACGTGATCGGGGGACGGCCTGGCCCGGCCGCCGAAAGGGTCAACGGCCAGTCTGCTGCACAACCGGCCTCTGACTCGCGCCTGTTGGCCCAATCGTCGTTGTCGCCGGCAACAGAGACGCGCGCGAAAACCCTGTCGGCGTCCACATCGTCACGGACCGACGCCGACAGCGACGATCGCTGTGATGCGATCCACCTGCCGGGAGACCAGATGAGCAACCTCGCCACCAGCGCGACAACGGGTTCGTGCAGCCACCGAACCGTCCAGTCACGTCCGTTGGGCCGAATCGCCTCGACCGAGGACGAACTGGACGACCTCAGCACCCGAGTCGCAGGCGGCCTGCGGGCCCACGGCGTGCGCCCCGGCGACCGGGTGGAACTGGCACTCCCCCGAGGTTCCGCCTTCACCGTGATCTCCCGCGGCGCACGACGAGTCGGCGCGACGATCGTCGTGGCCGACCCCGAACACCGGATCGATCACCCGGACACGCGCGTGGCCTTCGCGTGGCACAACCAAGAAGCAGCGCACTCACAGAGCAGCAGCACGTTCACGGTTCCCGTCGGTCCGGATTTCCTGAACCAGCTCCTGTTCTGGCCCACCTCCGCGTGAGGACGGCCCAACGCGAAGGGTTCACCTGGTGCAGCCGACCGATGGCGTCGCCTCAGCGCCGAGCCGCCTCGTCCTGCCCGACGGCCGCGTCCTGTCGTCGCCGCTGCTCGCCACCGCCCGCGCCCTCGTCGTGGGCGACTGGGTGTTCACCGGCGGCCGGCCGGCCCAGATCGTCGACCTCCGCTCACGGCACGACGGGGGACGCGTGGTTCACCTCCGTGGGCGGCCCCCCTTGCGTCTGAGCATCCGGGACCAACTGGCGGTCTACCAGTACGTGTCCGGGTGACCAGCCTCTCCGTCGGACTCGCCGATCGCGCGCTGCGTGACCGGCGCAAGCCAGATCGAGCAGCAAGTCCAGCCACCAGGGAGCCCGTTGTCCCGAACCCGCAAGGTGGATGAATCTCGCCCATCAGGCATCCTCAGCAAACGCTACTCGCCCTCGCCGGGCCTGTCATCGCGACCGTCATCGTCAGCCCGCGCTGAGGCAGGTGGTGGCAACGCGACGAGCCCCTGGCCAGGGTGCGGCCGCAGTTCTCCGCACGGCGCGGCAGCGCCTTCACGCCGAGCTTCTCGGCGGTCGCCAGGTCCCCCAACCACATCGTCGACCAGGGCGACATCGTCATCCGCAGCCACAGCGGCGCGGCCCTGGTCAACGCCGCCGACGCCCCCGGATCCACAGGCGTGGTCGTCGCCTACGAGGCCGACGACATCGACCCCCTCGCCCGCACCGGATGGAGCGTCGTGGTCACCGGCTATGCCACCCTGGTCACCGACCCCGACGAGGCCGCCGAGTTCGCCACCCTGCTGCGCCCCTGGACCGACCACACGATGGACCACACCATTCGTCACCCCGAGATCGTCACGGGATTCCGGCTCAGCCCCTGACCGATCCACCCGAAACGTGCCCGACCGCCGGGCGCGCAGGCGCCGCGTGCGCTCGCCCGCATGACGGACCATTCGTGTGCCGGCCGGGTTCCCGGTCGTGGTGCCAGGTGTGAACACTGCGGAACCGGTTTAGCCGGCGGCCACTGACGGTTCCGCGTCCGGATGCTTCGGTGCTCCATCTGGGCGCCGAACAGCTTCAGCGGGAACTCTTGCTCCTGGTTCGGGTCCGTGAGGTCCCAGAATCCGACGTGATCCGCAGTCAGTGGCGTCCGACCCGCAGCAGCATTTTCACGAGCCAGTCGCAGCCCCTCGTAGACATCACGGCCTACACGGTCCACAGCAGATGCCGCGAGCCCGTCGAAGGGGCCGCGCTTCCCCATCAGCCATGGACCGAGCTGAGGCCGGGTGAATCGGTCGGAGGCACCGGAAACGTCCCAGTCGTCAGCCCAGGCGATGACATGCCCACCGTCGCGCTGCACGGCGTCCAGAATCAGATCACGTTGCCGTGCTGGGGAGGACGTGACGCCCTGCACCCGCGAGAGCCGCCGGACCCCAAGCAGACAGCGCCCGCAACCATCGAACTGGGTTACGGGCGCGTCGTTTGTGCTAGTCAGGGTGGCCATTTCTTCCCTCGGGTCAGGGAGGATCGCTCCTCCCAACGGGGGAATCCGGCCGCCAGGTCAACTCAACCCAGGCCCGCCAGCTCAAGAGCCTCTGCGGCAGTGCGCAAGGCATGCAGGCGCTCGTCCAGCGTATTACCGAAACTGGCGGGCGCGAGGTTCACGGTGGTGACGCCGGCGGAGGCGTAGGCCTGGAGGCGGTCGGCGATGCGGTCGCGGGTGCCGACGAGGGTGGTGGAGTCGATGAGCTGCTGCGGGACCGCGGCCGCCGCGGCCGCCTTGTCGCCGGAGAGGTAGAGCTTCTGGACCTCGTCCGCCGCCGCCTCGTAGCCCATGCGGCAGGCGATGCGGTTGTAGAAGTTCTGCTCCTTGCTGCCCATGCCGCCCACGTACAGCGCGGTGTAGTGACGGAAGATGTCCGCCGCCGCGGCCAGATCGGCCTCGCTGTCGCTCGCGGCGACCGCGATCGGGACGTTCGGGGCGACGTCGAAGCCGTCGAGCGTCAGGCCCGCCTTCTCGCGGCCCGCGCGGACGGAGGCGAGGGAGAGCTCGGCCTGCTCCGGGGCGAAGAAGATGCCGAGCCAGCCGTCGGCGATCTCGCCGGTCAGCTCCAGGTTCTTCGGGCCGATCGCGGCGATGTAGAGCGGGATGTGCTCGCGGACCGGGTGGATGGTCAGCTTCAGCGGCTTGCCCGGGCCGCCCGGCAGCGGGAGGGTCCAGTTGGCGCCGTCGTGAACGACCCGCTCGCGGGCCATCGCCTTGCGGATGATCTCCACGTACTCGCGGGTGCGGGCCAGCGGCTTGTCGAACTTGACGCCGTACCAGCCCTCGGAGACCTGCGGGCCGGAGACGCCGAGGCCCAGGCGGAAACGTCCGCCGGAGAGGGTGTCCAGGGTGGCGGCGGTCATCGCCGTCATCGTGGGCGTGCGGGCCGGGATCTGGAAGATCGCCGAGCCGACGTCGATGCGCTCGGTCTTCGCGGCCACGTAGGCCAGCACGGTCGCGGCGTCGGAGCCGTAGGCCTCGGCGGCCCAGCAGACCGCGAAGCCGAGCCGGTCCGCCTCCTGCGCGACGGCGATGTTGTCGGCGTCGTTGCCGAGACCCCAGTAACCGAGGTTGATCCCGAGTCGCACGCTGCTGCCTCCTGACGGGCGGGCTGACGGCGCTCGCGTCGGTGGGGCGCCTGGGCCGACTCTAGTGCGCGGGTCCGCCCGCGGCTACTGGCGGGTAGCCAAGCACGGGTCCGGGCCCGCTGGGACACGCCGCCAGGCGGGTGATCGCCGATGCCCCCGGGTGCACGCCGATCCGCGTAGGCTCGCCCCGCATCCCTGCTGCGCCGCGACCGCAGCGCGACCCAAGGAAGGCAGCCTCCCGTGCAGCAGCGTCATCTGGGCCGTACCGGCCTGCGCGTGTCCCGCCTCGGTCTGGGCACCATGACCTGGGGCCGGGACGTGGACGAACACGAGGCCGCCGACCAGCTCAAGGCGTTCGTCGACGCCGGTGGCACGCTCGTCGACACCGCCGACGTCTACGCCGACGGAGGCGCCGAATACCTGCTCGGCCGGCTCACCGACAGTCTTGTCCCGCGCGCGGAGCTGGTCATCGCCACCAAGGCGGGCAGCGTCCCCGACCGCGATCGCCGCTTCGACGGGTCGCGCGGACACCTGCTCCAAGCGCTCGACGCCTCGCTGAACCGTCTCGGCACCGACTACGTCGACCTGTGGCAGGTCCACGCCTACGACGACGAGACGCCGATGGAGGAGACCCTCCAGGCGCTCGACCTCGCCGTCAGCAGCGGCCGGGCCCAGTACGCGGGCGTCAGCAACTACTGCGGCTGGCAGCTGGCCAAGGCCGCCACCTGGCAGCGGGCGGTCCCCGGACGGACCCCGCTGGCCGGGACGCAGATGGAGTACTCGCTGCTCCAGCGCGGGATAGAGCGCGAGGTGCTGCCCGCCGCCCTGGACGCGGGCATCGGGGTGCTGGCCTCCTCCCCGCTCGGCCGCGGCGTGCTGACCGGCAAGTACCGGCACGGCACCCCGCCGGACTCGCGCGGCGCTTCCCCGTCGTTCGGCGCGTTCGTGCAGCCGTACCTGGACGAGCGGGGCCGGCGGATCGTCGACGCCGTGACCACCGCCGCCGACGGGCTGGCGACCACGCCCATGCAGGTGGCGCTCGCCTGGGTCCGCGACCGCGCGGGCGTGACCGCGCCGGTGCTGGGTGCGCGCACCGCCTCGCAGCTCCAGGCCGCGCTGCAGGTCGAGCGGTTGGTACTGCCCGACGAGATCCGCGCGGCGCTGGACGACATCTCGGCACCGGTCCACGTCTACCCCGACCAGAACTGGACCGCGCTGTACTGACCGATTCGGTGGGCACGGGCTGTCGGTGGTGACCGATAGCGTTCTCGCGTAAGGAACAGTCCCCACCGAAGGGTCACCACCGATGACCGACAGCGCAACGACGGACGGCTCCGTGACGGAGGTCCCCGCGACGGAGGGCCTCGGGACGGAGACCGCCGCCGCCGTCACCGAGCAGCTCGCCGAGGCGATCCGTGCCGCCGACGGCCGGGGGCAGGACGTCGACGCGCAGGCGCGGGACGCGCTGAGCGAGACGGCCGCGGTACTGGGCGAGGGCGGCGCGCCCGCGCAGCTCGCGGGCGCGGCGGTGGCCGCCCTCGGCGAGCGGGCGGCGGAGCTGCTGCGGGAGGACCCCTGGGCCGTCCTCGGCGTGCCCGGTGTGCTCCCCGCCAACGCCGACGCCTTCGCCCGCGGCCTGCTCGGCGCCGACGCCGCGCCAGGGGACGAGCGCCGGGCCGGCGCCCTGGTCCAGTGGCTGCTGGATCGGGCCGCGCTGCACGGCCACACGGCGGTCGAGCTCTCCGAGGTCCGCGCGGGCCTCGCGCGCGAGGGCGTCCCGAATCCGGACGAGGCGCTGCTCGCGGTGGTGACGGACGGCCGCGTCATGACCTTCCAGGAGGAGGGCGACGACGAGGACGAGTCCGAGGACGGCCCCGTCGGCCGCGCGCTGCTCGCGCTGGACCGCTTCGCGCTGGCGGAGGAGAGCCTGGCGGACGGGCTGGTCCGCCTGGTCTCCACCTTCCCCGGCCGCGAGGCCGCGGCGGGCGGCTCGGAGTGGACCCCCGAGGGGTCGGCGTCCGCGCTCGAGGCGGACGAGGCGTTCGCGGCGGGCGCGGAGGACGCCCTCGCGGCCAGCGCCGCAGGGGCGGCGAGCACGGACGCCGACGCAGAGGCGGACGGGAGCGGTTCCGGCAGGGCCGGGGAACGCCCCGGCGGCAACGATGACCTCGCGGCGGGCGCCGCAGGGGCGGCGAGCGCCGACACCGACGCCGAGGCGGACAAGGACGGCACCGGCGGAACCGGGGAACGCCCCGGCGGCAACGATGACCTCGCGGCCAGCGCCGCAGGGGCGGCGAGCGCCGAGGCGGACGAGGACGGCACCGGCCGGGCCGGGGCGGGCGCGGGACGCGGGGCCGCCGAAGGCGCGGAGCGGGCCGGGTGGGAGGAGGTCGCGGCTGCCGCGCCCAACTCCTCGGCTGCCGCGCTGATCCGGGCCGTCGCGGACGCGCCCCTCGTGCTGCACACAGGCGGCGAGACCGCGCGCAACGAGCCCGTCGCGCTGCTGGAGGCCGCCCGCGCGGTGGGCCTGCGTGCCGCTCTTGCGGCGGCGCACGCCGACAGCGCCCGCCGCCTCGACGCCTCCGGGGCGGGCGGCGGCCCGCTCGCCCAGCCGTTGGCCCAACTGCTGGCGACCACCCCCCACGACGTGGACGGCACGCTGGCGCTCGACCTGCTGATCGTCTGCGACGCGCCCGCGCTCGACGTCGAGGTGGCCGCGACGCTGGTCGAGGCGCTGGCCGACGGGGCGCGGCTGGTCCTCAGCGGCGATCCGGGCGAGCTGTGGTCGCCGGGTCCTGGACGGGTGTTCGCCGACCTGCTGGCGGCCAGGCCGGGTCCGGTCGTGGCCTCCCGCCAGCCCGACTTCGGGCCGATCGGCGAGCTGGTCTCCGGCATCGGCATCGGCGAGTTCGAGCCGGTCGCCGCGCCGGACAAGGAGGTCGTCCTGGTGCAGGCGCGCGACGCGGCGGAGGCGGTCCACCGGGCCGTCCAGCTGGTCGGCGACTCCATCCCGCGCGCGCTGGACATCCCCGCGGAGCAGGTCCGGGTGCTGACGCCGGTCCACGCCGGTCCGGCCGGCACGCGCGCGCTGAACGCCGCGCTGAAGGCGCGGCTCAACCCGGGCCCCGGCCAGTTCGGCGGCTTCGACGCGGGCGACGCGGTGGTGCACGCGCCGACGCCGAGCGCCCTGCGCGAGGGTGTGGTCAGCCGGGCCGTCCCCGAGGGCCTGGAGATCACGTTCGGGGAGGAGACGGCGGTCGTCCCGCGCGAGCGGATCGGTGAGCTGCGTCACGGCTGGGCGCTGACCGCGCATCAGGCGGCGGGACGCCGCTGGCCCGGCGTCGTCGTCCTGGCAACGCCGGACTCGGGCCCCGAGCTCACCCGCCAGTGGCTCTACACCGCGTGCGGCCGCGCGGAGCGGCACCTGTCCCTGGTGAGCGGGATCGCCCCGGAGGCCCTCCACCAGAACGTCGCCACCCAGGTGGCCCGCCCCCGCACCACGCGCCTGCGCGCGATCCTGTCCGGCGAGTAGCCCCACCCCGCACGGGCCCGCTGCCGCCGGCGTCAGTGCGTCTCCAGAGCGGTGGCGAGCCAGGTGTAGGCCGCGACGCGCGAGGTCGGTGGTTGACCGCCCTGCGTGACGGCGAGCAGTCGTCGGTAGCGCTCAAGGCGGTCGTCCACGCCCGCGTCCAGCTGGGATCGGAGACGGGTGCGGACAGCCGCGCGGCGGGTCGGGTCGGGGTGGCCGAGCAGGCGGTCGAGGATCTCAGCCGCCTCGGGCGCGTCCGGGGCGAGCCCCGCGCGCAGGGCCGCGCCCACCGTGGCGTCGAGGTTCTCGGCGAAGAGGCGGTGCCGGTCGGCACCGGCGTGGTCCGCGTCCAGGCTCGCCGCCAGGGCTGCCCGCGCGAGCTGCTCGAACTCCGGGTCGCGCGTCATCTCGGAGAGCTCCAGCCAGGCGTCGAGCTGCTCCGGCGTCGGGTCGTCCGGCAGGGTGCTGCCGGTGCCGCGCAGGCGGTCCACCAGTCCTGGCGCGGCGTCCAGTCCGGCGCCGACGCGGGCGGCGAAGTCGTCGGTGATCTGCTGGCGCTCCTCTGCGGACAGGCGCGCCATCCGGTTCAGTCGGTCCATGTCCTGCTGCTCCTCACGGTCTCCGGCGGCAATGGCGGACAGGACCGCGCGCCGCAGGCGCAGCGTGGCGAGCTGGGTGTCGAGCGCGGCGACGTGGGCGGAGGCGACCTCGGCGAGGGTCCGCCCACGGTCGAGCACCGATCTCACCTCGGCGTGGCCGAGGCCGAGTTCGCGCAGGGTCGCCACCAACTCCAGCCGGGCGAGCCCGGCCGCGTCGTACAGCCGGTGCCCGCCCGCGCTCCGGGTCGCCTCGGCGACCACGCCGAGGTCCGACCAGTACCGGATCGTCCGCACGGACAGGCCGGTCCGGCGGGCGAGGTCTCCGATGGTGAGAAGCGGTGCGATGTCGTCGCTGTCCATGGCCCGAGTCTGCGACCTCCAGCGACCGGAGATGCAAGAGCCGACCGTCCCTGAGTCAGCTCGGGTCCGCCGGCTCCAGCTCCTCGTAGTCCTCGATGACGTCGAAGCGGCAGATCAGCAGGTCCTCGTCGGCCACGTCGAACGGCTCCGCCAGCCACTCCCCCGGCTCCGCGACCGGCTCGCTCGCGACGACCCAGAGGGTCGAGTCGCCCTCTTCGAGGCCGAACTCGGACACGTGGTGGGCCACCCGGTCCGGCTCGTACTCGGCGAAGAGCGCGCGCAGCGAACCGGAGACGGTCGTGGCGCCGACCGTCTCGCGCAGGCGGCGGGCGTCGGTCACGGTGTAGTCGCGGCGGATGAGGACGGAGACGGCCTCCGGCTCGATCCGGTCCAGGATTCCGGTGCCACCGCTGCGCGGGACCTCGAAGGGCGTGAACTCGTCGTGGACGCTGTCCAGGAGCTCGTCGTAGCTCTCCGCCGCGTCGGCCAGGGCCTCGTAGGTTCCCGCCACCAGCGGGTCGCCCGCCCCCGTTCTCCCCTCCACCGCCGCGAGGTGCGCGTCGATCGCAGCCTTCACCGCTTCCGCGGCCATGCGTACCTGGGCGATCTGGGCTTCCGTGGGACGCGCGACATCAGACATGCCCCGCACGCTAGTCGCTTCCGGGCCCTCCGCGCACCGGTGTTATCCGGGTCGTAGTAATCCCCTCACCCGAATTCCGCGCGTCGGTTGCCCTGAGGCCGCCCTGGGCAGTCTTCTGGAGCCGGGGCTGCCCCCGGTCGTAGGCTTACCCCCTGTACGTCCTGGGAGGAAGTGACTTGACCCCACCCCTGAGCAAGCCGCCGCAGAAGATCGTGCGGCAGCCCGAGTACGAGTTCCGCTCGTTGCTGCTGCCGCGCACGGTCTCCCGCAACGAGGCGCGCACGCTGCTGACCGAGCAGGCGGAGTACGGTCATTGGGAACTCGACCGCCTCCGCCTGTACCCGGACGGGCGACGCAAGATCACGCTGAAGCGACGGATCATCCGCCAGGTGCGCAGCCCGCTCAGCAGCTTCCTCGACGACTGATCCCGGGCTCCGTAGCCCCGGCAGCGGCTACCGCCGCTCCCGGCTACGCGCGCCGACGGCTGCGGCGGACCAGCAGGGCGCCGCCGGCCGCGACCAGGACGCCGGCCGGGGCCAGGATCATGGCCTCGTCGCCGCCACCCGTCTCGGCCAGGTGGCCACCGGTGCCACCACCCGACGTGCCGCCCGTGGCCGGAGCGGGGCTCGGGCTCCCGGTGCCGGAGACACCCGTGCTCGGCGAGGAGCTGGGCGTGCCGCCGTTCTGCGGCGGCGGGGGCTGCTGGCCACCCGTCGAACCGCCGGTGGTGCCGCCGCCCGTTGTGCCGCCCGTGCCGCATCCGCCGTTGCCACCGTTACCGCCACCCATGCCGCCCGCCCCGCCCATGGGGCCGGTGCAGCTGGGGCTGGGGACCGGCGCGGGGACGCCGCCACCCGCGTGGGTGCCGTTGCCGCAGGAGTTGCCGAAGGCCGGGTTGACGGCGCCCGGCGCGTTCGCGGTGTCGCCGCAGACGTTGACCGGCACGTCGACCGGGATCTGCACCGCGTTGCCCGAGCCGACGCCCGGCGAACCGTGCGCACCGCCCTGGGCGCCGCTGCCGCCGCCGGAGTCCGAACCCGCCGAGCTCCCACCGGACTCGGACCCGCCCGAGTGGGACCCGCCGGACCCGCCGGACTCCCCGGATCCGCCGCGCGACGCACCCCCGCCGTTGGCGCAGCGGTTGCCGAAGGCCGGGTTGATCGCGCCGATCACGTTGACGGTGTTGCCGCAGGCGTTCACGGGCACCGCGACGGGCACCTGGACCGCATTGCCCGAACCAACGCCGGGCGAGTCACTGGCCGTGCCGCTCGCACCCGAGTCGGCGAAGGCGGCGCCCGCCGCGAACCCCGCCGTCACGCCCGCGGTGGAGGCCAGCACGCTCCCGGTCGCCATGACCGTGAGCAATCCGCGTTTGGCCGCTTGTCGCATGTGTTGCCCTGCTCTCCGTCGTGCTGGTGCTTCCTGCTTCTCGCCCCGTGGTCCCCGTACGTGGTCCCCGTACCCAGAGCCCCCGTACCAGGCCCAACGAGAGTGAGGCGTACGAGGCACGGTTGACTCCACATCAGCTCCACAATCGCCAGACGGCCCCGGGAGGACGATCGCCTCCCGGGGCCGCACCTGAAGCTCTCATGTCCCCCCGGTCAACGGGGACGGCCTCAGTTGTTCTCGCAGTGGTTGCCGAACGCCGGGTTCAGCAGACCGATGACGTTGACGGTGTTGCCGCAGACGTTCACCGGGATGTGCACCGGAACCTGGATGACGTTGCCGGACAGGAAGCCCGGGGAGTTCCAGGCCGCACCCTGGGCGCTGGCACCGTCGTTCGCGCTGGCGATGCCGGCACCGGCCAGCCCGAGCGCACCCGCGGTGGCGACGACGGCGGCGATCTTCTTGACCTGCATGGTCTCCTCCTTCAGTGGAGCAGCCCGTTCGGTGAGCTGCATATGGGTGAACGACGCTGCGGCAAACGGGGTACGAGAGCCCAGCAACCTTCACCCGCTGGAGTGAGAAACCCGAAAGTCAGACCGAATCACCAATCCCGCAGGAACGAATCAGCACCGTCCACCTCTTCCCCATCTTCTCCATCAAGAAGCGTCGATGAAGCGGTCCAGCACCCGGACCCCGAACTTCAGCGCGTCGACCGGCACCCGCTCGTCCACGCCGTGGAACATCCCGGCGAAGTCCAGGTCGGCGGGGAGCTTGAGCGGAGCGAAGCCGAAGCAGCGGATGCCGAGGTCCGAGAAGGCCTTGGCGTCGGTGCCGCCGGAGAGCGTGTAGGGCACGGCGCGCGCGATCGGGTCCTCCGCGCGCAGCGCACGCTGCATCGCCTCCACCAGCGGGCCGTCGAAGTCCGTCTCCACCGCCTTGTCGCTGTGCACGTCCTCGCGCTTCACGCGCGGGCCGAGGACGGCGTCGAGCTGGGTGAGGAACTCCTCCTCGTAGCCGGGCAGGAAACGCCCGTCGACGTGCGCGGTGGCCTGGCCGGGGATGACGTTGACCTTGTAGCCGGCGCCGAGCATGGTCGGCTGCGCGGTGTTGCGCAGCGTCGCGCCGATCAGCTTGGCGATGCCGCCGAGCCGCTCCAGCGTGGTGTCCATGTCCTCCGGGTCGAGCTCGACGCCGAGGGCGTCGGAGAGCTCGTCGAGGAAGTGGCGGACGGTCTTGGTGACCCGGACCGGGAACTGGTGCCGGCCGAGGCGGGCGACGGCCTCGCACAGCTCGGTGATCGCGTTGTCCTTGTTGGTCATCGAGCCGTGCCCGGCCGTGCCGTCGACGGTCAGGCGCATCCAGTGCATGCCCTTCTCCGCCGTCTCGACCAGGTAGAGCCGCAGCTGCTCGTTGACGGTGAAGGAGAAGCCGCCGACCTCGCCGATGGCCTCGCTGACGCCGTCGAAGAGGCCGGGGTGCTTGTCGACCAGGTGGTGCGCGCCGTAGACGCCGCCCGCCTCCTCGTCGGCGAGGAAGGCCAGCACGATGTCGCGCGGGGGCTTGCGGCCGCTGCGCAGGCGGTCGCGGACGACCGCGAGGGTCATCGCGTCCATGTCCTTCATGTCGACGGCGCCGCGGCCCCAGACCATGCCGTCGGCGATCTCCCCGGCGAAGGGGTGGTGCGTCCAGTCGGCGGCGTTGGCCGGCACGACGTCGGTGTGGCCGTGGATCAGCAGCGCGGGGCGGGAGGGGTCCGCGCCCTCGATCCGGGCGATGGTGCTGGCGCGGCCCTTCTCGGACTCGATGATCTGCGGTTCCAGGCCGAACTCGGCCAGCTTCTCGGCGACGTACTCGGCGGCGGCGCGCTCCCCGGGGCCGGAGCCGTCGCCGTAGTTGCTGGTGTCGATCCGGATCAGGTCCCGGCAGAGGTCGGCGACCTCCGCCTCGCCGAAGCCCTCTCCCTGACGGTCCGCACCCACTGTCTCGCTCACGCTGCTCCGCCTCTCATCGCAGATCCCTGCGGATCCCTTCGTGGCCCATCCTCCCCCCGCCCCGCATCCGGCCCAAGTCCCCGTGCCCCGGCATGCCCTGCATAGGCGCAGGTCCGCGGCATGATCACGTCGCGGAAACGCGGTTCGGAACCACGGCTGATCTTTGCTATGGTTAACCCCGTCAGCGAGCGAGGCCGCAAGGCCGAGGCAAGCGAGCGGACACAACCGATGCGCGGGTGGCGGAATGGCAGACGCGCTAGCTTGAGGTGCTAGTGCCCTTCGGGGCGTGGGGGTTCAAGTCCCCCCTCGCGCACGCATCGGTTCGGCCGGCCCGGTTCCACCGGGCCGGCCGATCTGCTTTTCCCGTGCGCTGTTCTCCCAGCGTGTTGTTCTCCCAGTGTTTTGGCAGCGCAGGACTTGCGGAGTGAGCGGCGGAGGAGCCCCGCTGATGGGAAGATCAGCCCATGAGTCCGGCGGACGGGCGGCCAGCTCACGAAGCAGGCCTGCCCCTACAGGTGATGGATGCCGCGGTGTTCGGCATCGCCCTGCTCGACACCGAGCTGCGCTACACCTACGTCAACGAGGCCCTCGCCCAGGTCAACGGGGTGCCGGTCGAGGCGCACCTGGGGCGCAGGATCGCCGAGGTGGTGCCGGGCATCGACGTCGCGGCCGCCGAGGCGGAGCTGCGCGCGGTCCTCGCGGACGGCAAGCCGCGCCACCACACCGTCGAGGGCACCACCGCCGCGGACCCCTCCGCGGAGCCGCGCTGGTGGCACAACGCCTACAGCCGCCTGGAGGACTCCTCGGGCCAGGTGCTGGGCATCCTCGGCATGGTGCTGGAGATCACCGAGGACCGCCGCATCCGGCAGGCGCTGGACCGGGCCCGGACCCGGCTCGCCCTGCTCGACGAGGCGGCGACCACCATCGGCACCACCCTCGACGTCCAGCTGACCTGCAAGGAGCTGACCCGGCTGCTGGTGCCCCGGCTCACCGACGTGGCCGTGGTGGACGTGATCGAGCCGGACGACCGGCCCGGCCGCCAGCTGCGGCTGCGCCGGCTGGCGATGAGCACCACCCCGGCGCTGGTGAAGGCTGGCCGCTGGTTCGGCGCCCCGGGCTCGCTGCACAGCCCGCAGGCCACCTCGGTGGCGGCGCGCTGCGTCACCGAGGAGCGGCCGATCGTCTCGAACTCGCCGGGGGACGAGCAGATGGCCCTGGCCGCGCCGGAGGCGAGCCGGGTGGAGCGGTACCGGCGGCTGGGCGTCCACTCCTCCCTGGTGGTGCCGCTGCGGGCGCGCGGCCGGGTGATCGGCGTGGTCAACATGATGCGGGCGGGCGAGTCGCCGGCGTTCACGGCGGAGGACGTGGAGCTGGTCGGTGAGCTGGCCCGGCGGGCGGCCAACAGCATCTCCAACGCGCAGCGCTTCGCCCATGAGCACGAGACGGCTCTCGTCCTGCAGCGGGCGCTGCTGTCGGAGCGGACCCGGCCGCACGTGGACGTCGAGTGCGCCGGGCGCTATCTCCCCGCCGGGAAGACGGCCGAGGTGGGTGGCGACTGGTTCGACTCGATGGCCCTGCCCGGCGGCCGGACGCTGCTGGTCGTCGGCGACGTGATGGGCCACGGCCTGGAGGCCGCCGCGACGATGGGCGAGTACCGCTCGCTGATGCGCGCGCTGGCCTTCCAGGGCTGGGGCCCGGAGAAGATCCTCTCCGAGGCGCAGCGCACGGTCGAGGCGCTGGGCCTGGACCGGGTGGCCACCTGCCTGGTCGCGGAGATCGACCCGGCGGCCGGCCTGGTCACGCTGGCGGGCGCGGGCCACCTCCCGCCGCTGCTGCTGCGGCGCGGTCTGGGCGCGCAGTTCGCGGAACTGCCGGGCGATCCGCCTCTGGGCGCCGGGGTCGGCCACTACCGGGGCACGTCGCTGCGCCTGCCGCCGGGCTCGGTGCTGCTGTTGTTCACCGACGGGCTGGTGGAACGGCGCGGCGAGGACATCGAGCGCTCGCTGGAGGCCCTGGCCGCGCTCGACCTCGACCCGGACACTCCCCTGGAGGGCTTGCTCGACACCGTCCTCAGCCGCCTGTCGGTCAGCCCGGCGGAGGACGACGTCGCGGTTCTCGCCGCGCGCCTGCGGTAGGCGCACGGCTCCGCTTCGCAGGAGGGACACCCTTGACTCACCACGAGTACCGCCCGCGCCCAGGTCGCCCGGCACCGCGGGCCTGGCGTCTCGCCGTCGCGCTGGTCGCGGCCCTGCTGGTGGCCGGGTGTGCCGCCACCGGTGGCGGCGGTCCGGCGGCGACTCCCGCGATCACGTCGGCGTCCGCGTCCCTCGCGCCGTCGCCTCCCGTCACGAGCGCGCCGGCCGCCGTCTCGGCCGCGACGCTGGACCCGGTGGTCTCCATGATCACCCCGGCGCAGTGGCAGCGGATCGTGGCCGTGGGCGCGTGGCACACGGGGTGCCCCGTCGGGCGGCAGCAGTTGCGCCGGGTGACCATGACCCACTGGGGTTTCGACGGGAAGCTGCACCGCGGCGTGCTCGTCGTCAACGCGGACGTGGTCAGCAGCGTCAAGCGCATCTTCACCCGGCTGCTCTCCGACCGCTTCCCGATCCGGCAGATGGAGCCGATCGAGCAGTACGGCGGCGACGACAACGCCAGCATGCGCGCGGACAACTCGTCCGCGTTCAACTGCCGTCGCGCGAGCCAGGCCAACGCTCCCGCCACCGACTCGCCGCACGCCAACGGCCGCGCGATCGACCTCAATCCGCTGGAGAACCCCTGGACGGACCCGCGCTGCCACTGCTGGCAGCCGAGCAGCAGGTACGCCGCCCGCACCCCCGGCACCGGCAAGATCATCAAGGGCAACGCGGTCTGGCAGGCGTTCCACGCCGAGGGCTGGATCTGGCAGGACATCAAGGGCGCCGACTACCAGCACTTCGACACCGGCTACCCGTCCCGGCCCCTCCCCAGGACCGCGACGAGCAGCTGACGTCCGTCCGACGGCACCGCGCACCTCAGGCCCGGCCGAAGAGCCGACCCGCGAGGTCGACGCCGATGACCGCGCCGGATGCGTCGCGGGTGAGGAAGCCGCGCTGGCCCTTCATCGCGCCGCCGGTGACGATGTACTCGTCGCCGGCGCCGGGCAGCAGACCGAACGGGAAGGGCGGGTAGTCGGCGGGGACCTCCTTCTCCGAGGCGGCGCGGATCTCCGGCTTGATGACGACCTCCAGCAGGGGCGCCTGCGCGCCCTCCTCCGCGCGGATGGTGAGGGTCAGGATCTCGGTCTCGTAGACACCGACGATCGGCGCCACCTGGGCGTGGTCGTACGGAACGGGCTCGGGGTCGCGGTCGAGGACACCGAGGTAGTGCTCCAGGGCGAACTGCACGACCTCCCGGTTGAAGGCGACCCCGCCCGGCCCGCCGTTGCTCATCACCGAGACCACGAAGTCCCGGCCCGGGACGATCAGCAGCTCCGCGAACTGCCCGTTGCCGGAGCCGCCGTGGCCGACGGTGGCGGTGCCGTCGACGTCGCGGAGGAACCAGCACACGCCGAACGCGTCGCCGAGCGTGCTGCCGCGCAGGTCGACGGTCGGGGTCTGCATCTGCTTCACCAGCTCGCTCTCGCCCAGGTGGAACCTGCCCCAGCGCAGCTGGTCGGCGACGGTGGCGGCGATGCCGCCGCCCGGGTTGTTGCCGCGGGAGTCCTTCCACTGACGGGCGACGACGGGCGTGCCGTCCTGGTCGGCGTTGTGGCCGCAGGCGAAGCGGCGGGTCATCACCTGGTCGGTGAAGTACGCCGTCTCGTGCAGGCCCAGCGGCGCCAGCGCCAGCTCGGCGACGGCGCGCTCGAAGGTGAGGCCGGTGACCTTCTCGAGGACCCGGCCGAGCAGGTTGTAGCCGGCCTGGCTGTAGGAGGCGCGCGAGCCGGGCGCGCCGATCAGCTCGATCTGGTCCAGGTGGCCGACGAACCCGGCCAGCGCGTCGTCGCCGTCGCCGGTCTCGACGACCAGGCGGACGCCCAGGCCCGCGGTGTGGTTGAGCAGTTGACGGACGGTCACGGCGGCGGCGTGGTCCTCGTCCGCGAGCACGAGTTCGGGGACGTAGCGCCGCACGGGGGCGTCCAGGTCGATCCGGCCATGCTCCACGAGGCGCATCACGGCGGTGGCCGTGAAGGTCTTGGAGACGGAACCGAGGGCGAACCAGGTGTGCTCGTCGACGGGCAGGGGGTTCTCGACGCTGGTGACGCCGTGGCAGGCGTAGACGGCGCGCCCGTCCACGTGGACGCCGGCCGCGGCGCCCGGGATCCCGAAGCGCTCGGCCGCCGCGGTGACGAACTCCTGCAAGGACTGCTCGGACATGGTGACTCTCCTGGACGTCGTCTCTTCGGGTCTCTCCGGACATGCACTTGCACGTTGTTCAAGTACGACCATAGGAGCGACTTGAACAAAGTGCAAGTGTGTGGGGCGTGCCAGGATGAGGCCCCATGACTGATCTTCATGTGGTCCGCGTCTTCTGCGGCCCCGGCGGCAGCGCCGGCAACGCGCTCGGCGTGCTCCTGGACGGCGGCGCGGTCCCCGGGCGCGCGGAGCGCCAGGAGCTGGCGCGCGAACTGGGCTTCTCCGAGACCGTCTTCGTCGACGACGCCACGTCCGGCCACGTGGACATCTACACCCCGAGCGCCCGCCTTCTCTTCGCGGGGCACCCGCTGGTCGGCACCTCGTGGCTCCTGCGACGGGAGGGGGCGACCGTCGCGACGCTCCGGCCCGAGGCCGGGGAGGTGCCCGCGTGGCAGGAGGGCGAGTTCCACTGGATCCGCGGCCGCGCGGAGTGGGCGGCGGGGCGGAGGACCCGGCAGTACGGGAGCGTCGCGGAGGTGGACGCGCTCGACGTCCCGCCCCTGGGCACCGGCTGGCTCTACGCCTGGGCCTGGTCGGACGAGCCGTCCGGCGCGGTCCGGACGCGAGGCTTTCCCGGTCGGGGCGACGGGATCGACGAGGACGAGGCGACCGGCGCGGCGGCGGTCGTACTGACCGCCGAGCTGGGGCGGGCGCTGGACATCCGCCAGGGCGTCGGGTCCCAGATCCTCACCCGCGCGGGCGCGGACGCAACGGTGGACGTGGGCGGCCGGGTCGTGCCGGTCGAGGTCCGCAGGATCTGACGGCGGCGGCGCGCCCCTGCGGTCAGGCCGCGAAGACCCGTTGGAACGCCGCGCGGTTCGCCGAAGGCTCCGCGCGGTCCCGGACCGCGAACACCACCCGCTCGAACACCCCGTGATACGCCCCGCCCGGGGCGAGCCAGGCGCGGAACGCCTCCGCGACCCGCACCGGGTCGTTGCCGAAGACGCCGCAGCCCCACGCGCCCAGGACCAGTTGCCGCGCGCCCTGCGCCGCCGCGACGGCGAGGACGCGTCCGCTGCGGCGCGCCAGAGCGTCGTGGATGCGGGGCCCCGCCGCGGGATCGCGGCGGAGCAGCGCGCCCGCGTTGGGCGCGGGGCTGGTGAGGAACGACGCGGCGAAGGGGCGCGCGAGAAGCGCGCCCCGCTCGTCGCGGTGGACGGGGACGGCCGGGGACCAGATGACGCGGTCGCTGTAGAGCAGGTCGTCACTGGCCCGGTGCGTCTCGTAGTAGTCGCGGGCCTGGAGCAGGCACGGGTAGAGCAGCGCGTTGCGGCACAGGTCCTCCTCCTGCGCGCGGGCGCCGCCGAGGTAGCCGCCGCCGACGTTGCGCGCGGAGGCGAAGTTCAGGACCGCGACGGGCCCGTCCGCCGCCAGGCGGCGGGCGGCGCTGAGGCTGCCCTCGGCTGTCACCTCGACCACCGTCGTGTGCGTGCCGGACGGCGTCGGCCCCGGCGGCAGCGGCTCGTCCGGCGCGAAGCAGCGCGTCCCGGCGATCGCCGCCGCCAGCGCCGCACCGATCGCGACCTCGGTGCCGTCGGCGGCGAGGTAGTGGCCGACCTCGGCGATGGCCTGGTTCGCGCTCGCGAGATTGCGCAGTCGACTGCTCATGCCCCGGCACGTTAGGGCAGCCCTCGGCCACCGTCGAACGATTTCGCGCGTCCGTACGCCCCGGCCGGTAGCGTGGCGGCATGAGCGACCTCATCCTGGTGCGGCACGGCGAGACCGAGTGGAGCCTGTCGGGCCAGCACACCAGCTGGACCCAGCTGCCGCTGACCGCGAACGGCGAGGCGCAGGCCCGCGCGCTCGCGCCGCTGCTCGCGGAGCACAAGATCTGCCTGGCGCTGGTCAGCCCGATGCAGCGGGCCCAGGACACGGCGAAGCTCGCGGGCGTCGACGCGATGGTGGACCCGGACCTGACGGAGTGGGACTACGGCGCCTACGAGGGCGTCACCACCCGCGAGATCCACCGCACCCGCCCGGCCTGGAACCTGTGGACGGACGGGGTGGCCGCCGGGCCGGAGGAGCACCCGGGCGAGACGCCGGAGGAGGTCGGCATCCGCGCGGACCGGGTGATCGCCAAGGCGGAGGCGGCGATCCAGAACGGCCGCGGGGGCGATGTCGTCCTGGTCGCGCACGCGCACTTCCTGAGGGTGTTCACCGCGCGCCGGCTGGGCCTGCCGCCGGCCGACGGAGCGCTCTTCCAGCTCGCGACGGGCACGATCAGCCGGCTGAGCACCGAGCACGGACGCCCCGTCATCGCGACCTGGAACGAACGCCCGAGGGGCTGACCGCCACATCGGACAGCATGTCCGTTTTGCCCTATAGAGCATGCAATATAAGGTAAGGCGCCTTATGTCATGCATATCCGGCAGAACGGAGATCCGTCCCGTGGGCGACCCCACCGGCACCAGCACGGTCCACCACGGGACGGACGCGGAGAGAGCACAAGAGGACAAGGGCTTCTTCGGACACCCGAAGGGCCTGTTGACACTCTTCGGCACCGAGATGTGGGAGCGCTTCTCCTACCTCGGCATGGCTGCCATCCTCACGCTCTACTTCTCCGCCTCCGTCGCCTCCGGTGGCATGGGCATGAGCTCGGGCACCGCGGCGTCGGTCTACTCGGCGTACAGCACGATGATCTACCTGGTCTCCATCGCGGGCGGCTGGCTCGCCGACCGGGTGCTCGGCTCCTACCGGGGCGTGCTCTACGGCGGCATCCTCATCGCCTGCGGCCACTACGCCATGGCCGTGCCGACGGCCGCGATGACCTGGGTCGGGCTCGGCCTGATCATCGTCGGCACCGGTCTGCTCAAGCCGAACGTCTCCACCCTCGTCGGCAAGCTCTACGCCACCGACGACGAGCGGCGCGACGCCGGGTTCGCCCTCTACTACATGGGCATCAACATCGGCGCCTTTCTCGGCCCGCTGGTCACCGGCTGGCTCGGCCAGAAGGTCGGCTACCACTGGGGTTTCTCCGCCGCCGCGATCGGGATGACCTTCGGCCTGGCCCAGTACGTGCTGGGCCGCCGGCACCTCAAGGGCAACCGTCACGGCGCCGAGTCCCCGCTGCCGCGCGCGACGATGCGGACCACCTGGCGGGCCGTCGCCGGAACGGCGGTCTTCGTCGCCACGCTGCTCGGCGGGATGGCCTGGGGTGGCCTGCTGACGATGAGTCGGTTTGTCGACCTGGTGACGATCGCCTCCGTGCTCGCGCCCATCGGCTACTTCGTCTTCCTCTTCCGCAACGACCGTGTCACCTCCGCCGAGCGCGGGCACCTGAAGCCCTATCTGGTGCTGTTCGGCGGCTCGGTCGCGTTCAACCTGGTGCTGTTCCAGTCGTACTCGACTATGAACCTGCTGGCCGCCGACCACGCGCAGACCGATCTGCTGGGCTGGCACTTCCCCTCGTCCTGGTACGCCTCGATGCTCGGGGTCTTCGAGGTGGCGCTGGCGCCGGTGGTCGCGGGCGCCTGGGTGCGGCTCGGGAAGCGGCAGCCGCACGCGTCGAACAAGCTGGCGCTCGGCGTACTGCTCGGTGGCCTCTCGTTCCTGATCATGGTCCCGGCCACCATGGGCCGCACCGGGGACTGGATCATGTCCGGCTGGTGGCTGGTGGTCTGCTACGCCGTGCTGGGCCTCGGCGACGTGCTGCTGGAGACCACCGGCATGTCGGCGACGACCAAGCTGGCGCCGAAGGCCTTCGCCAGCCAGAGCATGGCGCTGTGGTTCCTCTCCCTCGCCCTGGCCAACGGCATCTCCGCGCAGACCGTGAAGCTCTACGGCACCCTGTCCGACCCGTCCTACTTCGCGCTCAACGGCGGCGTGGTGGTCGCGGTCGCGATCGGCATCATGGCGCTCGCCCCCTGGCTGCGCCGGACCATGGCCCCCGTCCACTGACACCCGCGCCCCGGAGGCGGCATTGCGCTATCGCGAGGACCTGCCGTACCGCACCACCGTCGAGGACTCCTGGATCCCGCTGGCCGACGGCACCCGCCTGTACGCCCGGATCTGGCGTCCCGTCACCGACGCGCCCGTCCCGGCGCTGCTGGAGTACCTGCCCTACCGGCTCGCCGACTGGACGGCGCCGCGCGACGCGCAGCGGCACCCCTGGTACGCGGGGCACGGTTACGCCTCGGTCCGCGTCGACATCCGCGGGCACGGCAACTCCGACGGCCTGCCCGGCGACGAGTACGACGCGACGGAACTCGCCGACGGCGTCGCGGTGGTGGAGTGGCTGGCCGGTCAGCCGTGGTGCACCGGCCGGGTCGGGATGTTCGGCATCTCCTGGGGCGGGTTCAACGCGCTGCAGATCGCGGCGCTGGCGCCGGAGGCGCTGCGGGCGGTGGTCACCGTCTGCTCGACCGACGACCGCTACGACAACGACGTGCACTACACGGGCGGCTCCGTCCTCGCCGTCGACATGCACGCCTGGTCGGCGACGATGCTGGCCTTCGCGAGCCGGCCGCCGGACCCGGCCTTCGTCGGGGAGCGCTGGCTGCCGATGTGGCGGGAGCGGCTGGAGCACCTGGACCCGTTGATCCACACCTGGCTGGCCCACCAGCGCCGCGACGCCTACTGGCGGCACGGCAGCGTCTGCGAGGACTACGCGGCGATCAAGGCCCCGGTGCTGGCCGTGGGGGGCTGGGCCGACCCGTACCGCGACACCGTGCTGCGTCTGGTCGAGCACCTCCCGGCAGACCGGGTGCGCGGCCTGCTCGGACCCTGGTCGCACCAGTACCCGGACCGAGGCCTGCCACCCGGCCCGGCCATCGGCTTTCTCCAGGAGACGCTGCGCTGGTGGGACCACTGGCTGCGGGACGCGGACAACGGCGTGCTGGACGAGCCGCTGCTCCGGGCCTGGATCAACGAGTCCGCCCGGCCCGCGACGACGTATCCGGTGCGGGAGGGACGCTGGGTGGGCGCCTCGTCCTGGCCGTCCGAGGACGTCGAGATGACGACCTATCGACTCGACGGCACGATGCGGCACAGCGAACCCGGCCCGGTCAAGGTCGTCTCCCCGCAGCAGACGGGCCTCGACGCCGGACGCTTCTTCCCCTTCGGCAACGACGCCGACCTGCCGCCGGACCAGCGCGAGGAGGACGGCCGCTCCGTCTGCTTCGACACCGCCGCACTCGGCCACCGCGTCGAGATCCTGGGCCGCGCGGTCGTCCGGCTACGGCTGACCGCGTCGGCGCCGCGCGGCCAGGTGATCGCCCGGCTCTGCGACGTCGCCCCCGACGGATCCTCGACGCTGGTGACGCGCGGCGTGCTGAACCTGCTGAGCCGGGAGGGCCGGGCCCGCACGACGGAGTGGATCCCGGGCGCGACTGGGGACGTCTCCTTCGAGCTGTGGGGTGTCGGCCACGCCTTCCCGCCCGGCCACCGCATCCGGCTGGCGGTCTCCTCCGCCTACTGGCCGTGGGTCTGGCCGCACCCCGATCCGCGCGGTTTCACGCTGGATCCGGCGGCGAGCTCGCTGGAGCTGCCGGTCCGCGACCCCGGCGCGGACGCCGGGCAGCGCCCGATCGCCTTCGAGCCGCCCGAGCAGACGCCGCCGCTCGGCGTCGTCTTCGCCGACCCCGCGGAGCAGCCCCGGCCGGAGCGACTGGTGCGCCGCGACGTCGCCCGCGGCCTGTGGACGCTGGAGGTCGACCCCCGCTACGGCGGCTCGCGCACCTACCCCGACGGCCTGGTCTTCCGCGAGGACGCGCTGGAGCGCTACACGATCGCGGAGTCGGACCCGCTGAGCGCGCGCACGGAGTCCCGCTGGACGGTCGGCCTGGCCCGCGAGGAGCTGGGCTGGGACGTGGAGATCCGCACCCGCTCGGAGATCCGCACGGAAGCCTCCGGCACGGGTGACGGCGCAGGTCGAGGCACGGGTGACGGCGCAGGTGGAGGCACGGGTGGGGGCACGGGCGCGGACTTCCTCACCGAGAACCGGGTGACCGCCCTCAGTGGCGGCGAGGTGATCTTCGAGCGGACCTGGCGGAGGCGCATTCCCCGCGACCACGGATAGGTGATGCTTCTCTCGGGTCCTTGGCGAAACCGACCCTAACCCGGACAGTAGAGGAGAAACGACTCTGCCCCCTGCCCGGAAGAGCCCTGCCATGACCCCCCGCCGCATCCGCACCACCCTGCCGGCCGCGGCGGCGCTGGCCGCCGTCGCCTCGGTGGCCGTCGCCGCCTGTGGCGCGCCCGCCTCCACCTCCTCCGTCGCCGCTTCCGGCTCCTCCGCGCCCGCGACCAGCCCGAGCGCGAGCGCCTCGCAGTCGCCCTCCGGTAAGCCGTCGCAGCCGTCCCGCTCTGCGCTGGGCGGCGGGTCCCCGGCTGCGGGCTCCACGCCCACCTCCGGCTCGCAGGACCGCGCCACGGCCACGCCGACCTGCACCAACACCACCAAGCTCGCCGGGTGGTCCAACCAGCGGCTGGCGATGATGACCCTCGCCGTCCCCGTCGACGAGAACGATCCCTCCGCCGTGACCTCCGAGGTCGCCGCCGGTGCGGGCGGCGTCCTGCTCTTCGGCAGCGCGGCTCCCGCCGACCTGGGTGCCAGGCTGTCGGCGCTGCGGTCGAACGTGCCGGACCACCTCGGCCTGCTGGTGATGACGGACGAGGAGGGCGGCGGCATCCAGCGGATGGCCAACCTCGTGGGCAACCTTCCCTGGCCCGCGTGGATGGGTGGCAACTGGAGCGCCGCGCAGATCCAGCAGGCCACCACGCAGGTCGCGCAGAAGATGGCCGCGGCGGGCGTGAACATGGACCTCGCGCCGGTCGTCGACGTGGACGGCACGAACGCCGCGCCCAGCGCGCAGAACCCCGACGGCTGGCGCGCCTTCAGCGGCAGCACGGCGACCGTCTCGCAGGACGGCGTCGCCTACATGAAGGGCATGATGGCGGGCGGGGTCATCCCGGTCGTGAAGCACTTCCCCGGGCTGGGCGGCTCCAGCTACAACTCCGACCTCGGCCCCGCGCACACGATCCCGTGGTCGACCGAACAGCAGGTCGGCGTGCCGCCGTTCACGGCGGCGATCGCCGCCGGTGCCCCGGCGGTCATGGTCTCCAACGACAGCATCCCCGGTCTGACCTCCTCCCCCGCCGGGCTCTCCCCCGCCGTCATCAACGGCGAGCTCAAGGGCAACCTCGGCTTCAAGGGCCTGGTCATCACCGACGCGCTGGACGCCAAGGCGATCTCCGCGGCGGGCTACTCGGTCCCCACCGCCACGGTCCAGGCCCTGCGGGCCGGCGCGGACATGGTGATGTTCAGCCTCGGCCCGGACGTCCCGGGCGTCACCTCGGCGACGGCGACCGCCGTCGCGTCGGCGGTCACCGACGGCTCCCTCTCCCGCTCCCGCCTCATCGACGCCGCCAACGCCGTCCTGACGACCCGCCACGTCAACCTCTGCCAGGGCTGACGCCAGGCAGGTGCAGCACCCAGGGGCGCGAGGCTCTGCCGATCTGCGGCTCTGCCGCGTGGGCGCGACAAGCCACCGTATGCGGTCAGATCCCGGGCGAGCAGGGCCATCCGCCTCAGGTCGGTTGCTCGCGCCGGGTGGGTTGCTCGCGCCCACGCAGGGGGCACCTCCGGGGCACCTCCCGGCCGAAGGCTGGGGGAGGAGCCGCATCGGCGGAGCCCCGCGCCCCTGAGGGACTAGGCTGACCTGCGATGTCCTCCTCATCGCCAGGCTCTGCCTGGTACCGCTCGCTGAAGACCGCGACCCGAACCGGACTGCGGGTGGAGCGGGCGACGAACCAGCCGCTCGCGGCGCTGCGCGGTGCCCTCGGGGTCGCGATCGCGCTCTTCGGCGCGCTCGCGCTGGGCGGGCCGGCGATGGCGACGTCCGCCGCGCTCGGGGCGCAGCTCTCGGGGATGGCCACGTTCCAGCGCAGCTACCGGCCCCGGCCCTGGCTGGCGGTGGCGACCGCGCTCGGGCTCTCGCTCAGCACGTTCGTGGGCTACTGCGCGTCGCCCTACCCGGTGCTGTTCCTCGCCGTCGTCGCCGTGTGGGCGTTCGCCGCGGGGATGGCCTGGGTCGCGGGGCAGACCGCGGGCATCCTCGCGTCGATGGCCGTCACCGTCATGCTCGTCGTGGTGACGCTGCCCGCGAGCGTGCCGCAGGCGGCCCAGCACGCGGGCGTGATCGCCGCGGGCGGGCTGATCCAGGCGCTGCTGGTGCTGGTCTGGCCGGTGGACCGGTGGGGCGCGCACCGCGAGGCCCTCGCCGAGGCCTGCGCGTCGATGGCCGACTACGCGCGGCGGCTCCGGCACGACCCGTTCGCCTCCTTCGACCCGGACCCGCTGATGCTCGCCCGCGAGGCGGCGATCGTGACGCCCGGTCAGGCCCGCTCCCGCCCGAACGAGCTGACCGGCGTCCGCTCCCTGGTCGAGCGGCTACGTCCGGCTCTCGCCGCGCTCGCGGACCCTCGGGTCGGCGCCGCCGAGGAGGGTCGGGAGCGCGACCGGGCGCGCGAGCTGCTGGCGGCGGCCGCCGAGATCCTGGACGCCGCGGCGCGCTCCATCCGCAGCGGGGACGGCGCGCAGGTGCCCGAGGCGGCCTATCGCGCCCTCGCCCTGCCGCCCGACGGACCCGTCCTGCACGGGCTCGCCCGGCACACCGCGCTGCGCCTGGTCGGTCTGCTCGCCGAGGTGACGGACGCGCTGGACTCCCCCGCCGACGACGACCAGCCGCGCTTCCTGCGCCGCCCCGGCGTGCGCGCGCTGCTCCCGCTCACCGTCGAGGCCCTGCGCCGCCACTGGACGCGACGCTCGCCGGTCATGCGGCACGCCGTGCGCGTGGCGGTCGTGGTGACGGTGGCGGAGGCGATCGGGCGGGCGCTGCCGTTCGGGCACGGGTACTGGGCGGCGATGACCGTCATGATGATCATGCGCCCGGAGTTCTCGCAGACCTACAGCCGCGGGGTCGCCCGGCTGGCCGGCACGGTCGTCGGGGTCGGGCTGGCCTCGGGGGTCATGGTGCTGGCCAAGCCGGCGCCGTGGGTCTGCGGTCTGCTGGCCGTGGTCGCGGTCGGCTGCGCGTACCTGACGATGCGGGCCGGGTACATGGCGCTGAGCGCGCTGGTCTCCGTCTACGTCGTCTTCCTGCTGTCCATGGACGGGCTCGTGCTGCGCTACACGGCCGAGGAGCGCGTCGGGATGACGCTCTTCGGCGGGCTGCTCGCCTTCGCCGCGTACGCGCTCTGGCCGACCTGGCAGACGGTCCGGCTGCCCGAGCGGCTCGCCGACTACATCGCGGCGGCGGGCCACTACTCGGCCGCGGCGCTGGAGGCCTACGGGGACCCCTCCCCCCGCTCCCGCCGCGCGCTGCGGGAGGCGCTCCTGGACCACCGCGGCGCGCGGGCCGCGCTGGCCGCGACGGAGGCCGCGGCGGCGGCCGAACCGGTCCGCGAGCGCGGCCTGCGGCCCTCCCAGCTGTCCGACGCCCGTGCGGCGATCTCGGCCGTGGGCCGCACCTCCATGCTGATCGAAGCCCACGTCCCGACGGCGGAGGGCCACTGCGCGGGCGCGAGCGCCTTCGCCTCGGTGGTCCGTGCGGAACTGGAGCGCACGGCGCTCGCGGTCCGCGCGGGCGGGCCGGTGGACCTCTCCGTGGTCCAGGACGCGTTCCGCGCGTGGTCCGCGGAGGCGGACGGCACACCACCGGAAATCCTCTTCGACGCCTCGATCCTCACCGAGGCCGTGACGGGCCTCCAGGACGCGCTGCAGTAGTCGCACCTGTTCCCAGCGGCGCGACGAACTACGCGAGCAACCACCGGCGTGCGGACGGCCCTGAACGATGAGGACCATCCGCACGTCAGTGGCGTGTGGCGCCCAGGCAGGGGGCACCTCCGGGGCACCTCCCGGCCGAAGGCTGGGGGCGGAGCCGCATAGCGGCACAGCCCCGCTCCCCTGGGTAGGTGCGACTCACTCGCCCAGCTTCCGGAACAGCGGGGTCGACTCCGGCAGGACGCCGTCGACGGGCGTGCAGCGGTGGACGATGCGGTCCGCCGCCGCCGGGAGGAACGGGCGGAGTTCCTCGCCCAGCGCGCGGCAGGCCGCGACCAGCGCGGCCAGCGCCGCGTCCAGGGGAGTGGAACGCGCGCCGTCGCGCTCGGACTTGGCGAGTTCCCAGGGGCGGGTGCGGTCGATGCAGCGGTTGGCCTCCTCGACCAGGGTCCACACCGCGGCCGCCGCCGCGCGGTAGTCGAAGGCGTCCAGGGCCGCGTCGACCCGGCCGGAGGCCCGCGCGCAGACCGCGCGGAGCTCCGCGGTCGCCGTGGTCTCCACCGCGACCTCCGGGACGACGCCGTCCCGGTAGCGGTGGACCATGGTGACCACTCGGTGGACGAGGTTGCCGAACCCGCCGGCCAGATCCGCGTCCGCGCGGGCGACCAGGCGCTCCTCGGTGAAGTCGGCGTCGCCGACGCGCGGCACCTCGCGCAGCAGCCACCACCGCACCGCGTCGGTGCCGTAGCGGGCGGCCAGGTCGGCGGGGTCCACCACGTCACCGGAGGACTTGCTGATCTTGCGGCCGGAGACCGTCAGGTAGTCGTGGACCAGCACCCGCGTCGGCAGCGGCAGGCCCGCCGACAGCAGCATCGCGGGCCAGTAGACGGCGTGGAACCGCAGCACGCCCTTGCCGGCCAGGTGCACGCGTTCACCGTCCCCGGCCCACCAGCGTTCGAAGTCCTCGGTCGGGGCGTCACCGAGCCCCAGGCTGGTCACGTAGTTGCCGAGCGCGTCCCACCAGACGTAGACGACCTGGTCCTCGTCGCCCGGCACGGGAATGCCCCACCCCCGCGCGCGGGCGCGACTGCGGGAGACGGAGAAGTCGCGCAGGCCGGAGTCGATCAGCGCGAGCACCTCGTTGCGGCGCGAGGCGGGCTCGATCCGCAGCGCACCGCTGGTGATCAACTCCCGCAGCGGCTCCTGGTAGCGGGAGAGCCGGAAGAACCAGTTCTCCTCGCTGACCTGCTGCGGTTCGGTGCCGTGGTCCGGACAGCAACCGTCCGTCAGCTCGTCGTCGGCGAGGAACGCCTCGCAGCCGACGCAGTACCGGCCGGTGTAGCTCGTGCGGTAGAAGTCGCCGGCCTCGGCGCAGCGGCGCCACAGGTGGGCGACGCCCTCGCGGTGGCGGGGGTCGCGGCTGGTGCGGATGAAGTCGTCGAAGGAGAGCGCGAGCGGCTCGGCGAGTGCCTCGAACGCCGCCGCGTTGCGGTCGACGAGGTCCTGGACGGCGACGCCCTCGGCCTCGGCGGCGAGCACGTTCTTGAGCGAGTTCTCGTCGGTGCCGCTGAGGAACCGCACGTCGCCGCCGCGCGAGCGGCGGTGGCGGGCGAGCACGTCGGCCTGGACCAGCTCCAGGGCGAAGCCCAGATGGGGGCGGGCGTTGACGTAGGGGATGGTGGTGGTGACGTAGTAGCTGCTGCTCATCGGGTTGATCTGCTCCTGCTCCTGCACTCGGCTGCGGCAGGGGCCTGATCCTGATGGCGACATGCAAGTGGCCCCTGGGTGGGGGCCTCGGTCAGAACGCGCGCGTGCGTCGCTCAGCAGCCCCGGGAGGGGCGCATCATTCGGCGGGTCGGCGCGTCGATCATGAGCGCAGGCTAGCAGAGCCCGCGGCACGCGGGCCCTGCTTTTTGCCCTCGCCCTACAGGTGTCCGCGCAGGAAGGCGCCGACCTCGGCGGCCCAGTGCGCGTACTCGCCGCGCATCGCCGCGTCGCCGCCGCAGAGCTGGGCGACTTGGGGGTCGGTGAGGCGGTCGGCGTTGTCCGCGGCCACCATGGTGGAGAGCCGCTCCATCGTCGTGGCGAGCCGCTCGGCGTCATGGTGGCTCAGCATGACCAGGCGCTCGGTGCGGCCGATGGTGGTGGAACCGGGCATGGGTGCCTCCCAGGGGTGGCTCGGGGTGCCTCGGACCGTTCCCCACCACGGTAGATCCGCCGCAGGGGATCCGCGCGACAGGCTCGGTAGGGTGGCCGGAGCCGCAACGGGGCGGCGACGAAGGGACGGGGCACCGTGGGCGTCACGCTGTTCGCCATGGGCGGCACGATCTCGATGGCAGGGGCGGACCGGTTGGACGGGGCGGCTCTCACCGCGGCCGTTCCGGGACTGGACACCCTCGCCGAGCCGCTGGACATCCGCGACCTTGAGCCGATCGGCAGCGGCAGCCTCACCTTCGAGCGGGTGCTGTCCCTCGCCGCGGCGGCGGCCGAGGCGGTGCGGGCGGGCTCCCCCGGCGTCGTGATCACCCAGGGCACCGACACCCTGGAGGAGACGGCCTTCCTGCTGGACCTGGTCTGGTCATGGGACGCGCCGCTGGTGGTGACCGGTGCGATGCGCAACCCGACGCTGGCGGGTCACGACGGCCCGGCCAACCTGCTGGCCGCCGCCCGCGTGGCCGAGTCCCGGGACGGCCGCGGCCTGGGCGTCCTGGTGGCGTTCAACGACGAGATCCACGCCGCGCGCTTCGTCCGCAAGACGCACGCCACCTCCACGGCGACGTTCGTCTCGCCCGACGCCGGCCCGATCGGCCACCTCGTCGAGGACCGGGTGCGGGTACTGACCCACCCGCCGCGTCGACGCGTGCTGCCCGTGCCGGTCCGCTCCGCGCGGGTGGCGCTGTACACCGTCACTCTGGACGACGACCCGGGTACCCTCGCGGCCGTCGCGGAGGGCCAGGACGGGCTGGTGGTGGCCGGGTTCGGCGTCGGGCACGTCCCCGCGGTGCTGGTTCCCACCCTCGGTGAACTGGCGACGCGGATGCCGGTCGTGCTGACCTCCCGGACCGGCGGGGGGTCGGTGCTGCGGAACACCTACCACCAGCCGGGCGCGGAGATCGACCTGCTGGGCCGGGGCCTGGTCGACGGCGGGTTCGTCCACCCCTACAAGGCCCGGGTGCTGCTCAAGGTGCTGCTCGGCGACGGCGCGACCTGGTCCGGGGACCAGGTCGCCGCCGCCTTCGCGCAGTTCGGGTGACGACGCAGGCGCAGGAGCGTCAGTCGACGACGTCGATGTAGCTCATCATGCCGTTGTCCTCGTGGGCCGCGATGTGGCAGTGGAACATGTAGCGGCCGGTGAAGTCGGTGAACGCGATCCGGATGACCACCTCGCCCGGCTTGCCGTTCTGCTCGTACGGCACCGGGATGATGTCCTGGCGGTTCGTGTAGGGCTGCGGGACCCCGTTGATCGACATCACCTGGAAGTCCGAGGTGTGCAGATGGAACGGGTGGATCTCGCCCGCCGTGTTGATGATGGTCCACTCCTCGACGGTGCCGAGCTTCGCCGGGTCGGCGAAGACGGAACCGTCGCCCATCATGAACTGCTTGCCGTTGATGTAGAAGCTGTTGCCGTCCGCGCTCTCGGAGAGGACGAGGCGGCGCTTCTTCGCGATCTTGGCGTTGGCCAGGTCCGGCGCCGCGGTCGGGATGCGGCCGGAGACGGTGGGCAGTCGGGTGGCCCCGGCCCCGTGCACGTCGAGGCGGAGCAACTGGGTGTTCGGGTAGCTGTCACCCTGCGGGCCGTTGGAGTACGCCAGCGTGCGCAGCCACGTCGTACCGGCGTGGGGGCCTGCCGTGACCAGGACGTCGAAGCGCTTGCCGGGCGGCAGCAGCAGGTCGGACTCGGTGCGCACCTTGGCGACGGGCGTGCCGTCCTCGCCGACGACGGTGAAGCGGTACCCGTCGAGGTGGAGGCTGTAGAAGATGTCCGCGCCCGCGTTGACCAGTCGCCACAGCTGGGTCTCGCCCGGACGGATCGACAGCACCGGCCGCAGCTGGCCGTTGACCAGCCGGACGGTCGGGGCACCTGAGTCGATCGAGGTCGTCGCGGTGTTCTGCACGAGCGAGCCGCTCGCGTCGATCTGCACGTCCTTGAACACCATGGTGTGCGTGGCGATCTGACGCAGCTTCGGCGGCAGCAGGGTGCGGTCGTCACCGACGATCAGGGCGCCGGACAGGCCGGCCGAGATCTGGTTCTCCACGTCGCCGGGCATGAAGGCCGTCGACGAGGCACCCGTCGACGAGGAGCCGGGCGCCATGGCGGGCATGTCGCTCATGTCGTCCGCGACCATCTGGCCGGGCTTGGGGCAGGTCGTGCCCATGGCGTGGCTGTGGTACCAGAAGGTGCCCTGCGGGTGGTTCTTCGGGATCGCCAGCTTGTACGTCAGCGACTTGCCCGGAGCCACGCACAGGAACGGGTCGTCGGAGACGCCCGTCGGTGAGACGTGCAGGCCGTGGAAGTGCAGGTTGGTGGCCACCGTCAGGTGGTTGACCAGGTGGATCATCACGAACGAGCCGGGCGCGACCCGGATCGTCGGCGCCACGAAGGAGCCGTCGTAGGACTGGCCCCACACGCGTCGCCCGGACAGGTCGAAGCGGGTCCGGTGCGCGTCGAGCGTGATGGTGATCCGCTGGGTCGCCGAGGTGTCGGCGTTCACCGGGTCGTGGAAGGCACGGCCGGAGACCATCCCCTTCTCCTGCTGCGCCGTCGTCGGCGGCTTCGGCGTCGACGAGGCCAGGGCCTGTCCCCCGAAGACCGCGCCGGTCAGGAGCGCGGCCGCGGTCAGCGCCTGGATCAGGCGCCTCGACCGCCGTATTCGCCGTGCGGCGGGCACGGTGGTGCCCACGGACTCACTGCCCATCAGTTCCCCCACAAGGAATGAATTCCGGGCAGGCTCGATTGACGCCCCCCGGCGACGAGTCGACTCAGACGTGAAGCAGACGCGATTCAGACGTGCTTCAGAGACGCCTCAGATGAAATTCAGAGGAAGCATGTCAATACTTGGGCGCACAGGCAAGCCTCAGGCGACTGCGGGCCAAGGCGCTCGGAGGCGGACGCAGGGCCCCGCGCGCCCTCACCACGCCGTCAACGCGCGTCCCGGCCGGCGGATCCACCGTCACCAGGGCCTCCGCAGACGCTTCCCGGCCTTCTAGGCTGGCCACCGTGGCAGACCTGACCTCCTCCCCGGGCCGAATCCTCCCCTCGTGGAACCCCTGGCTGGCCCGCTACCGCGGCCTGGTCGGTCTGTTGCTCACCCAGGCGCTCTCCCTCACCGGCACCCGGGTCTCGGCGGTGGCACTGCCGTGGCTGGTCCTCACCACCACCGGCAGCACCGCGCTGACCGGCCTGACCGCGTTCTGCGAGCTCGGCCCCTACGTGCTGGCCAAGGCGGCGGCGGGGCCTTTCATCGACCGGATCGGCCCGCGCCGGATCAGCCTGCTCGGCGACCTGGTGAGCGCGGCCGCGGTGCTGGCCGTGCCGATCGCGCACGCCGCCGGCGCCCTGCCGATCTGGCTGCTGCTCACGCTCGTGGCGATCACCGGCTCGGTGCGCGGCCCCGGCGACGCCGCGAAGGTCGCGATGACGCCGGACGCGGCGGACGACGCGCGGGTGCCGCTGGAGCGCGTCACCGGCCTGTCCGGCGCGGCCGAGCGGCTCGCCATCACCGCCGGGCCCGCGCTGGGCGCGGCGGCGGTCGCGGCGTTCGGCCCGGCGACGGCGCTGGTCTTCAACGCGGCCACCTTCCTGCTCAGCGCCGCGGCCACGGCCTTCGCGGCCCCGGCGCGCCGCGAGCAACCGGCCGCGCCGACGGCGGCGGACGCGGACGCCTCGGCGGACGCCGGGTCCGGGGCCGATGCCGACGCGGGTTACTGGCGACGGCTCGGCAACGGTTTCGTCTTCCTGCGCTCCGATCCGCTGCTGGCGACGGCCGTCGGGCTGACGCTGGTCACCAACTTCCTCGACTCCGCGTGGTCGGCGGTGCTCGTCCCCGTCTGGGTCCGCCAGCACGGGCTCGGTGTGGGCGCGGTCGGCGCCGTCTTCTCGGTGATGAGCGCGGCCTCCGTCGCGGCGGGGCTGCTCGCCGCGTGGCTCGGCGAACGGCTGCCGCGCCGCGTCACCTTCCTCGCCGGCTTCGTGATCGCGGGCGCCCCCCGCTTCCTGGTGCTCGCCCTCGGCGCACCGCTTAGCGGTGTCCTCGCCGTCTGTGCGGTCTCCGGCTTCGCGGCGGGGTTCCTCAACCCGATCCTCGCTGCCGCGATCTACGAGCGGATCCCGCGCGAGCTGGTCGGCCGCGTCATCTCCGTCGCCGACGCCGTCTCCTGGGCCGCGGTCCCCCTCGGCGGTCTCCTCGCCGGCGCGGCACTGGGCGCCGTCGCCCTCGGCCCGGTCGCCGCCGTGGCCGGCCTCGCCTACTGCACCGCCACCACCCTGACGGGCCTGCGCCCACAGTGGCGCGAACTGGACTCCGCCACCGTCGACGTTTGACGGCGGGTATCCCTCCGTAGCCGAACCGCGAGAGGAGCGCCCGTGTCGTCCATCGAGGAGAGCCGCCCGCAAGCGGCGGTCGACGACGAGGCCCTGGTCCGCGCGGCACGCCACCGGACCATCTACGACGTGGCGCTCGCGTTCTACGCGGTGCTGGCCGCCTTCGCGCTGGACGGCCCGCTCAAGGCGCTCGCGGACGGACTGGCCACCGCCCCGGCGGGGCGCGGCCTTACGGACTGGGCGGCCCGCCTGCTGACGCTGACCCTGTTGTTGCAGGCCGCCGTCTGGCTGCACGCCCTGGCCGTCTCGGTGGAACTGCGCGACACCCGTCGTGACCAGCGCCTCTACCGCAGCGCGGTCGGCCAGTTCTGGAGCGGCGTGGTGATGATCGTCATCCTGATGACGCTGGGCAGTTCCGTCCGGCTGGGGACCCGCGTGTTCCTCTCCGCGTCGCTGGCCTACGTCGCGTGGGGCCTGCTGTACTCAGTGGGGTCGCTGGCGCTCAAGCACCTCGCCTCCGACCCGGGCGGCCGACCGTGGTTGCGGCGCACCGGGCTCGCGCGGCTGTGGTCCAGGCGCCGCGGCACGGACACGCGGGGAGAGGACGCGGTCGAGGTGCTGAGCGCGCGGGAATCCCTCGCGGTCCTGTTCATCCTGGTCGCGCTGGTGGTGTGTTCACACCTCGCGCCGGCGCACGGTTGGCAGCAGTTCGCGCTGGCGCTGGCCTGGATGCTCGTCGTCACGACGTCGGTCGTTCTCGACTACGTCATGTTCCCTGCGTACTACGGGACCTGACGAGCACCGTCGTCGCCGCGGCTAGGTGCGGACCGCGGCGTCGACCTGGGCCTTGACGGTGCCGGACAGGGCGCGGTGGCTGGTGGCCGTCGCAGTGCCGGTGCCGCCCGGCGGGACGTCGCTCACGGTGACCGGGTCCACGTCCAGGACGTTGCCGTTGCTGTCCCGGAACGAGACGGTGATCAGGAAACTCGCCTTCGAGCCCGTGGAGTTGGTGACCTTCACCGTCGAGCTGACCTTGCCGCCGGAGGCGGCCGCGGGCTCGCTGACCGTCACGTCCTTCTTGACGTCCAGCCCACCGGCGACGGAGGCCAACGCCGAGGAGATCGCCGCGCTCGCGGACGCCAGCGCGCTCTGGCCCGCGTTCTGGGCCGCCGACTGCGCGGCGGAGGCCGCCGCGGAGGCGACGCCGCTCGCCTTGGAGCCGCTGCTGCACGCGCTCGTCGCGCCCAGCGCCGTCACGGCGAGAACCAGCGCGGCAGTCGTCCGCTTCGCACGCATCGAGAGCCCCTTCGTTCGCCACGGTCTCACCGGCACGCTAACCGCAGGTGATCACGTGGGCCCGTCGAGCGCGGCCGGCCGGGGGAACACGAGAGCGGCGGCCCCGCGCTCCGCAGTGCGCGGGGCCGCCGCCGACCTCGTCCTCCAGAGGGCTACCGGATCGGCAGGCCGGAGAGGGTACGGGCGATGACCAGGCGCTGGATCTCGCTGGTGCCCTCGAAGATGGTGTAGATCGCGGCGTCGCGGTGCATCCGCTCGACCGGGTACTCCCGGGTGAAGCCGTTGCCGCCGAAGATCTGGATCGCCTGCGCGGTCACCCACTTGGCGGTCTCACCGGCGTACAGCTTGGACATCGAGCCCTCGGCCGCCTCGAACGGCTGGCCGGTGGCGGCCATCCAGGAGGCGCGCCAGACCAGCATGCGGGCGGCGTCGATGCGGGTGCGCATGTCAGCGATGGTGAAGGCGATGCCCTGGTTGTCGATGATCGGGCGGCCGAACTGCTCGCGGGTCTTGGCGTACTGGAGCGACTCCTCGTACGCGGCGCGGGCCAGGCCGACCGCCTGGGCGCCGACGGCCGGACGGGAGGCCTCGAAGGTGGCCATCGCCGCGTTCTTGACCTGCTCGACCCGCTCGCCGCGAGCGACGGCGGCGGCCCGCTCGCGCGCCTTGGCCAGGCGCTCGTCGAGCTTGCCCTTGCCGCCGAGCAGGCAGTCGTTCGGGACGCGGACGTTGTCGAGGACGACCTCGGCGGTGTGGGAGGCGCGGATGCCGTGCTTCTTGAACTTCTGGCCCTGGCTCAGGCCCGGCGTGTTCGGCGGGATGATGAACGAGGCCTGGCCGCGTGCGCCCAGCGCCGGGTCGACGGTGGCGACGACCACGTGCACGTGGGCGATGCCGCCGTTGGTGGCCCAGGTCTTGGTGCCGTTGATGACCCACTCGTCGCTCGCCTCGTCGTAGACGGCGCGGGTGCGCATCGCGGCGACGTCCGAGCCGGCGTCCGGCTCGGAGGAGCAGAAGGCGGCGAGCTTCGGGTCGTCCGGGGTGCCGAACATCTCCGGCGCCCAGGTGCCGACCTGCTCGGGCGTGCCGTTGGTGACGACGCCCGCGGCGGCGAGCGCGCTGCCGACGATGGCGAGGGCGATGCCCGCGTCACCCCAGAACAGCTCCTCCATCGCGATCGGGATGCCGAGACCGGTGGGGTCGAACTGCTGCTGGGCGAAGAAGTCCAGCGAGTAGATGCCGACCTTGGCCGCCTCCTGGATGATCGGCCACGGGGTCTCCTCGCGCTCGTCCCACTCGGCCGCGGCCGGGCGGATCACGTCCCGCGCGAAGCCGTGCAGCCAGTCGCGGACCGCGATCTGGTCGTCGTTGAGAGCGAGGTTGAAGCCGGTCATAGGTGTGTCTCCCCGGGCGCGACGCGCTGACTGGATAATGGACCGCGAGGTGTTACCGTCGGTAACGTGACCACAGTTTGTTACTAGGTAGTAAGGATGTCAAGGCATGGTGAGCCCCGAGCGCGCTGACCGCGCCGACCGGCGCGAGGAGCTGCTGGACGCGGCCGACCGGGTGATCCGGCGCGAGGGCCCGCGCGCGAGCATGAACGCGATCGCGGCGGAGGCCGGCATCACCAAGCCGATCCTGTACCGGCACTTCGGGGACAAGAACGGCCTCTACCACGCGCTGGCCCAGCGCCACAGCGCGACGCTGCTGACCCGTATCCGCGAGGCGCTGGGCGCTCCGCTGGAGCGGCGCGAGCGGGTGGAGAACGTGATCGACACCTATCTGGCGGTCATCGAGTCGGCCCCCCAGATCTACCGCTTCCTGGCCCACCCCGATCCGGCCGCGGAGGGCCTCACCCCGGCCGGACCGCTGGCACCGACGTTGCAGTCGATCGCCTCCGAGCTGAGCGCGGCGATCGCCGCGCAGGTCGACCTCGGCCCGGACCGCGAGGTCCTCGCGGAGGCGTGGGGCCAGGCGATCACCGGCATGGTCCTGGCCGGCGGCGACTGGTGGCTCGAACAGCCCGACTTCCCCCGCGACCGCATGGTCCAGATCCTCGCCGACCTCCTCTGGGGCCGCCTCGCCGCCGCCGCGGACAACCCGTCCGCGACGAACAACCACAACGGACACTGAGCGGCACGGCCACCGCAGAGGCGCGGCCGCTCAGGCCGCCAGGAGCTCGGCGCCCAGCCGGACGGCCTCCGGCACCTCCAGGTGATCGTCCGGGGTGGCCCCGAAGTGACCACCGCGGTCGCGCCGACGCCTTCACGCCGACCTCGAACCCGCCCAGGCCCCCGCCCACGTCGACCGGCTGCCGCACGGACCCGGTGCCCGGCCCGGGCTCTAACGCGGAAGCTTCAGCGCCACCGTGCTGTGGGAGTGGGTGAAGCCCGTGCGTGCGTAGAGGGTGCGGGCAGGGTTGCCCTCGGTGACGGTGAGGGAGAGGGAGGGGTGGCCCTCCTTCGAGGTGAGGGCCAGGGCGCGGCGGAGCAAGGTGGCGCCGAGGCCCGGAGGGGCGTGCTCGGGGTCGCGGAAGAGGTCGACGACGGCCGGGCCGGTCAGGGCGAGGTCGGTGACGGGGTGGCCGGCGCGGGGGAGGACGGCCGCGGAGAGGGACGAGTCGCCGTTCTCGTGGCCGATCATGATGCCCGCCACCGGACGCCGCCCGTCGACCGCGACCGCGCTGCCCGCGAGCAGCCCGCCGAACAGCGCGCCCCGCGCCACCTGCGCGACGCGCTCGAAATCGCCCGCCGGGTGGTCGGGGTGGGAGCGCGGGTACGCGCGCCGGTGGATCCGGTGCAGGCGGCGGGGGCTGACCTCCTCGGGCGGGACCAGGGACAGGCCGGGCGGCAGGGTCGGCTCGGCCCAGGCCGGGTCCGCGGCGCGGAGCGCGAAGTCCCAGACGTAGTGGTGCGCGTGGCGGCCGTGGCTGAGCGAGGCGTCCAGCAGCAGCCGGGCGAACGCGTCCTGCGGGCCGGTGACCCGCAGCTCCGCCATCCAGCCGGGCAGGCGCCGCAGCACGGCCGCCGCAGCCCGCGCCGGGTCCACGTCCGGCGCCGGGCGCAGGTCCGCCGCCCACCAGAAGTCGTGGCCGCCGAGCATCCCGCGGACCTGGACGAAGTCGGCGACCGCCGTCCCCTCGTCGTCCACGACGGACCAGCGATCGGGATGGGCGTACCAGTCGTCCGTCACGCGTCGTGCCTACCCGCCGCACCCGGGACGTACCAGTCGGCGCGCCGCACGGCGCGCAGCGCGCGGGCTCGGCGCCAGCCGCCGAGCCCGTCGAGGAAGACGCCGCCGTCGAGGTGCGCGGCCTCGTGCTGGAGGCAGCGGGCGAAGAAGCCGGTGCCCTCGATCTCGATCGGCGCGCCGGTCAGGTCCTGGCCGCGGACGACCGCGCGGTCATGGCGCGGGGTCTGCGCCCGCAGGCCGGGCAGCGACAGGCAGCCCTCCTCGCCCGCCACGACCACACCGTCCGCCTCGACCAGGACCGGGTTGACGACGTGGCCCAGGTGCCGCTCGTCCTCGTCGTCGGGGCAGTCGTAGACGAAGACCCGCAGGCCGACCCCGATCTGATTGGCGGCCAGACCCACCCCGTCCTCGGCGTACATGGTGGCGAACATGTCCTCCACCAGGCGGGCCAGCTCCGCGTCGAAGGTCTCGACGCTCTCGCAGGGGGTGCGCAGGACCGGCGATGCCCAGGGGGTGACTGGGTGCACGACGCCGGCACTGCCGGGAATACGGGAGAGCATGGGAGGACTCTATGGCTACGGAGGACACCCCCGGCCGCAGCCCCGGCCCGCAGCCCTGGTCGGCCCCGGTCCATGGACGCCATCGACGCCGCCACGGATCGTGCCGGTAGGCTACGAGCAACCGGGGGCACACACGTCCCGCAGGCCGGTCCCCGCAGGAGGAAAGCAACCGATGTCAGCGCATCCCGATTCGGCCGCGCCCTCGGCCTCGCTGAACGCCCGTGCGAAGCTCGCCGTCACCGCAGGCAAGGCAGCGGCCGCCGTGTCGCGCGCCGCGGGACGTGGCAGCGGATCGGTGATCGGCGGACGGGTGGCGCTCAAGCTCGATCCTGACCTGCTGCGCCAGGTCTCCGCGGGCCTGGACGTGGTGCTGGTCTCGGCCACCAACGGCAAGACCACGACCACCCGCCTGATCGCCGAGGCGCTCAAGGCGGCCGGTCCGGTCGTGTCGAACGCGCTCGGCGCGAACATGCCGGCCGGCATCACCTCGGCGCTGGCCGAGAGCGGCGAGGCGCGCTTCGGCGTGATCGAGGTCGACGAGAAGTACCTGAACATGGTCGCCCGGGACACCAACCCCAAGGCGATCGCGCTTCTCAACCTCTCCCGTGACCAGCTGGACCGCTCCTCCGAGACGCGCATGCTCGCGGAGAAGTGGCGCGAGGGTCTGGCCGGCACCGAGGCCGTGGTCATCGCCAACGCGGACGACCCGCTGGTCACCTGGGCGGCCTCCTCCTGCAAGAAGGTCATCTGGGTCGCGGCCGGCCAGGCCTACAAGGAGGACGCCTGGTCCTGCCCGAGCTGCGGCGGCGTCATGCAGCGGCCGGACGACGAGTGGTTCTGCCCGAGCTGCGGCTTCCGCCGCCCCCAGCCGCACTGGGCGCTCCAGGGCGAGTTCGTGGTGGACCCGCAGGGCCAGCCGTGGCCGATCCGGCTCCAGCTGCCGGGGCGGGCCAACCTCTCCAACGCCACCAGCACCGCCGCCGTGGTCTCCGTCTTCGGGGTGCACCCCCAGATCGCGCTGCAGCGGATGGAGACGGTCCAGGCCGTCGCCGGACGCTACGAGTCGGTGCTGGTGAACGGTCGCGAGGTGCGGCTGCTGCTGGCGAAGAACCCGGCCGGCTGGCTGGAGACGTTCTCCCTGATCGACCCGGCGCCCGCGCCGGTGGTCCTCTCCGTCAACGCGCTGTCCGCCGACGGCACCGACACCTCCTGGCTGTGGGACGTCGACTACGAGCGGCTGGTCGGGCACCCGGTCTTCGTGATGGGGCAGCGCAAGCTGGACCTCGCGGTGCGGCTGGAGGTCGCGGGCGTGCAGTTCCAGGTGGTCGACTCGATCCAGCAGGCCGTGGCGATGGCGCCGCAGGGGCGGATCGAGGCGATCGCCAACTACACGGCCTTCCAGCAGCTGCGTCGCGACGTGGCGACCGCGAACTGACGCCGGCCGACGCGACTTGAGAAGAGGACACTCCGCCATGACTGACAGTGCCCTGCGGCTGGTCTGGATCTACCCCGACCTGCTGTCCACCTACGGTGACCGCGGCAACGTGCTCGTCGTCGAGCGCCGCGCGCGGCAGCGCGGCCTCCAGGTGGAGCGCATCGACGTGCGCTCCGACCAGCCGGTGCCGACCAGCGGCGACATCTACCTGATCGGCGGCGGCGAGGACCGTCCGCAGCGGCTCGCCGGTGAGCGGCTGCGGCAGGACCCGGGCCTGGGCCGGGCGGTGGAGAACGGCGCGATCGTCTTCGCGGTCTGCGCCGGGTACCAGATCCTCGGCCACGAGTTCATCGACGACCGCGGCGAGCGCACCCCGGGCCTCGGCCTGCTCGACGTGTGGTCGACGCGTGGCGAGGGCAAGCGCAACGTCGGCGACATCGTCGCCGAGCCGGACTCGCGCCTGGGCATCCCGACGCTGACCGGCTTCGAGAACCACCAGGGCATCACCCATCTGGGCCAGGGCGTCTCGCCGCTGGCGCGGGTGAGCGTCGGTGGCGGCAACGGCACCGGCGACGGCACCGAGGGCGCCTGGCGGGACACCGTCTTCGGCACCTACCTGCACGGCCCGATCATGGCGCGCAACCCGCTCGTCGCGGACCTGCTGATCAAGCTGGCCCTCGACGTCAGCGCGCTGCCGCCGGCGGACAACACCTGGTACGACGCGCTGCGTGCGGAGCGGATCGCGGCGGCCCAGGCGGCCCCGGCCTGACAGTCCGGTCGGGTCGGCACCGACGCCGACCCGACCGGCCGAGCGGTACCGGACCGGTACCGGAGCGGTTCAGCGACACACCACCAGACCTGGAGTGCCCGGCCCACCCAGCCGGGGCTCTAGCACCCACCCTCACACTCCCCCGCGGGGCGCCGACGGCGCCGCCCTGGCGACCGGGCTCCGGCATGACCGGGAGCCGACGCTCGGTATCATCGCGATAGGGTTGTTTTGTCCGATTTCCGGTCACCGCGCTCTGCTCGGGAGTAGTTGAACGATGCGTATTGGTGTGCTGACCAGTGGTGGGGACTGCCCAGGTCTGAACGCCGTGATCCGGTCCGTGGTCCACCGCGGAGTGGTGGACCACGGCGACGAGATCATCGGCTTCGTGGACGGCTGGCGCGGTCTGCTCGAAGAGGACTACCGCGAACTGACGCTGGACTCGGTCTCCGGCATCCTGGCCCAGGGCGGGACGATCCTGGGCTCGACCCGCGTGCAGCCGAGCAAGCTGCGCGAGGGCGTCCCCGCGGCCAAGGCCATGTGCGAGCGGCTGGGCCTCGACGGCATCATCCCGATCGGCGGCGAGGGCACCCTCAAGGCTGCCCGGATGCTGTCCGACGCGGGCCTGCCGATCGTGGGCGTGCCGAAGACCATCGACAACGACATCGCCTGCACCGACGTCACCTTCGGCTTCGACACGGCCGTCTCGGTGGCGACGGAGGCGCTGGACCGCCTGAAGACGACCGCCGAGTCGCACCAGCGCGTCATGGTCGTGGAGCTGATGGGCCGCCACACCGGCTGGATCGCGCTGAACGCGGGCATGGCCGCCGGCGCCCACGCGATCGTCGTCCCGGAGCGGCCGTTCGACATCGACAAGCTGACCTCCGTGGTCGGCGAGCGCTTCCAGCGCGGCAAGAAGTTCGCCATCGTGGTCGTCGCCGAGGGCGCCAAGCCCGAGCCCGGCACCATGGAGTGGGAGACGGGCAGCATCGACATCTACGGCCACGAGCGCTTCGCGGGCGTGGCCACCCGTCTCTCCGGCGAGCTGGAGCGGCGCCTGGGCAAGGAGGCCCGCCCAGTCATCCTCGGCCACGTGCAGCGTGGCGGGACGCCGACGGCGTACGACCGCATCCTCGCCACCCGCTTCGGCTGGCACGCGGTCGAGGCCGTCCACAAGGGCGCCTTCGGGCACCTGACGGCGCTCCAGGGCACCGACATCAACCTGGTCCCGCTCGCCGACGCCGTCGCCGACCTGAAGACCGTCCCGGCGGAGCGCTACGCCGAGGCGGAGACGGTCATCTGACACTCGGGGGCTCCCGACGAGCATCGGACGAAATGTCCGATTAGCGTGGCCGCATGGAGATCCTTGCGTACGGCGTCCAGGCCGACGAGAAGCCGCTGCTGGAGGCCGCGTTCGCCGGCCGTCACGAGGTGCGGTGTCTGGAGGTGTTCCTCAACTCCGACACCGCACCGCTGGCCGCCGAGCACGAGGTGATCAGCACCAGCGTCAACGCCCAACTGGACGCGACCACGCTGCGCACGCTCGCCAAGGGCGGGACGAGGATGATCGCGCAGCGCTCGACGGGCTTCAACAACATCGACCTGGAGGTCGCGGCGGAGCTCGGCTTCACCATCGGCCGGGTCTCCTACTACTCCCCCTACGCCGTGGCCGAGTTCGCCTGGACCCTGGCCCTGGCGGTGAACCGGCGCGTCATCCGTGCGGCCAACCGCACCCGGGAGTTCGACTTCCGCCTCGACGGCCTGATGGGAGCGGACGTCCACGGCATGACCGTCGGCGTCATCGGCACCGGCAAGATCGGCGAGTGCTTCTCCCGGATCGCCCACGGCTTCGGCACCCGGCTGCTGGGCTGGGACGTCGCCGAGAACGCCACCTGCCGCGACCACCTGGGCATGCAGTACACCTCCCTGGAACGGCTGCTGGCCGAGTCCGACCTGGTCTCGCTGCACGTCCCGCTGCTGCCGGACACCCACCACCTGATCGACGAGTCCGCGCTGGCGCGGATGAAGCCGGACGCGATCCTGATCAACTCCAGCCGCGGCGGCCTGGTCGACACCCACGCCCTGGTCGAGTCGCTGCGGGCGGGCCGGCTGCGCGGGGTGGGCCTGGACGTCTACGAGGAGGAGACGGGGCTGTTCTTCCTCGACAAGTCGCTGGTCGGCGTCGCGGACGACACCCTCGCCCGGTTGATGACGTTCCCCCAGGTGCTGGTGACCTCGCACCAGGCGTACTTCACCTCGACGGCGGTGGGACAGATCATCGAGACCACGGTGAACAACGTCGACGACTACCTGGCGGGGCGGCGGTCCGAGAACACCCTGGTGCCCCGGTAGACCAACTCCCTACACTGCACGCGTGACTGACGCGATCATCGTGGTAGGGGCCGGCCCTGTGGGGCTCACCGTCGCCCTGGAGCTCGCCCGCCGGGACGTCCCGGTCCGTATCGTCGACCGGCTGGAGGCCCCGACCACCGAGTCGCGGGCGATCCTGGTGCACAGCCGCAGCCTGGAGATGCTGGACCGGATCGGCCTGGTGGACGAGGTGATCGCCTCCGGTGTGCGCACCGACGCCATGGAGCTGCACGCGAACGGCGGGAAGCTGGCCCGGATCGAGCTCGGCGTGGTGGACAGCCCCTACCCCTACTCGGTGACGACCGCGCAGACGGAGACCGAGCGCATCCTCACCGCCGCGCTCGCCACGCACGGGGTCACCGTCGATCGCGGTGTCACGCTGACCGCGCTGACCCAGGACGACTCGGGCGTTCGGGCCACCGTGCGTCACGCCGACGGGCACGAGGAGGAGCTGACCGGCTCCTGGCTGGTCGGCGCGGACGGCGGGCACAGCGAGGTGCGGCACCAGATCGGCGCCGCGCTGGCCGGGTCGTTCAAGGGCGAGCGGTTCCTCATGGGCGACGTGAACGCGACCCACGACCTCGACCCGCACACCATGTACACCTTCTTCTCCCCGCACGACGGTCCGCTGCTGGTCTTCCCGATGCGGGGCGACCGGGTGCGGCTGATCGCGCAGGTCGCGACGACGGCCGACGGCCCGGCCACCGTGGAGTGGCTGCAGCGCGTCGTCGACGAGCGGTCCGACCAGCCCATCGCGATCCGGGACACCCGCTGGCTGACCACCTTCGACATCCACCACGCGCAGGTGCCGCAGTACCGGGCCGGACGGGTCTTCCTGGCGGGCGACGCGGCGCACATCCACAGCCCGGCCGGCGGCCAGGGCATGAACACCGGTATCCAGGACGCCTTCAACCTCGGCTGGAAGCTCGCCCTGGCGGCCACCGGCGAGGCGGGTCCCGCGCTGCTCGACAGCTACCACGCGGAGCGGCACCCGGTCGGCGCCAAGGTCATCGAGTTCACCACGCAGCTGACCCGGGTCGGCACCGTGGCCAATCCGATCGTGCAGAAGCTCCGCAACACCGTGGCGCACGCCGCGACAGCGCTGGCGCCGGTCCAGCAGGCCATGGCCGACAAGGTCGAGGAGACCGCGCTGGCCTACCGGGGCAGCCCCGTCGTGATCCCCGCGCCGGGCCGGGCACAGCTCACCGGCGGCGACCACCTGCCGGACGCCGGCCCCGCGCTGCGAGCGGCGCTCGCGCGGGAGGACGGCCACGTGCTGCTCACCGTCGCCGCCCCTGGCGGCCCGCTCCCGACGGCGGCCAAGAGCGGCGCGCGTCAGATCCTGCTCTCCCTCGCGCCCGAGGCGACGGCGCCCGGCTTCGACGCGTCGGTGCCCGACCCGGACGGCCACGCCGCCGCCCGCTTCGGCCTCCCCCGGGGCGGCCGGGTGATGGTCCGTCCGGACGGCTACGTCGCCCTCGTCACCTCCCTGGACGACGAGGCCCCCCTGCGCGCGTACGAGGAGCTCCTGCACGGCTGAGGCCGTCCGGAGGCCCCGGTGCGGGGGGACAAACCGGACGGTTCTACTCTGGTGCGGTAGCTGTACGCGCGACCAGAGGAAGCAGGACCGCCATGGGCGACATGCCGGGGATGGGCCACGAGCTCGCGCCCTTCACCTTCGGCCGTGCGCTCGCGTTCCACCCCTCCGCCGACTGGGCGTTCCTCGCGCTCGCCGTCGTCCTGCTGGCGGGATACCTCACCGGGTGCGTCAGGCTCTGGCGGCGCGGCGACAAGTGGCCCGTCGGCCGCCTGATCGCCTGGCTGCTGGGCCTGGCCACCATGGTGATGGTGACCTGCACCGGGCTGGCGCAGTACGGGATGGTGCTGCTCAGCGCCCACATGATGCAGCACATGATCCTTTCGATGCTGACGCCGATCCTGCTGCTGCTCGGCGCACCGATCACGCTGTCACTGCGGGCGCTGCGCCCGGCCGGCAAGGGCAAGCGGGGGCCGCGCGAGCTGCTGGTCGCGCTGCTGCACTCGCGCTACGTGAAGGTGATCTCGCACCCGGCGTTCACCATCCCGCTCTTCATCGGGAGCCTCTACGGGCTCTACTTCACTCCCCTGTTCGACTTCCTGATGAAGTCCGAGTGGGGGCACTTCGCGATGATGGTGCACTTCCTCGCCGTCGGCCTGGCCTTCTTCTGGCCGATCATGGGCGTGGACCCGGGACCGCACCGCCCCGGCTACGTGATGCGGATGCTGGAGCTGTTCATGGGGATGCCGTTCCACGCCTTCTTCGGCGTGGCGGTCATGATGGCCTCGGGTCTGCTGGTGAACACCTTCGCGCATCCGCCGGCCTCGCTCGGCGTCAACCCGCTCACCGACCAGCACCTGGCCGGCGGGCTCGCCTGGGGGTTCAGCGAGATCCCGACGGCCGTGGTGCTGATCGCTCTGACCTTCCAGTGGGCCAAGTCCGAGGAGCGCATCTCGCGACGCAAGGACCGCGTCGCCGACCGCAACGGCGACCAGGAGCTGGAGGCGTACAACGCCTACCTGGCCCGCCTCGGCCGCCAGGGCTCCGCGGGCTGACCCGGCGGAGCCCTGGGCCCTCACGGCCCCTCACGACCCCTTGTGACCGCATACCCGCGATGGCGTGATGGCGTGATGGCGGACGGTCCGTCACGGGGGCGGGCCGCGAACAAGGGGGAACCACCATGCCCGGTGGAGTGACCGGCGGAGCCGTCACGTTCGTCGCCGCCGCAGCCATCGCCGCGGGCGCACTGGCCGTGCCGGCCGGCGTAGCCCACGCCGCGGACAGCGGCAACGTCGTCTACCCGCAGCCGTCCCAGTCCGCCACCGACACCACCCAGTGGGGCCCGGCCTACGACGTCGCCGGCACCGACACCGGCGTCGTTCCGGCGGACTTCGCCGACGCCCTGTAAGGCGTCACCGGTGGGGCGGCCCGAGCCGGCCGCCCCACCGCAGCGTGCGGCGGTCAGCCGCTGATCATGCTCTCGTAGGGGACCTGGCGCAGGTAGAGCGCACCGCAGGTGTGGCAGACCGGTTCCTTGGTGTGCGACCAGGCCGAGTCGTGTTCCATCGGGGCGGCGGCGTCGAGGTCGTGGCCGCACAGCGCGGTCAGGGCGCCGTCCTTCATCATGTGCCAGGTCTTGACCGACCCGTCGCGGCCGAGCTCCGCACGCATTCCATAGACGTTCATGGACGAACCTCCTTCGCACCAGCATGCGCCTCAGTCGAAGGTGCGGCCAGCCTGGGCGACCAGCCCGTCGAGCAGCAGGTCGAGGCCGAACTCGAAGCGCTCGTCGCCGACGTTGCGGGTGAGCGGCCCCGCCATCGCCACGATCAGCGGGTAGCGCTCAGCCGGGAGTGATCCGAAGAAGCCACGGATGCCGTCCAGGTACGGCTGCGCCGACCCCGCCCCGCGCGGCTCGCCCGGCCTGGTGCGCGAGCTCTCCTCCACCGCGGTCGCCACCATGTAGAGGCTGATCACGTCCACGCCGTAGGCACAGACCTGCTCCGGCAGCCCTCCGGCCCGCAGCAGCGCCAGCATGATCTCCGCGGAGTCGAGCGCGGCGGGCGAGGTGGGGATGTTCTGCTCCATCGCGGCCCGCGCGAGATCGCCGTGGGCGACGAGGTTGTCCCGCGCCTGCCGCAGGAAGTCCTTGGCCTGCTCGCGCCAGCGTGCCGGGTCCGGCACCGGGCGGTCGAGGTCCGCATAGACGCGGTCGAGCAGCAGCGAGAGCAGTTCGTCCTTGTTGGCGACGTGCGCGTACAGCGAGGCGGCGCCGGTCCCGAGCTCCTGTGCGACGCGGCGCATGTTCAGCGCGTCCAGCCCCTCCGTGTCGACCACCTTGAGGGCGGTCTCGACGATCAGCTCACGGCTGAGCGTGCGCTTCTTGCGCTTGGGCTCCGTGCCGAAGGAGCCGGGCCAGGTGGGCGCGGAGGTCATGGCCACCACCCTACTTGACACGAACGCTGTTCGTACGTAGAACAGTGTTCGTCATTGCGAACAACGTTCGCCCCATGAAGGAGCCCCCCATGTCCGCCACCACGGTCCGCGCGGATCCCGAACCCGCCGTCGGCGGTCATCCCCTGCGGCGGCTCGCGCTGGCCGCGATCCTGCTCGCGGAGATCATGGATCTGCTCGACACCACCGTCGTCAACGTCGCCGCGCCGACCATCAGGAGGGCCCTCGGGGGCGGCGACAGCCAGATCCAGTGGGTCAGCGCCGCCTACACGCTCGCCTTCGCCATGCTGCTGATCACCGGCGCCCGGCTCGGCGACCTCGTCGGCCGCAAGCGGATGTTCCTGCTCGGCACGCTCGGCTTCACCCTCTGCTCCGCGCTCTGCGCGGCCTCCGGCAGTGCGGGGATGCTGATCGGCGCCCGCGCCTGCCAGGGCGCCTTCGCCGCACTGGTCATCCCGCAGGGCCTCGGCATCATCCGGGCCGTCTTCCCGGCCGAGGAGATGGGCCAGGCCTTCGGGGCCTTCGGCCCCGTCCTCGGGCTCTCCTCCGTGCTCGGCCCGACCCTGGGCGGACTGCTGGTCGGCTCCGACCTGTGGGGCACCGGCTGGCGCATGATCTTCCTGATCAACCTGCCGGTCGGCCTCGCCGCCGCCCTCCTCGGCGCCCGCGTCATCCCCGCCGATCCCGGCACCGCGGGCGCCCGGCGCCTCGACCTGCCCGGCGTCGCGGTGCTCAGCGCCGCCATGGTGCTGCTGGTCTACCCGCTCATCCAGGGCCGCGAACTCGGCTGGCCGGCCTGGACCTTCGCCTCCATGGCGCTCTCGCTCCCGCTCTTCGCCGGCTTCGCCGCCCTCCAGCGCCGCCGCGCCGCGACCGACCGCGCACCGCTGGTCGAACCAAGCCTCTTCCGCGGCCGGGCCTTCCGCTCCGCCATCGTCGTCGTCGCGCTGTTCTCGGCCGGGATGTCCGGGCTGATGCTGACCTTCACTCTGACGCTCCAGCTCGGCGCGCAGTGGACGCCGCTGCACGCGGGTCTGACCTTCATCCCGATGTCGCTGGGCATCGTCGCCGGAGCGGTCGCCAGCGGCGCGGTCCTCGGCGCGCGGTTCGGCCGCCGGATCATCCACGCGGGCGCGGTCGTCATGGCCCTCGGCGTGCTGGCCCTGTGGGCGACCCTCGCGCACTGGGGTCTCGCCGTCACCACCTGGGAGCTGCTCCCCGCCCTGCTGGTCAGCGGCGCCGGCATGGGCCTGCTGATGGGCCCGCTGTTCGACATCGCCCTCGCGGGCGTCTCCGAGGAGGAGTCCGGCTCCGCCTCGGGCGTGCTGAACGCCCTGCAGCAGCTCGGCGGCTCGATCGGTGTCGCGGCGCTCGGCACCGCGTTCCTCTCCTGGGCGCCGACCCACGGCCCGGTCACGGCGGCGGGCTGGACCCTCGCCGCGACGGCGGCCGTCCTCGCGCTGGTCGGTCTGGCCGCCTTCGCGCTGCCGCGCATGCCGCGCGCGGAGCGGCAGCAGCACTGACCGGCCCCGGCCGCCGGCAACGGCGGGGCGGGGCCGGGTGGTGCCCGGCGGTGGATCCGGACGGCGGCGACGGCTAGGCCGCGCGGGGCCGGGCGGTGGATCCGAACGCCGGCAACGGCGGGGCGGTGCCGGGTGGTGCCCGGCGATAGATCCGGACGGCGGCGACGGCTAGGCCGCGCGGGGCCGGGCGGTGGATCCGAACGCCGGCAACGGCGGGGCGGGGCCGGGTGGTGCCCGGCGATAGATCCGAACGGCGGCAACGGCTAGGCCGCGCGGTGCCCGGCGGTGGATCCGAACGGCGGGCAAGCCCGAGCGGCGGGCTCAGGCGGCGGTCGGCACCGGCTCTACCGCTTCCGCCTGGCGCAGGGCCGCGCGGCGCGGCAGCAGCAGCGGGGTGGCCAGCATCAGCACGCCCGCGAGCGCGATGACCGCGCGCGGGCCGATGGCGGCGGCCAGCAGGCCCCCGAGGCCCGTCAGCAGCGCGACCGAGCCCTTGGTGCCGACCGACCAGGCGGAGAGGGTGCGGGCGACGCGGTCCGTCGGGGTCTGCTCCAGCCGGGTGGTGGCGAAGACCGGGTTGTAGACGGCGGAGCAGGTGATCAGGCCGAACTCGACCACCATGACCAGCGCCAGCCCCGCCACCCCGGGCCCGACGAAGGCCAGGCCGAGGCTCCAGCAGACCCGCAGCACGCCCGAGGTCCACAGCACGGGCGTGCGCCCGTAGCGGGCGACGAGCGGGCGGGCCAGCCGGGAGCCCAGCAGGCCGCCGAGGCAAGGCAGGGCGAAGGCGAGCGCGTACTGCCACGGCGCGAACCCGAGCCGGCCCAGCATCAGGACCGCGAGCAGCGGCAAGCTGGCCATGATCAGGCCGTTGACGAGCAGGTTGTTGAAGAACAGCGGCCGCAGCGTGCGGTGGCCGAGGATGAACCGCCAGCCGGCGAGCAGGTCGCCGCGGGACATGCCCCGGGTGGCTCGCTCCGAGCGGTGCTCGGGCTCGGGCGAGGCCGTGCGCATCGCGCTGATCCCGAGGGCGGAGAGCAGGTAGCTGAGGGCGTCCGCCAGGAGGGTGACCACCGGGCCGAACATCCCGATCATCGCGCCGCCGAGCGGCGGCCCGATCACGGACGAGGTCCACATCGTCGACTCGAAGCGGGCGCTGGCGCGCAGCAGGTCCTCGCGGGGCAGCAGCGACTTCAGGCAGGCGCCGCTGGCCGCGTTGAAGGTGATGTCGGCCGCGCCGACGACCACCTGCGCGAACAGCAGCTGGGCGAAGCTCAGCACGCCGAGCACGTAGGCGAGCGGCAGGCTCACCAGCACCACGAAGCGCAGCAGGTCCATCCCGACCATCACCGGCCGCTTGCGCCGGAACTCCACCCACGGGCCCAGCGGCAGCGCGAGGGCCGCGCCGACGGCGGGGCCGGCGGCGGCGAGCAGCGAGACCTCGATCGGGCCGACGTGCAGTGCCCGGATCGCCACGATCGGGAACGCCTCGAAGGCGAGCCACGTCCCGAGCGTGCTGACCGCGTACGCGGTCCACAGCCATCCGAATGCCCGCCCCAGTGATCCGCCCGTGCCGCTCGCCATAACGCAGCACTATGCCAGGCGGGTCCGACAGCGGACGCGCCCGGCCGTGCCCTACGCCCCGGTCGCGGCGTCACCTCCGCGCCCGCTCGGGTGGGGCCAGTCCGGTGGCGGCACCAGTTGGCCGTGGTGGACGGTGAAGCCGAGTTCCCGCAGGTAGGGCCGGGCCTGTTCGAGCAGTGAGAGCACCCGGAAACAGGTGCGGAAGCACAGCGCCGCCAGCGGCAGCTCCACCAGCAGGGCCATCACCAGCGCCTCGACGAAGTCCCGGGTCGTCGAGGCGAGCATCACGTCGAACCACGCGTCGGTGACCAGCAGCGCGCCCGCGACCGCCGTCACGATGGCGCTGCGCGGCGACAGCCGCAGTATCCGGACCGCGCAGGCGGTGAAGACGATGATCAGCAACGCGTCGAAGCCGCCCCAGGCGACGTCCCAGTGCGCGGCGCGCTCACGGCCGGGGAGGGTGAGGAAGAGCAGGATCGTCCACGGCACCAGGATCACGGCCGAGCAGAAGTAGAGCAGCGCCAGCCGGGGCCGCACCACGCGCTCGCTGTGGTCCAGGGCAGGGGTGAGGAAGGGCGGCGGCTGCAGGAAGCGCGGCAGCCGGCCCTCCCAGTGCTCCCAGCGTCCTGCCGCCCCGATCGCACGACCGCTCGCGGGGCCGCTCGCAGGGCCGCTCGCAGGGTCAGTCCGCATGGTTCGGCTCCTGCCGGTTCGGCACGTAGCCGAGGTCGACCGCCTTCGCGGGCGGGCCGTCGCGCCGCAGGTCGGCGAGGAGGGAGACCAGCTGCGGCGGCCACAGCACCTCCTCGACCTCGGCGAGTTCGGCGGGTGTGAACCAACGGCAGTCGAGGATGCCGTCCGCCGCGAAGGAGGCGGTCAGGTCGCCGACCGGGTCGCGGCGCGGCGCGGACGCCAGGAAGATCACCTCGTGCTGACGGACCAGGCCCACGTCGCCGCGGTGGTAGTCGTGCTCCCAGCGCCACAGCTCCGGACCGGTGACGACGTCGGTCCAGCCGGTCTCCTCGACGGTCTCGCGCAGCGCTCCCGCGAGGGGGTCCTCGCCCTCGTCGAGGCCGCCGCCCGGCAGGACCCAGTGCGGGCCGACCTCCGCGTCGTGGTGGCGTTGCAGGAAGACCGCGCCTTCGGGGTCCAGCACCAGCAGCCGCGCGGCGGGGCGGCGGGGGCGCTCGCCGAGCGCGGGACGCTCCGCGAGCAGGAAGCCGTAGTCGTCGCTGACGCGGTCGGCGCCGTAGCGGTCGCGCAGTTCGGCCTCGCCGGTCTCGTGGACGAGCCAGCCGTGGTGGCGCAGCCACTGCGCGTGGTTGCGGCGCAGCCCTCCGCGCCACAGTCGGGTGGCCCCGGCCATGGCCGGGTCCCGCACGGCCAGTTCGCGGGTGCGGCGCAGCGAGCCGTCGCGGACCAGGGAGAGCCGGCTGCCGGGGGCGGAGAGGTTGCCGATCCGTTCCAGCAGGGCGGCCGCGTCCGCCGCCTCCAGGTAGACGAGCAGGCCCTCGACCAGCCAGGCGGTCGGCTGCCCGGGGTCGAACCCGGCGGCGCGCAGCGGCGTCGCCCAGTCCTCGCGCAGATCGACCGTCACGACCTGGCGCTCGACCCGGGGGTGGGCCCCGACGTCGGCGAGGACCCCCTCCTTGAACGCGACCATCTCCGGCAGGTCGAGCTCGAAGAGCGTGACGCCATCGGGCCAGTCGAGGCGGAAGGCCCGGGAGTCGAGCCCGGCGGCGAGCAGGACCACCTGGGTGCAGCCGGCGTCCGGGGCGACCGCCTCGCGCAGGTAGTCGTCGAACCAGGCGGTGCGCAGCACCAGATGGGCGGACATGGCCTGCCACGCCTCGGTCCGCTCGCGGCCGGACGTGCGGAGCTCGCGCGGCCCGCCCTCGTCCACGGCGGCGGCGCGCAGGAACGCGGCGGCGTAGGGGTCGTCGAAGAGTCGGTCCGGGCGGGCACTCTCCGCCGCGCGGGCCAGCGCGACGCCGAGGGCGGTGCGGTCGACCCCCTGCGGCGTGGCGGCGCTCCCGGTGTCTCGATCATCAGTCACGCGCCCAATCTAGGCGCCTGGCCGCACCCGCCGGAAGGGGATTCGGAACCAGCCACTTGGGGGCCACTAAACGGCGTGGGCCGACCGGGTGAAGGATCTCCTCCGATTTCTGCATTTACGCAGGTCATTACCTATTCCCGCGAGGAGAAATCGATTTCTGGAATCCGTTTGCCGTTACTCCGGACGCAGCAGGAATTGCGACCCAAACGTCGCGTGACAAGAATCACAATGGCCTGGCGGAACGTGAAGACGGCATAAAAACGTGCCAATACTGTCCGCCGAACGAACAAAGTCCTCGCCACCGTGGCGGGGCGGTCCGGCCGGACGCCTAGTCTCGCCACCGGTCGGACGCCAGGTGCTCACACACACCTGACAGGCGAGAACGGGAGACCCAGGCAGGACGGCACGGCGTCAGGGAAACGCCGAGCCTTGGGGTGAAGCCGCAAAGCACGTGTCGTGCGCGGCCGGGCAGCTTCTGGAGCCCGAACCCGACAGGGACGACTTTCGTAGGCGGTTCCGGAAGGGCTTCCGCATGTCCGCGTCCCATGATTCCGCGCGTCACCATGCCCTGAACCAGATCCAGAACCACCCCCAAGGGCAGCCCGGGCACCAGAACGGGCCCGGCCGCGGCCGGCACGCTCGACGCCCGCAGAGCGGCGTCAATCGGCTCCTCGGCGTGAACGACGGCTCCACCGGCCGGCGCCTGAAGGCGGGGCTCACCACCCTCGCCGCCACCGGCGCCCTCCTCGGCGGCACGGCCGTCGCGGCCCCCTCGGCCGACGCGAGCGCGCTCACCATAGGGCAGAAGGCCCTCAGGATCGCCCAGTCCAAGCACGGCGACCCCTACCGCTGGGGCGCGACCGGCCCCAACTCGTTCGACTGCTCCGGTCTGACCTACTACGCGTTCAAGCGCGCCGGCCACCGCCTGCCGCGCACGGCGCAGGACCAGTACAACCACGTCCAGCACATCTCGTTCCGTCAACTGCGGCCGGGCGACCTGGTCTTCTTCCACTACGGCTCGTACGTCTACCACGTCGGCATCTACGCCGGTCACTGGGAGATCTGGCACGCGCCGCACTCCGGCAGCTACGTGAAGCTGGAGCACATCTGGACCGACTCGGTCTGGTTCGGCCGGGTCAACTGAGCAGCAGCGCCAGCAGGCGCGCGAGCGCGTCCGGATCCTCGCCCGCCTCCGCCACCGGGGCGAGGAACCCGCGCTCGACCTCGTGGCGGACGGCCTCGGCGCGAGCCAGCAGGTCCGCGCCGGGCCCGGTCACGTGGAGCGCGTTGCGACGGCGGTCGTGGGGGCTGCGACGTCGCTCGACCAGCCCCTTGGCCTCCAGCGCGTCGGCCAGGGCCACCATCGTGGTCCGGTCGACGCCGAGGGCGGCGGCCGCCTCCGCCTGCGACAACGGCTCCCCCGCCGCCCCCGCGGCCAACACCGCGAGAACGGCCAGCTCGCGCCCGTCGATCCCGAGCGGCGCGAGCGCGCGGGCACTGGCCTCGGCGAAGCGGAGCTGGGTGTGCTTGAGCAGGTAGCCGAGCCGGGCCTGGAGGGCGCCCGGCGTCACGTCGTCGGTCATGCCCGCATGGTAGTCGACGATCCTGATAGTCAGGAGAGCTGATGATCGGCTAGCCTGACGGTGTTGCCCGAGGGAAGGACACCGCCATGGCACTGAGCTTCGGCGTCAAGACCACACCCATGCGCGTCGGCTACGACGAGATCCTGCGTGTCTGGCAGGAGGCCGACGAGACCCCCGAGATCCAGGACGCCTGGCTCTGGGACCACCTGATGCCCGTCGCCGGGCCCCCGGACGGCACCATCCTCGAGGGCTGGACGTTGCTCAGCGCGCTGGCCGCGCGGACGCGACGCCTGCGGCTCGGGCTGCTGGTCACCAGCAACCGCATCCGGCCACCCGCCGTCCTGGGCAAGATGGCCGCGACGGTGGACGTCATCTCCGGCGGACGGCTCGTCCTGGGCCTCGGCGTCGGCGGCACCCACCAGCCGCCTGGCGCGGGCGGCGTCGCCGGGCCCAACCCCGCGGAGGCCGAGTACGCCGCCTACGGCCTCTCGCTGGTCTCCCCCGGCGAGGGCCTGGCCCGCCTGGAGGAGACGATCGCGATCCTGCGCGCGATGTGGAGCGAGAAGGTCTTCGACTTCGCCGGCCCGTTCACCACCCTCACCGACCATCGCAACGAGCCCAAGCCGGTCCAGCCGGGCGGCCCGCCGCTGCTGATCGGCGGCTGGGGCGACCGGACCCTGCGCCTGGTGGCCGAGCACGCCGACATCTGGAACATCCCGGGCCCACCGCACAACCGTGTCGAGTACCTGGCGGAGCGCGCCCGCGTCCTCGACGCGCGCTGCGCGGCGATCGGCCGCGACCCGCGCACGCTCACCCGGTCGGTGCAGTACATCGTCGACTACGCCGACCCGGCGGGCGACCGGGCGACGCTGGCGCGGCTGGTGGAGCTCGGCTTCACGCATCTGGTGCTGAGCCTGCGCGCTCCCTACCCGCCCGGGGTGGTGCGGTGGCTGGTCAACGAGATCATCAGGCCACTTCGGCAGGAGGTCGCACCGTGACGGGCGCGGGGCTCTGCTCGATCGGCCGCGCGCGCGAGAAACCACCCGGGGCGGACGGCCCCGCGCATTGAGAACCACCCGCGTGCAGGTGGCCTGCCGCGCACGCAGCCGATCGAGCAGAACCTCGCGCCCCCAACGGGGTGCCGTCTCGGCGATCAGCTGGACCGCCCAGGCGATCTGCCCGCGCATTGAGGACCACCCGCGTGCAGGTGGCCTGCCGCGCACGCAGCCGATCGAGCAGAGCCTTGCGCCCCTAACGGGGTGCCGTCTCGGCGATCAGCTGGACCGCCCAGGCGATCTGGGTGTCCGTCAGGTCCGCGCGAGCGGTGAGGCGGAGGCGGCTGAAGCGGTCGGGGACAGACGGCGGGCGGAAGCAGCCGACGCCGAGGCCCCGGGCGCGCAGCTCCGTCGCCCAGGCCAGCGCCGCCTCCGGCGAGGGAGCGCGGACGCCCACCACCGCCGCGTCCGGCACGCTCGCCGGAAGGCCCTCCGCCAGGAGACCCGCGGAGAGCGCGTGCGCGACCTCCCGCGCACGCTCCGCGCGCGCGGGCTCGGCGCGGAGCACGCGGAGAGCGCCCAGCGCCGCGCCCGCCGCGGCCGGCGCGAGGCCGGTGTCGAAGATGAAGGTGCGGGCCGCCTGCACCAGGTGCTCGATCACCCGCCGCGGGCCCAGCACCGCGCCGCCCTGCGAGGCGAGGGACTTGGACAGGGTCACCGTGGTGACCACGTCCGGCGCCCCGGCCAGGCCTGCCGCCGCCGTCGCGCCCGCGCCGCCGGGGCCGAGGACGCCGAGGCCGTGCGCGTCGTCGACGACCAGCGCCGCACCGTGGTCACGGCAGACCGCCGCGAGCTCGGCCAGCGGCGCCGCGTCGCCGTCGACGGAGAAGACGGTGTCACTGACGGCGATCGCCCGCTCCTCGCCACGCGTCGCCAGCTCGGCGCGGAACGCGCCGGGATCACGGTGCGCGGCGCGCGCCACCCGGGCGCGGGAGAGGCGGCAGCCGTCGATCAGCGAGGCGTGGTTGAGCGCGTCGGAGACGATCAGCGCGCCGGGGCCGGTCAGCGCCGTGAGGGCGGCGAGGTTCGCGGTGTAGCCGGAGGAGAAGACCAGCGCGGCCTCCACGCCGCAGAACTCGGCGAGCTCGCGCTCCAGTTCGGCGTGCAGCTCGGTGGTGCCGGTGACCAGGCGCGAGCCGGTCGACCCACCGCCCCACGTCAGCGCCGCGTCCCCCGCGGCCCGGGTGACGCGGGGGTCGTGGGTGAGGCCCAGGTAGTCGTTGCTCGCCAGGTCCAGCACGTCGCCGACCGCGGGACGCGGACGCAGGGTCCGCACCAACCCGGCGCTACGGCGCTGCTCGGCGGCGGCGTCGATCCAGGCGAAGGGGTCTGCGACGGCGATGCTCATGTGCCGACCCTTTCAGCTCGGCCCCGGCGTGGACAACTCGCCGCGCATGCGACATCGATCACCCCGGGCAGGAGGGGTGGAAACGGACTCAGCCGCTGCAGGCGCCACGCTGGGCCTGCTGCCACGCGCAGCGCGGGCACTGCGGAAGTCCAGCGGTGTCCGCCGCGTACTCGGTCGGCCCGCCGCACCGCACACAGGCAGCGACCGGCTCGCCCGGCCGCGCCGGACGGCAGTCGGCCTCCGTCCCCAGAGCCGGGGCCGCAGCCGGAGCAGCAGCCGGGCAGTAGCCATCGGCGTCGGAGCCGACCGGCTCACTCATCCCACAGCACCGTGTCGCCGACCTGCGCCGACAGCGTGAACTGCGCCGCGTTCAGCGGGCCGGGCTGCGTCTGCGCGGCGCCGGTCGCGGCGGCCGCCTGGACGACGGTGACGAAACGGCCGACCTGCTCGACCCGCTGCTGCTCCGTGCTCGACAGCGGCGTGACGGACGGCAGTTCGTTGCCGGGCTGGCGGAAGTCCGCGTAGAGCGTGTTCTGGCCCGCGCCGCTGAACATCGGCTTGGCCTGGCGCGCGGTCGCCGCGTCGGGGTAGCCGAAGACCGTGACCGAGGCCACGACGCTGTGGTCCGCGCTCACGTAGGACGCCGTCACATAGCCCTGGCAGGAGGTGGTGACTCCCGACGGCGAGTTCGGAGCGAGGACGTCCGCGCAGTTCGTGGACGAGCCGAGGGCGTAGCGGGTGGCCTGGAAGGCGTTCGGGTTGCCGGGGCCCGCGGGGATCTCGACCGTGGCCGGGAGCAGCGAGGCGGACTCGGGCAGGGTCGACGGCGCCGCCGACGCGTTGTCGCCGCCCGCGGGGGCGGCGAAGCTGTCCTGGGAGATGCTGCTGCCGCCGGCGTTCGCGGCGCCGCCGTCGCCACCGGTGTAGTGGACCTCCATCCACGTGGCGACCGCCGCGGACACGGCGAGCACGCCGAGCAGCGCGAGGGCGCGCGTGCGGCGGGGCCGTTGGTCCGGGGCCGGCTCACCCCTGTGGGTCATGCAGCAGAGTGTAGGGGGCAAACACCCGTCCGAACGAGTGGGGGTGAGACCCCGACAAGCCCCGGCCACCCGTCACGACCAGGGACGATTGGCATCGGAACTGGTTGATCCAGGACAACACACCCAGCTGTGTGTGAGATGTTCTATGCACTTCCGCTATGGCGGCGCTCGATCCCCGCAAGGCAGGATCGCCTTCATGGATCTGCTCGACACACTCGTCTCCAAGGCGCTCGACCGCGAACTTCCCACGCGTGAAGAGGCCCTCGCCGTCCTTGCCACCACGGACGACGAGCTTCTCGACGTCGTCGCCGCCGCCGGCCGGGTGCGCCGTGCCTTCTTCGGTCGCCGCGTCAAGCTGAACTACCTCGTCAACCTCAAGAGCGGCCTCTGCCCGGAGGACTGCTCCTACTGCTCGCAGCGACTCGGCTCCAAGGCCGAGATCCTGAAGTACACCTGGCTGAAGCCGGACCAGGCCGCCGCCGCGGCCAAGGCCGGGGTCGCCGGTGGCGCCAAGCGGGTCTGCCTGGTGGCGAGCGGGCGCGGCCCGACGGACAAGGACGTGGACCGGGTCACCGACACCATCGCGGCGATCAAGGAGGAGAACGAGCAGGTCGAGATCTGCGCGTGCCTGGGCCTGCTCTCCGACGGCCAGGCCGAGCGCCTGCGTGACGCGGGCGTGCACGCCTACAACCACAACCTGAACACGTCCGAGGCGACGTACGACGACATCTGCTCCACCCACGACTTCTCCGACCGCGTCGACACCGTGCAGAAGGCGCAGGGCGCCGGCCTGTCCGCCTGCTCCGGTCTGATCGCGGGCATGGGCGAGAGCGACAACGACCTGGTCGATGTCGTCTTCGCGCTGCGCGAGCTGGGCTCGGACTCGGTGCCGGTCAACTTCCTGATCCCGTTCGAGGGCACGCCGCTGGCGAAGGAGTGGAACCTCACCCCGCAGCGGTGCCTGCGCATCCTGGCGATGGTCCGGTTCTGCTTCCCGGACATGGAGGTCCGCATCGCGGGCGGGCGCGAGGTGCACCTGCGCTCGCTCCAGCCGCTGGCGCTCCACATCGCCAACTCGATCTTCCTCGGCGACTACCTCACCAGTGAGGGCCAGGCCGGTCAGGCCGACCTGGAGATGATCGCCGACGCGGGCTTCGTGGTGGAGGGCTCCGACGAGGCGACCCTGCCGCGCGACCGCGAGCACGCCGACGTCGCCGTGCGGCGTCGCGGCGCGGGCACCGACCTGCCGCCGAACGCGTGACCTCGTTCCCTGCCTCCGGCGCTGCCTCTGCCGAGCCGATGGACGTCGACCGGTTGCTGGAGCTCGACCGCGCCCACGTCTGGCACCCCTACGGGGCCATGCCGGGCGCGGCCGAGCCCTACCCCGTCGCCTCGGCGAGCGGGGTCCGGCTGCGGCTGGCCCGGCCCGTCGAGGGCCGGGACGAGCTGATCGACGGCATGTCCTCGTGGTGGTCCGCGATCCACGGCTACGGGCACCCGGTACTGGACGAGGCGGTGCGCGACCAGCTCGGCCGGATGAGCCACGTCATGTTCGGCGGGCTCACCCACGAGCCCGCCGTGCGCCTGGCCGCCCGGCTGGTGGAGCTGACGCCGGAGCCGCTGCAGCACGTGTTCCTCGCGGACTCGGGCTCGGTCTCGGTCGAGGTCGCGGCCAAGATGTGCCTGCAGTACTGGCGTTCGCAGGGCCGCCCGGAGAAGCACCGGCTGCTGACCTGGCGCGGCGGCTACCACGGCGACACCTTCCACCCCATGTCGGTGTGCGACCCCGAGGGCGGGATGCACCAGCTGTGGGCGGGCGTGCTGCCGCGTCAGATCTTCGCGGACGCACCGCCGGACGGCTTCGACGCTCCGCTGGACCCTGCGTACGTGGCGCACCTGGACGAGCTGCTGGCCCGCCACGCGGCGGAGGCGGCGGCCGTGATCGTCGAGCCGGTCGTGCAGGGCGCGGGCGGCATGCGCTTCCACTCCCCCGCGTACCTGCGGGCGCTCCGGGAGCTGTGCGACGCGCACGACGTGCTGCTGGTCTTCGACGAGATCGCCACCGGCTTCGGGCGCACGGGCGCGCTGTTCGCGGCGGACCACGCGGGCGTCGCACCGGACGTGATGTGCGTCGGCAAGGCGCTGACGGGCGGTTACCTGACGCTCGCGGCGGCGCTGTGCACGACGCGGGTCGCGGAGGGCATCAGCCGCGGCGACGTCCCCGTGCTGGCGCACGGGCCGACGTTCATGGGCAACCCGCTGGCGACGGCCGTGGCCAACGCCTCGCTGGACCTGCTGCTGTCGCAGGACTGGCAGCAGGAGGTCAAGCGGATCGGCGCGGGCCTCGACGCGGGCCTCGCCCCCGCGCGCGCCCTGCCGGGCGTCCGGGACGTACGGGTACTCGGCGCGATCGGCGTCGTCCAACTCGACCACGACGTGGACATGCGCGCGGCGACGTCCGCTGCCGCCCACGAGGGCGTCTGGCTCCGGCCGTTCCGCGACCTCGTCTACACCATGCCGCCCTACGTCACCTCCGACGCCGACCTCACCACCCTCTGCGCGGGCGTCCGCGCAGCAGCGGCCGCGGGCTGAGCCCTGGTGCGCGGAGCGCACCGCTCCGCGCACCAGGACCAGCCAACGCCAGCGCCCCCGACCGCCCGCCGCCGAAGCCACCCCGGCCGGAGGCCCGCCAAAGGCCGCACGGCCCGACGGCGGGACCAACCCGGGCCGGAAGCCCGGCGACGGTCAACCGGCCCACCAGCCGGGCCAGCCGACGCCAGGGCCGAACAGCTCAAGCCCGAACCTCCCGGCCGAAGGCCCGCCAGGCCGAACAGCCCAAGCCCGAACCTCCCGGCCCAAGGCCCGCCAGGCCGAACAGCCCAAGCCCGACCCTCCCGGCCCAAGGCCCGCCAGGCCGAACAGCCCAAGCCCGACCCTCCCG
>NZ_JBGCCA010000008.1:0-213825 GCF_041261265.1 Streptacidiphilus sp. MAP12-33
CGCTGTTCTGCGCCGCCCCCGCGTCGCGCCCCGCCCGCACCCCCTTCGCGGCCGCCCCGGGGGGGGGGGGGGCGGGGCCGGGGGGGCCCCCGGGGGGGGGGCGGGGGGGCCCCCCCCCCCCCCCACCCCGTCTCCATCCCTGCTCCGAGGCCTGACAGGCCCCCGATCCGTAGCGTCGGTGGTGTCGGCGGAACCCCGCCGTGAACGCCAGGAAAGCCAAGCAGGAGATGATCGAGATGCCCGGCCTTGCCAATGCAGTGGTCATCGTCGCGGTGGTCGGATACGTGATCTTCCGCCAGTTCCAGGCACGCCAGTGGAACCCCAACCCGCGGCGGTTGCTGGTGGTCCCGGCGGTCCTCGCCTTCATGGCCCTGCGCGACCCGCACCTGGTCGACCCGCACCACCAGGCGCTCTCGGCCGCGTTCCTGATCATCGGCGTCGTCGTCGAGATCGGCCTCGGCACGGCCTGGGGCTTCACCACCCGGATCTGGACCGACGCCCAGGGGGCGGTCTGGTCCAAGGGCACCAAGGCCAGCTTCTTCGCCTGGATCGGCATGCTGGTGGTCCGCATCGCCCTCTACGCCGCCGCGGCCGCGATGGGCGTCGCCCAGGGCCAGGCCGGTCTGCTGCTCGCGCTGGCCGCGCTGCTGCTGGTGCGCGGAGCCGTGGTGACGTGGCGGGCCCGGGAGTTCGCCCCGGCGTACGGTAGCCCTGCCGGATCGCTGTGAGCGGCACCGGCCACCTCGGCACCGGCCACCTCGGTACCGGCCACCTCGGTACCGGCCACCTCGGTACCGGCCACCTCGGTACCGGCCACCTCGGTACCGGAGACCTCGGCACGGACGCCATGGGCATCGGCGGACACGGCAGGAGCGACGTGGAGAGCTGGACCGACTGGCCCTCCCGGGAGGCCCTCTCCCGGGAGGGCCTCGCCGTGGGCCGACGCGTGCTGAGCTGGGTGGGCCGCGTCGGCGGCCTGGCCGGCGGCCTGTGGGCGACCTTCGCCAACGAGCACCTGACGACCCCGCAGGTCCTGACGGTGCTGGCGGTCACGGCCGTGGGCGTCTTCGCGTTCTGGGGGTTCGTCCGCTCCGTGCCGCGCATGGACCTGCGGCGCAGCCTGCTCTGGCTGACCTTCACCTACGTCCAGGCGATCCTGTGCGGGATCAACCACGCCCCGGTCATGGGCATCATCTTCATGTGCGGGATCGCGCTCGGCTCGATCCAGCGACTGCCGATCGTCGCGGCCGCGCCCTTCATCCTGCTGGCCACCTCGGTCTTCATCGTGGTCGTCCCCACCGACGTGCAGAACTGGGGCAACGTCACCACCATCCTCGGCCTCGGAATCCTCGGCTACGTCACCCGGCAGGACTGGGAGGCCCGGGCGCAGACCCAGCGGACGCTGTCGCAGGAACGGGCGCTGCGCACCGTGGAGGCGGAGGCGGCGGCGCTGGCGGAGCGGGCCAGGATCGCCCGGGAGATCCACGACGTGCTGGCACACAGCCTCTCCGCTCAGCTCGTCCACCTGGAGGCGGCCCGGCTGATGGTCGAGGGCGAGGCGGACCGCGAGCAGATCCGCGAGCGGATCGTGGCCGCGCGGCGGATGGCCCAGGACGGCCTGCTGGAGACCAGGGCGGCCCTGTCCGCGCTGCGCGGGGAGTTCAGGCCGATCGGGGAGTTCCTGGTCAAGCTCACCGAGGACGCCTCGGCGAAACTGGAGGTGGTCGGCACGCCGCGCCCGCTCACCGCCGAGGTCGGCGTGGCGGTGCGGCGCACCGCCCAGGAGGCGCTGACCAACGTCCGCAAGCACGCGCCCGGGGCGTTGTGCACGGTCCGGTTGTCGTACCTGGAGGGTAGCGTCGAGCTCGAGGTGGTCGACCAGGGCGGATCCGGATCGGGCCGTCTGGGTGACTCCGGGCTGGCCTCCTCCGGCAGTGGGCTCGGGCTGCTGGGCATGAGGGAGCGCGCCGAGCTGCTCGGCGGCTCCCTGGAGGCGGGGCCCACCCAGGGCGGGTTCCGGGTGCTGTTGCGGATCGAGGGCTGACGTTCTCCGGCGCTCGTGTGGTTACGATGGGTCAGATGAGCGAGCAGCCGGTGCGGGTGGTGGTCGCGGACGACCAGCAGGTCGTGCGCGAGGGGATCGTCATGCTGCTCGGGCTGCTGCCCGGCATCGAGGTGGTCGCCGCGGCGGCAGACGGCGAGGAGGCCGTGGCCCTCGTCGCCGAGCACGCGCCCGAGGTGGTGCTCATGGACCTGCGGATGCCGCGCTGCGACGGCGTCGAGGCCACCCGGCGGATCAGGGCCGAGCACCCGGGCACGGCGGTGATCGTGCTGACCACGTACGCCGACGACGATTCCCTGTTCCCCGCGCTCGCGGCCGGGGCGCGCGGCTACCTGACCAAGGACGCCGGCAGCGAGGAGATCGTCCGCGCGATCCGTGACGTGCGGTCCGGTGCGGCGGGCCTCTCGCCGCAGGTGCAGGCACGGCTGCTGGAGCGGCTGTCGGCGGGGGAGGCGGCAGGCGAGGCGACAACCCGGCCGGAGTCGGCGGGCGAGCCCGCGCCCACCGCGGCGCCGACGGTCTCCTCGGGGCCGGCCGCCGGCCCGGCCGCTCCGGCCGCGGCGCTGCCGGACGGGCTGACGGCCCGTGAGGCGGAGGTGCTCGGGCTGATCGCGGCGGGCCTCTCCAACCAGGAGATCGCCGCGCGGCTCTTTGTGAGCGTCGCCACGGTCAAGACGCACATCAACAACCTCTTCGCCAAGACGGGCGTCCGCGACCGGGCCCAGGCGGTCGGCTACGCGTACAAACACGGCCTCCATCACCTGATGGGGTGAACGTCCGTACACCCGGCCACGGCGGTCCGCCGGGCTCCTCATTCTTGTGGCGTGAGTCCTCAAGAACTGGCCCCCGATACTGAGCACCCGACGGCCCCGCGGTCATCGGAGGAGTCCTTCGACTGGTGGGCCGCGTCCGCGGCGGCGCGGGAGAAGCAGGAGCAGCGCCGGGAGCAGGAGGCGGTCTCCGCCACGGCCTCCGGTGCCTTCGCCGCGTCGGCCGGAGCCCCGGCCGAGCCGCCCGAAGACGTCGCCACACCGTCCGGCATCGCCGCGGCGGACATCTACCGTGCCGTCCACGAGAGTTCCGAGTTCCGGGAGATCCGCGCCCGGTACCGGCGCTTCGTCTTCCCCGCCACCGCCGCGTTCCTGCTGTGGTACCTGCTCTACGTCGTCCTGGCGGTCTCCGCGCCGCAGTTGATGGCACATCCGATCGCCGGACCGTTCAACACCGCCTGGCTGCTGGGCCTGCTCCAGTTCGCCAGCACCTTTCTGCTGACCTGGCTGTACGCCCGGCATGCCCGCGCCCACCGGGACCGCGCCGCGCTCGGCCTGCGCTGGGAGACCCAGGACCGGCTCCGGTGAGGGCTCCGCTGACGCCGCGGCCCACGAGGGGGGAATGACATGGCTGCTGGCCTCTTCGTGCTCGTCGTCCTGGTGACGCTGGGCATCACCTTCTGGGCCGGCCGACGCAGCCGCGCCGCGGAGGACTTCTACACCGCGGGACGCGACTTCAGCCCCATGCAGAACGGTTTCGCCATCAGCGGCGACTACATGTCGGCCGCCTCCTTCCTCGGCGTCACCGGGCTGATCGCCCTCTACGGGTACGACGGGCTGCTCTACACGATCGGGTTCCTGGTCGCCTGGCTGCTGGTGCTGATGCTGGTGGCCGAACTGGTGCGCAACTGCGGTCGCTACACCCTGGCCGACGTGCTGACCCTCCGCATGCGTGAACGTCCGGTGCGGGTGGCGGCGGGGGTCTCCGGCATCGTGATCTCGCTGCTGTACCTGCTCGGGCAGATGGTGGGCGCGGGCACACTGGTCTCGCTGCTGCTGCACCTGCACTCCTCCGCCGCGCGCGCCGGGGCGATCGTGGGCGTCGGCGTGCTGATGGTCGTCTACGTGACGATCGGCGGGATGAAGGCCACCACGTGGATCCAGATCGTCAAGTGTGTACTGCTGATGGGCGGAACGGTTCTGCTGACGGTGCTGGTGCTGGTCCGCTTCCATGGGGACCTCGGCTCGCTGATGCGGTCGGCCGCCCGGGGCAGCGGGCAGGGCGCGGCGTACGACGTGCCGGGGCTGCGCTTCGGCCACAAGCTCACCGATCAGCTGGATTTCGTCAGCCTGGGCCTGGCGCTGGTACTGGGCACGGCCGGGCTGCCGCACATCCTCTCCCGCTTCTACACCGTGCCCACGGCGCGGGCGGCGCGCCGTTCGGCGGTCTGGGCGATCGGTCTGGTCGGGGCCTTCTACCTGATGACGATCGTGCTCGGGCTCGGCGCCGCCGCCCTGATCGGCGCTCCGGCGATCAAGGCGGCCAACAGCGCGGGCAACACGGCGGTGGCGCAGCTGGCCGACGCACTGGGAGGAACGGTTCTCTTCGGGGTGATCTCGGCCGTCGCCTTCGCCACGATCCTCGCTGTGGTGGCCGGACTGACCATGGCGGCTTCCGCCTCCTTCGCCCATGACCTGTGGGCGCAGGCGTTCCGCCACCCGGACGAGGATCCGCCGAGCGAACGGCAGGAGGTCGTGGTCGCGCGGATCTCGGCCGTGGCCATCGGGGGCGTGGCGATCGTGCTGAGCCTGTACGCGCAGAAGCTCAATGTGGCGACGCTGGTGGCGCTGGCCTTTGCCGTCGCGGCCTCGGCCAATCTGCCGGCGGTGCTGTTCACGCTTTTCTGGCGGCGGTTCACCACGCGTGGCGCGGCCTGGGCGATCTGGGGAGGCCTGGTGCCGGCACTGGTGCTGGTGGTCTTCTCGCCCGTGGTCTCCGGCAGCGCGGCGGCGATCTTCCCCGGCGCCCACTTCGACTGGTTCCCGCTGCAGAACCCCGGCCTGGTCTCGGTGCCGTGCGGGTTCCTGGCCGGCTGGCTGGGCACGGTGACCTCGCGCGAGCGCGCCGAGCCGGACGCGTACGCGGAGCTGGAGGTCCGCGCGCTCACCGGCGCGGGGGCGGTCTGAGCCGCCGCCCCGGCCGCCACCACGGGGTATGAAAGGGCCCCCGGGCGCGACGGGGGAGGCGCGCCCGGGGGCTGTCTTCCAGCGTATCTCTCGGTTGCTCCGGGGGTGGGCGTCTTCGGCATTTCCCGCGTTACCGAGGGTTCTGCTCGTTCTGCGCACGGTGACAGGGGTAGGCAAAGCGCTCCCCACCAGGCACAATCGCCGGGACGCGGGCGTGGCAATGGGGCTTTCGCCCCAGCTCATCCGGGTTGGAGGCCGAGATGTTCTCTCGACGCAAACTCTCCGGCCGGATCCTGGTCAGCCAGCTCGCGATCCTCGCCGTGACCAGCGTCATCGGCTTCGTGCTGCTGGCCTTCGCCCAGCGCGCGCAGATCGACCACGTGAACGAGCAGCGGGCACTCTCCATCGCCCAGGTGGCCGCGTCCGACCCGCAGATCGTCGCGGCCATGAGCGAGGGCGATCCGAAGCTCGGCCCGCGGGGTCCGGTCCAGCTGGCGGCGGGCAGGATCATGAAGGCGACGCAGGCCCGCTACGTCGTGGTGATCGACCGGCGGCACATCCGTCACTCGCACCCCATCGCCGGGCTGATCGGCGGGCGGGTCACCGAGCCCGTCGCCGCGCTCGACGGTCACGACCACTTCTTCATCGACAACGGCTCGACCGGCCGCTCGGCGAACGCCCGCACCCCGCTGCGCGACGCCTCCGGCCGGATCATCGGCGAGGTCTCCGTCGGCATCGACGAGCGGAAGGTCTTCACCACGCTGCTGACCGAGCTGCCGCCGTTCGCGCTCTACATCGGCGCCGCGCTCGCCGTCGGCCTGCTGGCCTCCTACGTGCTGGCCTGGCGGCTCAAGCGGACCACCTTCGGGCTGGAGCTGGAGGAGATCGCCGGCCTGCTGCAGGACCGTGAGGCGATGCTGCACGGCATCCGCGAGGGCGTGCTCGCCTTCGACCCGAGCGACAAGGTCAGCGTGGTCAACGACGAGGCGCGCCGGCTGCTCGGGCTGGGCACCGCGCTGGGCTCGCGGTTGGAGGACCTGCTGCCGGAGGGGCGTCTGCGCCGCGCGCTGGCCGGGGAGCTGGGCCCGGACGAGATCCATGTGCTGACCGACAGCCACTGCCTCGCGATCAACCGGATGCCGGTGGTCCTGCACGGTCGTGCGCTGGGCGCGGTGGTGACCGTCCGGGACCGGACCGAGATCGTCGGCATGCTGCGCGAGCTCGACTCGGTCCGCGGCCTGACCGACGCGCTCCGGGCCCAGCAGCACGAGTTCGCGAACCGCATGCACACCCTCGCCGGTCTGCTCGAACTCGGCGAGCAGGAGCAGGCGCTCGACTACGCGGTCGAGCTCGCCTCCACCGACCGTACCCAGGCGGCGAAGGTCCGCGAGCGGATCGCGAACTCGCTCATGGTCGGCCTGGTCGTCGCCAAGTGCACGGTCGCCGCGGAGCGCGGGGTCCGGTTGAGTCTTGACCCGGCCTCCAAACTGAGCGCGGACCCGGGCCACCTGCGCCGGCTGCTGACCGTCGTCGGCAACCTCCTCGACAACGCCGTGGACGCCGCTGCGGGGAGCAGCCCGGCCACCGTCGAGCTGCTGGTCCTGGAGACGCCGGATGCGATCACGGTCCGCGTCTCGGACAGCGGTCCTGGCGTTCCTGACGCGGCCCGCGGGCACATCTTCGAGGACGGCTGGTCCACCCGGCCGGACCGCGGCACCGCACGCCGGGGGCTCGGCCTGGCGATGGTCCACCGGCTGGTCACCCGGCACGGCGGCGAGATCACCGTGAGCCAGGGGCCGGGCGCGGTGTTCACCGTCCACCTGCCGCTGCCGGACACCGACCCGGCCCCGCTCGGGGCGGTGTTCGTCTCCGTTCCACCGGTCGTCGAACCGGCCGTACTGGCGCAGTCGGCCGGAGACGACGCGGGCGGGAGCGGGGGAACACCCGACGGAGTGAATGTGGCGATCGAAGGAAACGCGGGGCTCTGGGGAGACCTCTCTCCAGCAGGAACGAACTCAGGAAGGACGCGCTGGTGATCAGAACCTTGGTCGTGGACGACGACTTCCGGGTCAGCGGCATCCATGCGGCGTACGTCGCCAAGGTGACCGGATTCGAGGTCGCCGGGCAGGTGCCGTCGGTCGCCGCGGCGGAGGACGCCGTTCGCAGCCTCCGTCCCGATCTGCTGCTGCTCGACGTCTACCTGCCCGACGGCACGGGCCTGGACCTGCTGCGGCGCCTCGCCGCGCAGCCCCCGGATCCGCAGGCGCCGCACGCGGGCCGCCCGGACGCGATAATGATCACAGCCGCGCGGGACTTGCACTCGGTGCGCGAGGCGATGCAGCTCGGCGCCATCGGCTACCTGGTGAAGCCTTTCGGCTTTGCCGCCTTCGAGCAGCGGCTGGTGGCCTACGCGGAGCTGCGTCAGCGCATGGAGTCGCTCCGCGACGCGGAGGAGACCGACCAGGCCGAGGTGGACGCCCTGTTCAGTGCGGGCCGCTCCGCGCCGCTGCCGACGTTGCCGCCCAAGGGTCACTCGGCGCCGACCCTGGCCCTGGTCCGCGACGCGGTGCGCGGTGCGCGCCGCGATCTCTCGGCGGCGGAGGTCGCGGAGCTCACCGGGGTCTCCAGGGCCACCGCCCAGCGCTACCTCTCCTACCTGGTCCGTGAGGGCATGGCCCGCCTGGAGCTGCGCTACGGCTCCACCGGCCGCCCCGAGCATCGCTACCGAGCGGCCTGAGCAGCCTGGTCGGGCCCGGTGGCCGGGCGCTGCTCGCGGCGGATGCGGTAGAGCACGCCCTCTCGCAGCGGGCCCTCGGGCTCGGCGGGGTCCTCGAAGTCGTCGGCGGGGTCGTACGTCATGCCGAGCCGGCGCATGACGGCCTGGGAGCGCAGGTTGCGACGGATCGTCGTGGCGAGGATTTCGTCGAGGTCGAGCCGGTCGAAGCCGAAGTCCAGGCAGGCCAGGGCGGCCTCGGTGGCATATCCGTGGCCCCAGGCCGAACGGGTGAGCCGCCAGCCGATCTCGACGCCGGCGAACGGCATCCCCTCGTCCGTGTCGTCCAGGCCGGCGAACCCGATGAAGCGGCCGCTCTCGCGGACCTCGACCGCCCACCAGCCGTAGCCGCGCGCGGCGAACTCCGCCTGGAAGTGCCGGACGGACGCTTCGCTCTGCTCGCGCGTCAGGAGTCGGCCGAGATGTTCGCGCACCTCCGGGTCGGCGTTCAGCTCCGCCCAGGGGGCGAGGTCCGAGTCGAGCCACGGGCGCAACAGGAGACGGTCGGTATGGAGTTCGGTCATGCCGGCCAGCCAAGGGCAGCCGGCGTCCGGGCGCAATCGGTTTACGCGAGGGCGTGGTCGGGTTCGCGGACCATGTAGACGTCGACGGGGTCCTGGGACTCCAGGGTGAAGCCGAAGCGCTCGTAGAGGCGGCGGGCGGGGCTGCCCTGGAGGACGTTGAGGCGGACGCGGGTGCCCTTGGCGGAGCAACGGCCGAGCAGCTCGCGCAGGACGGCGGTGCCGATGCCCGCGCCCTGGAGGGCGGAGGCGAGGTAGAAGTGCTCCAGCCACAGGACGCCCCCGTCCGGCCGCAGGGCCACGCAGCCCGCGGGGGAGCCCGCCGCCGTCTCGCCCGCCGCCGTCCCGCCCGACGTCGAGCCGGACGCCGCGCCTGGCGTCGAGCCCGCCGTCTCGATGACCCAGGTGAGGGCCGGGTCGTAGGCGTCGCGGAACCGCTGCCGGACACGGTGAGGGTCGTAGCGGCCCAGGCGTTCGAGATCGGGGCGCATGGCCACGGCGCGGATCTCGACCAGGGGTTCGAGGTCGTCCGGGGTGGCCGGACGGAGCTTCCAGTCGATCATGGGCGCCGAGGCTACGCGGGGGTGGGACACACCTGTGCCGGCAGGCCGGTCAGTGAGACGACGTCGTAGCGGTCCGGCGTGGTCGGGGCCTTGAGGCAGCTCTCGGGGCGGGCCGGGGCGGCGGCGGTGCGGCGGACCTCGGCCTGCCACATGCGTCCGTCGGTGTGCTCGACGCGGACCGACCAGCGGTCGGGGTCGGTGGGAGCGGCCGGATCGGGGGCCTGGGTGACCGTCAGGGCCTCGGCGTCCTCGACGGCGTGGTTCTGGCGGACGGCCAGCTCGGCGGCCTGGCCGGGCCTGTCCCAGCAGGAGCGCCCGCGGCAGAACTCCGCGACGATGCGGCCGTGGTGGGTGGCCTCCAGGACCTCCTTGGCCGTCGGGGCGGTCAGCCGGCCGTAGGTGTAGCCGTAGGGCAGGACCAGCATCGTCGGTGCGAAACGGTGTCCACCGAGATGGGTGACCTCCCAGACCTCGGCGTGGCCGGCCGCGGCGAGCTCGCTCGCCAGAGGGCGGCCGAGCAGAGCGCAGCAGCGGTCGCGGCGGCCGTTGGTGCAGACGAGCGCGAGCGGATCGCCCTCGTGGGCGGTGCCGAAGCCACCGTGCTCGCCCGAGCCGATCGCGGCGAAGTCGAGGTCGCGCAGGATGTGCGGGTCGGCCAGCTGCGCCGTGCGGATCCAGCTGCGGCCGGGGGCCGTGTGGGCCAGGTGGACGGTGCGCTCCCCGGTGGGCGGACAGTCGGCGTGCCTGCCGGGGCGGCGGATCAGGGCGACCTCGACGCCGGTGCCCCGGGTGATCTCCTGCAGCTCGCGACCGAGCTCGGGGTGGAAGTGGCTCTCCGTGAGTGCCCGCGGCCCCCAGGGGCCGGTCTGCTCGATCAGCAGCCAGGCGGCGGCTCGCGGCGCGCTGCCGCCGAGCGGCTCCGCCAGCTCCTCCGACACTCTCGCACAGATGCTCACAGAGGCAAGGTTAGCCTTACCAACATCTCCGCTGTCCACCGGAGCGAGACTCCTCGTTCACCACTCCGGGGGCACCGCCGGTCTGGGAGCACGGCCAGGCCGGGGGCGCCGTCAGGCCGACGGCCCGCGCCCCGCCGCCAGCACCCCACCCCGCTGTCGGCTTGCGCCCGGCCATGGGCCCGCGTTCAGGCGAGCGGGTTGGGCACCTGGGTCCACTGGTCCCCGGCCGGCCGGCCCTCCAGCCGCATCAGCGTCAACGCCTTGACGGGCAGCGGGTCTGCCAGGAGCGCGCGTCGGTCCGCGGGATCGTGGAGCACCTCGGCTGCCACGCGCCGTGCCTCGGCGGCGATCGTGGCCCACAGTCGGTCCTCCAGTGCCCGGTCACCGCCACCGAATCCGGAGACGAGGCCACCGAGAGCACCGCCGACCAGCGAACCGAGCAGCTTGCGCCGCAGCACGAGCGGGTCGTCGTCCAGGACGTGACCGGTCACGGGCGCCAGTGGGACGTCCTGTCCGGCGCGGGCCAGGCGCCGCGGGCTGACGCGGATGTCGGCCAGGTCCCGGTAGACCAGTCGGATCGGGCGGTCGGCGTCGTCCAGCACCAGCAGCAGGTTCTGGCCGTGCGCCTCCAGCGCCACGCCCCGGTCCCAGAGGGTCAGCAGGGGCGGCCAGACCAGGTGGGCGAAGTCGGCGACCCAGGCGACCGGGTCTTCCGTCTTCGGGGGATGCGCGGCGAGGGCCGCCAGCGGAACCACTCGCTCGCCCGGTAGCAGCCCGGCCGCCGGGCTCTCGCGCACGATCACCGCCAGATCGGCGGAGGGCTCCCCGCCGGGCAGCCCGGCGGCCGCCGCCAGGTTCCGGGTGATCCGGAGGCCACCGTCCCGGAGGCCGTCTCCGGCGGAGCCTCCCGGACCGCCCGGACGGCCGGGACCGCCGACCAGGCTCTCCAGCAGGGCTGAGACCGCGGGGGCGTTGCGCACGGAACCGGCGGAGATGTCGCGGACGGCGGAGGTCATCCGCAGCGACAGCGAGGTCTTCAGGTGCGGTCCTCCGCCGTGCGGCGCGAGCGTCCGCACGGACATCAGCGGCACGGCCGGCAGGGTCCGGCCGCACGGCTCGATGCCGAGGCGGGGCAGGACCTCCCTGGCCTGCCAGGGGTGGACCGGGAGCAGTACGGAGCCGTTGGCCCCGCGCAGCCAACCGGGCCAGTCCCCGACGACGAGCGCGCGCCGGGGCGGCAGGGAGACCAGCTCCAGGGCGACGTCGGCGCCGTGCTCGGGCGCGTAGGCGAGCTGGTCGGCGACGGTGAAGCCAGGGCGGCTGCGGCAGCACGGGTGGTAGGGGTGCCCGTCCACGACCGAGCGTTCGGCGGCCTCCAGCGAGTCGAGCGCGTCCCCCTGCGTGGGCGCGGCGAGCGCGCCCGCGCGGGAGAGCGCGAGGGAGACCACGCTGTGCTCCAGCTCCCCGAGGAGGGTGGCCGAGCCCGGCAGTGCGAGCGCTTCGAGAAGGGCGGCCGGGTGGGTGAAGGCCACGCCGTCGAGGCGGACGGTCTCCCCGGCGGCCGGGGCGCCGATGTCGTACGGGCGCCGCTCCGGCCCACTGAGCCGCGCGCGCACGCCGGGGGCGAGCGGCAGCGGCTCGATCTCCAGAGCCCGCCACAGCCGCGCCAGCACCGCCGCCCGCGCCCCGGGCAGGGCGGCGGCGAAACCGGCGTCGAGGCTCGGCCGCACGCGGTGCAGCTCGGCCGCGAAGGCGGCCTCCGCCGGGCGGAGGCCGGGCGGCAGCGGATGGTTGCTGGCGGTGTGGTCCGTGGCGCGCATGAAGGTGAGGTACCCCGGATTGGGAGAGGATGCGTCTGGACAGATCATCGGCTGTCGGTATCGACGCGGACAAAATCGACGCGGACAACCCGCTCGCGTCGACGACGGGTCGGCCCCCGCGACAGCGGACGCCGGCGGGGTGCGGAGGCGAGTATGCACGGCGGTGGAGCGGCGGACGACGCGGGGCCGCGCGGCGCGGCGGCGTGGTGCGGGTGGGGGGCGGGGGAGCCGGAGGCCGGGACGGCTCTGCTGAACTGCCTCGTGCGGGAGCTCGCCGAGCCGCGGGCCGACGGTGGGGTCGGGTACCGGCTCGCCGGAACCGGGCGGGTGCTCACCGTCGCCGCGGGGCGCTGGCCCCAGCCGCCGATCGCCGTGGACGGTGTCGGGATCGGCGGGTTCGACGGGCTGGTCGCGCTCGTCGAGGAGGAGGCGCGGGTCCGCACCGGGGTGGAGAACGCGACGCTGGGCGCGGAGATCCGGGACAGCCGCGACGTGGTCGCCGCCCTGTTGGACGCTCGGGCGAAGTCCGCGGCCGGGGACGAGAAGCCGTCCGGCGACCTGTACCTGCGGTCCGAGCAGGCGCTGCTGGCCGGGCACCGGTACCACCCTGCGCCCAAGACGCGCGGCGGCGGCGTACCGGAGAGCTGGCTGCCCTACGCGGCGGAGGCGGGGGCCAGCTACCCGCTCGCGCTGCTCGGCGTCCGCGAGGACCTGTTGGGCGGGGAGGGCGCGACCGGGGCGATCGACGCCCTGTGGGGTGACGCGGCACCGCCCGGGTACCGGGTTCTGCCCGCCCACCCGTGGCAGTTGGACCTCCTGCGTACCCATCCGACGCTCGCGCCGGCCACGCTGACGGCCCTCGGCGACGGCCGGCTGATCGAGCTCGGGCGCAGCGAGGAGCTCGCGTTCGCGACCTCCTCGCTGCGGACCGTCTACCTCCCGGACGCGGACCTCGCGTTCAAGTTCAGCCTGGAGGTGCGGGTCACCAACGACGTGCGCCGACTCTGGCTGCGCGACCTGCGCTGGCTGCGGCCGGTGGACGAGGTGCTGGAGTCCCTGCCGATCGCCCCGCTCGTCCTCGCGGACCAGGGCTACCGGACCCTCGCCGGGCACGGCGAGGACGGCTGGGAGGCGTATGCGGTGCTGCAGCGCGAGGGCTTCGCGCAGCGGGTGCGGCCGGGGCTGACGCCGCTGCTCGCGGCGGGGGTGAGTGAGGGTTTCGCGGGCAACCCGCTGGACGGGCTGACGGCCGACCAGTGCCTCACCTGGTGGCGCCGCTACGTCGAACTGCTCGCGCTGCCGGCGCTGGACGCGCTGCGGGACCACGGAGTGGTGCTGGAGTGCCACCTGCAGAACGTCCTGGTCGCGGTGGACCGCGACGGGCAGCCGGGGCAGGTCCTCTTCCGCGACCACGAGGGCGTCAAGCTCACCACCGACCGCCACGCCGCGCTGCTGGCGCGCTTCGGCCCGGACGTGCCGACGCCGGGTGTGCCGGCCGCCAAGGGCCGTGACCGGCTGCTGTACTGCCTGGTCGTCAACAACCTCTCCGAGATCGCGGGTGCGATCACCTCCCGCCATCCCTCGCTGGCCGCCGAGTTGTGGCCGGCAGCCCGCGGGCTGCTGGCCGACTACCGCGACGTCCTGGACGTGCCCGTCATCCCGGGCAAGACCAACCTCCTCCTGCGCTGGACGGACGCCGACGGCGGCGACTCGACCTACACCCCGTTGCCCAACCCCTTGGCCGGGTGAGGCGGTGAGGGGGTGAGGGGAAGTCGGACGGCCGCCCGGCGGCGGCCCTTCGGCCAGTCCGGAGGTGCGGTCGGGGCGTCCGAAGAGGGTTGTGGGACTGCCGCGGATTGTGGAAGGGTGGAGCGCAGCTGGCACCGCCTGGTGCGCTCGAATGATGAAGGACTGAGCCATTTGACCTCGGCGACCCGCAGTGGCCGCCGGCAGGACTGAGCGTCGTCGCTCGTCCAAGCCTGACCGCGGCCCCACGACTCTTTTCATGCCTGGAAAGCCGGTACTTCTGTGTGCCGGCTGCCTGACTTCGTGAGGTCATCATCACCGTGGACATCTCTGTCCAGAGTTTTACCGTTGCCCATCTCCGTTGCCGTCCCGAGGTCGTGGAACGCGGCGGATTCGTGATGGGGTTCGACCCCGCCACGCCCAACCCCTACGTCAACTACGCCACCCCGCTGCCGGGCGCCGAGCCCACCGCGGGGGACGTGCGGGCGCTTGTGGAGGAGTTCCAGCGGCGAGGGCTGCGGCCCCGGCTGGAGTTCGCCTCGGACAGTGCGCCGGCCGTGCAACCCGCGCTGCTCGCCGCGGGGTTCGCGGTCGAGCAGGAGCACGAGTACCTGGTCTGCACGCCCGGCACCCTCGTTCCGGCGCCGCGAGGGACGGAGGCGACCGCCGCCCCGGCGTCGCTCGTCGAGGCGCCGGGGTCGGACGAGGACTACCTCGCCCTCGACGGAGCCCTCGCCGAGGCGTTCGGCGGGGAGTTCCCGGCCTCGGCCGAGGGAGCGGCGCGGTTGCGGCGCACCGCAGAGAGCGGGGGAGCGGTGCGCATGGTCCGGGCACCCGGCGGCGTGGTCGCCGGTGGGGCGTTGTGCACGGCGCCCCAGGTCGGGACGGCCGAGCTGGCGGGGGTGGGGACCCGCCCGGAGTTCCGGGGGCGGGGGTTCGCGCAGGCGGTGACCGCCGAGTTGGCGGCCACGCTCTTCGCCCGGGGAGCGGGCAGCGTGTGGCTGGAGTACTCCGGCGAGGGATCGCGCCGCGTCTACGAGCGCGTCGGGTTCCGGCCGCAGGGGACGCGGCTGTACGTCTCGCTCCCGGAGCACGACGATCAGGGGTAGGTGTTTGCCTACCTGAGCTGTAGGTTCCGGTCCATCGCGCCCGAACCGGGCCGCGCAGCAGCATGGTCGCGGGGCCGCAGAGCGCGGTCCGGAGGTCGGGAAGAGGTGGTGGCCATGCCGCCGGTTCTGGTGGACAGGGAACCCTGGACCCTGGTCGTCATCGTGCTGCTGACGGCCGGCTGCGGGGTGGCGGCCGTCAGGGCGGAGCACTCCGGCAGACGCTCCCAGGGAAGCCAGGGAACACGGGGAACACGGGCAGTGCAGGGGGCGCGGTACGGGTGGCTCGGCTGGGTTCTCGCGGCGGCGCTGGTGGGGGCGACCGCGTACGCCGCGGTGCAAATACTGCTGCTGGACCTGCACCTGCCGGACTCGTCCAGCCGGGTGATCACAGTGGCGGGGTGGGCCTCGAGCGGGCTGCTCGCGTCCGTGCTGCTGCCGGCCGGCTTCCTGGCGGTCGCCCTGCCCCCGCTCCCGAGGTCGCTGCCCCGGTGGGTCCTGCCGCTGGTCGCGGCGGCGTGTGCCGAAGCACTCGTCGTGGCCGCTCCGTTCGGGCTGCAGCAGGCCCGGACGCTGCTGGATCTGGTGGTCGGCTGCACAGTCGGTCTCGTGCTCGCGCTGCTCGCCTGGTGGGGTCTGCTGCGGCTGGTCCGCCCGGCTGCGGCGACCGGGGCCGCGACCGGCGGTGGGACCGGGGCCAGGAACGAGGGCCGCGCCGCGCTCGCAGCCGGACGCTGGGGGCTGCTGCTGCCGGGGGCCGTGGCGATGGTCGGTGACGTGCTGGGCCTCGAACTGTGGGTGCCCGCGTCGCCGGCAACCGGGATGCTCGTGCCCGCCGTCGGGGCGTTCGTCGTGGGCCTGCTGGTGCTGATGGGGGTCGGGGCCGCCGTCCGGCGGTGGCCGGGGCCGACGGCGGGCATCGCGGCCCTGGCGCTGGTGGGGGTCGGCACGTACGCCATCGCGCAGGGTGCGTTCGGTCAGACGATGGTCGTCGTGGGCACATACGGGTCTCCTCGCGATCCGTTGCCGGTGCTCCCGGTCGGCTTCGGCCACAACGCGTCGGTCCTCGGCGGGATCCAGGGTGCCATGCTGCTGGCGCTCGGTCTCTGGATGTTCCCGTCCACCGTCCTGCCGGACGTCCGGCGACTGCTGGGTCGGGCGCCCGACCCGGCGCTGACCGCGCGCGTGCAGGAGCTGACGGAGACCCGCGCGGAGGCGGTCAGCTCGGCCGCCGCCGAACTGCGGCGGATCGAGCGGGACCTGCACGACGGCGCGCAGGGGCGCCTCGTCGCCATCGGGATGAACCTGCGCGCGGCCGAGGACCTGATGGGGACCAGCCCGCAGGAGGCGACCGCCCTGATCACGGAGGCCCGCCACGCGTCCGCCGCCGCGCTGGAGGAGCTGCGCGGCCTGGTCCGGGGCATCTGCCCGCCGATGCTCGCCGACCGGGGGCTCGGGGAGGCGCTGCGGGCGCTGGCGATGGACCTGCCGCTGCCCTGCGCGACCGAGATCGATCTGCCCGAGCCTCCCGAGCGGCTGGACGCGCCCGTCGAGTCGGCGGTCTACTTCGCGGTCGCCGAACTGGTGACCAACGCCGTGCGCCACGCCGACGCGCGTACCGTGCGGATCCGGGCCGTGCTCACGGACGGAGTGCTGCGCGTCGAGGTGACGGACGACGGCGCGGGCGGCGCGGACCCGGCCGCGGGCAGCGGGCTGGCCGGGGTGGAACGGCGGCTCGCGGCCTTCGACGGCATCCTGGCCGTCAGCAGCCCGCCCGGGGGCCCGACGATCGTCGCCATGGAGGTACCGTGCCGGTAGGGCCCCTCAGGCTGGTCGTAGCGGAGGATCTCTACCTGCTGCGCGAGGGCCTGGTCCGGTTGCTCAAGGCCCGCGGGTTCGAGATCGCCGCGGCCACCGACAGCGCGCCGGGACTGCTCGACGCGTTGCTGGAGCACCGGCCGGACCTCGCGATCGTCGACATCCGGTTGCCGCCCACCCACACCGACGACGGCTTGCGCGCGGCGCTCGCCGCCCGCGCGCAGCTGCCGGGCCTGCCGATCCTGCTGCTGTCGCAGTACGTCGAGCCGGTGTACGCGCAGGAGCTGCTCGCCGACCAGGCGGGCGGGGTCGGCTACCTCCTCAAGGACCGGGTCTTCAGCGACGACCAGTTCGTCGACGTGATCCGGGCCGTCGCCGGGGGCGGCACGGTGATGGACCCGCAGGTGGTGACCAAGCTGCTCGGCCGCCGCAGCCGCAGCGACCCGCTGACGCGCCTCTCCGAGCGGGAGCGGCAGGTGCTGGAGCTGATGGCCGAGGGACGGTCCAACAGCGCCATCGCCGGCCGGCTCTTCGTCAGCGAGAAGGCCGTGTCGAAGCACAGCACCAGCATCTTCGCCAAGCTGGAGCTGGCGCCGTCCGACGACGACAACCGCCGGGTGCTGGCGGTCCTGGCGTACCTGATGGCGGCTCCCAAGCAGCCGTGACACGCGAGAGGGGCGGCAGGGCCCTCCGGCCCCGCCGCCCCTCTCGCGTACTCGCGTCGACGCGGCGTCAGGTCACGCTCGCCACGCAGGCGATCTCCTTGGCCAGCGGGACACCCGAGCCGTCGCGGCGCGGGTCGCGCGCCGGGAGCTCGGCCGGGGAGCCGTTGGCGGTGGCCGCGCGGGCCGGAGCGGTGCCGGCCCAGGCGAAGACGAGCGTGTCCTCGCCCTTCAGGAACCGTTGGCAGCGGACGCCGCCGGTGGCGCGGCCCTTGCGCGGGTACTGCTCGAACGGCGTGGCCTTGGCCGAGGTCTGGCTCATTCCGTCCAGCGCGTCCGCCCCGCCCGCGACGGTGACGACGAGCGCGTCCTGCGCCGGGTCGACCGCCGTGAAGGACAGCACCTTCGCGTCGTCGGCCAGCTTGACGCCCGCCATGCCGCCCGCCGGGCGGCCCTGCGGGCGGACCTGCCCGGCCGGGTAGCGCAGCAGCTGGGCGTCGGAGGTGATGAAGACCAAGTCCTCCTCACCGGTGCGCAGTTCGACCGCGTTGACGATCCGGTCGCCGTCCTTGAGCGCGATGATCTCGAACTCGTCCTTGTTGTCCGGCCAGTCCGGCACGACGCGCTTGACCACGCCTTGCTCGGTGCCGAGCGCCAGGCCGGGGGAGGACTCGTCGAGCGTCGTCAGCGCCAGCGCGGTCTCACCCGCCTCCAGTTTGAGGAACTCGGCGACCTTCGCCCCGCCCGCCAGCGCCGGGGTCTGCGCGCTCGGTGGCAGCTGTGGCAGGTCGATCACCGGCAGCCGCAGCACACGTCCGGCATCCGTGACGACCCCGATGTGACCGCGCGCGGTGGCGGGGACGGCGGAGACGATGACGTCATGCCGGGCCCGCTTGCTGTCGGCGAGGTCCGCGAGGTCCGCGAGGTCGGCGTCGGCGGGGGACTCCCCGTCGGCCGTCCGCGCGAGCAGACCGGTGGAGGAGAGCAGCACCCGGCACGGGTCGTCGGCGACCTCCAGCGGCACGGCGGCGGTGGCCACCGAGCCCGCCTCCAGCAGCACGGTGCGCCGCTCGGTGCCGAACTTCTTGGCCACGACCGCGAGTTCGTCGGAGACGAGCTTGCGCAGGACCGCGTCGGACTCCAGGATCTCGGTCAGTGCCGCGATCTCGGCGTTGAGCTTCTCCTGCTCCGCCTCCAGCTCGATCCGGTCGAACCGGGTCAGGCGGCGCAGCGGGGTGTCCAGGATGTACGCGGTCTGCGTCTCGGACAGGGAGAAGCGCTCGATCAGGCGCTCCTTGGCCTGCGTCGAGTTGTCGCTCGACCGGATGATCGCGATGACCTCGTCGATGTCGACGAGCGCGACCAGCAGGCCCTCGACCAGGTGCAGGCGGTCCTGGCGCTTGCGGCGCCGGAAGTCGCTGCGCCGGCGGACCACCTCGAAGCGGTGGTCGACGTAGACCTCGAGCAGCTCCTTCAGGCCCAGCGTCAGCGGCTGGCCGTCGACCAGGGCGACGTTGTTGATGCCGAAGGTCTCCTCCATCGGCGTCAGCTTGTAGAGCTGCTCCAGCAGCGCCTCGGGCACGAAGCCGTTCTTGACCTCGATGACCAGGCGCAGGCCGTGCGCACGGTCCGTCAGGTCCTTGACGTCCGCGATGCCCTGGATCTTCTTGGCGTTGACCAGATCCTTGATCTTGGAGATGACCTTCTCCGGGCCGACCGTGAACGGCAGCTCGGTGACGACCAGCCCCTTGCGGCGCGGCGTGACGTCCTCGACGGAGACCTTGGCGCGGATCTTGAAGGTGCCGCGGCCGGACTCGTAGGCGTCCCGGATGCCGTCCAGGCCGACCACGAGACCGCCGGTCGGCAGGTCGGGGCCGGGGATGAACCGCATCAGCGCGTCGAGGTCCGCGCCGGGGTAGCGGATCAGGTGGCGGGCGGCGGCGACGACCTCGGAGAGGTTGTGCGGCGGCATGTTGGTGGCCATGCCGACGGCGATGCCGGAGACGCCGTTGACGAGCAGGTTCGGAAAGGCGGAGGGAAGGACCTCCGGCTCCTGCTCGCTGCCGTCGTAGTTGGGCCGGAACTCGACGGTGTCCTCGTCGATCGTCTCGACCATGGCCATCGCGGCCTCGGTGAGCCGGGCCTCGGTGTAACGCATGGCGGCCGGCGGGTCGTCGTTGCCGAGCGAACCGAAGTTGCCGTGGCCGTCGATCAGCGGCAGCCGCATGGAGAACGGCTGGGCCATGCGCACGAGCGTGTCGTAGATGGCGGTGTCGCCGTGCGGGTGCAGGCGGCCCATCACCTCGCCCACGACACGCGCGCTCTTGACGTGGCCGCGATCGGGGCGCAGCCCCATCTCGTTGGCCTGGTAGAGGACACGCCGGTGGACGGGCTTGAGACCGTCCCTGGCGTCGGGGAGCGCCCGGGAGTAGATCACCGAGTAGGCGTACTCCAGGTAGGAGCTCTGCATCTCGTCCACCACGTCGACGTCGAGGATGCGCTCCTCGAAGTCCTCTGGCGGAGGGGTCTGCGAACTGCGGCGGGCCATCCGGCGGCGCTCCCTAGGACGGCATGCGCGCCTCCGGCGGTACCGGTCGGTGGGCATGGGTGGGCACGGTCGGGGACCATTCTGGACCAGCGGGCTGACAAACCCGGCCACCGCGTCCCCTGCTGGTGCAGCACAATGGGGCTTTCGGGGCTTCACGGCCCCGGACGACGACTCTCGATCGTGTGCAGACCGGAAGGAACGACGCGGATGGCCCAAGGATTCACCATCAGCGAGCACACTCTGGGCAACGGGCTCAGGGTCGTGCTCTCCGAGGACCACCTCACCCCGGTCGCCGCCGTCTGCCTCTGGTACGACGTCGGTTCCCGCCACGAGGTCGAGGGGCGCACGGGTCTGGCGCACCTGTTCGAGCACCTGATGTTCCAGGGCTCGGCGCAGGTGCCGGGCAACGGCCACTTCGAGCTGGTGCAGGCGGCCGGCGGTTCGCTCAACGGCACCACCAGCTTCGAGCGCACCAACTACTTCGAGACCATGCCCGCGCACCAGCTGGAGCTGGCGTTGTGGCTGGAGGCCGACCGGATGGGCAGTCTGCTCGCCGCGCTCGACCAGGAGAGCCTCGACAACCAGCGCGCCGTGGTGAAGAACGAGCGGCGTCAGCGCTACGACAACGTGCCCTACGGCACCGCGTTCGAGCGGCTGACGGCGATGGCCTTCCCCGAGGGCCACCCCTACCACCACACCCCCATCGGCTCGATGGAGGACCTGGACGCGGCCACCCTCGGCGACGCGCAGGACTTCTTCCGCACCTACTACGCGCCCAACAACGCGGTCCTGGCCGTGGTCGGCGACATCGACCCGGAGCAGACGCTCGCGTGGGTGGAGCGGTACTTCGGCTCGATCCCCTCCCACGACGGCAAGCGCCCGCCGCGGGACGGTGCGACGATCGTCCGCGCCGCCGGCGCGCCGCTGCGCGAGCACGTCGTCGCCGAGGTCCCCTCGCGCGCCGTCATGCAGGCCTACCCGCTGCCGCTGGACGGCACCCGTGAGTCCGACGCGGCCGACCTGGCGCTGACGATCCTCGGCTCGGGCGAGTCGTCCCGCCTCTACAACCGCCTGGTCCGGCACGACCGCACGGCCGTCACGGCCGGCTTCGGCCTGCTGCGGCTCGCGGGCGCGCCGTCGCTGGGCTGGCTCGACGCGAAGACCTCCGGTGAGGCGACGGTCGAGGCCGTCGAGGCCGCCATCGACGAGGAGCTCGCCCGCTTCGCGGCCGAGGGCCCCACGGCGGAGGAGCTGGAGCGCGCGCAGGCGCAGATCGAGCGCGAGTGGCTCGACCGGCTCGACACGGTCGGCGGCCGCGCGGACGAACTGTGCCGCTACGCCGTCCTGTTCGGCGACCCGAAGCTCGCGGACTCCGCGCTGGAGCGGGTGCTGGACGTCAAGGCCGAGGAGATTCGCGCCGTCGCGCTGAAGTACCTGACGCCGGACAACCGTGCGGTGCTGACGTACGAGCCCACGGTCACGCCGGCCGCTGACGAGAACGCCGACGAGGACGAGGAGGTGCAGGCATGACCATCGCCTCCACCATGACCTTCCACCCGCGCCCCGAGCCGGGACAGCCGACCCCCTGGAACTTCCCCGCGCCGACGCGCGGCACCCTGGCCAACGGCCTGACGGTGCTGCGCTGCGACCGTCCGGGTCAGGCGCTGGTCGCGGCCGAGCTGGTGCTGGACGTGCCGCTCGCGGCCGAGCCGCGCGAGCAGGAGGGCGTCTCCACCATCCTGGCCCGCGCCTTCTCCGAGGGCACCGAGTCGCTGACGGCGGAGCAGTTCGCGGCGGAGCTGGAGCGCACCGGCGCGACGCTGGACGCCCACGCCGACCACACCGTGCTGCGGATCTCGCTGGAGGTCCCCGCCTCCCGCCTGGAGCGCGGTCTCGCGCTGATGGCCGACGCCGTCCGTTCGCCCGCGTTCCCCGGGCACGAGATCGAACGGCTGGTCGCCAACCGCCTCGACGAGATCGTCCACGAGCAGGCCAACCCGGCCCGCCGTGCCGCGATCGCCTTCTACGGCGAGCTGTTCGAGGCGGCCGACCGGCTGTCGCGCCCGCGCTCCGGCAGCGCGGAGACGGTCGAGGGGATCGACCGTGCCGCGGTGACGTCCTTCTACGCCGCGCACGTCCGCCCCGCGACGGCCACGCTCGTCGTGGTCGGCGACTTCACGTCGGTCGACTTCGACGCGGTGCTGGCGGCCACGGTCGGCCAGTGGACCGGTACCCCCGGCGCCCACGTCACCCCCGCGCCGGTCCACGGGGAGGACGCCGGCCGCGTCGTCATCGTCGACCGTCCCGGGTCGGTGCAGACGCAACTGCTGATCGGCCGGATCGGTCCCGACCGCCACGACCCCTCCTGGGCCGCGCAGATCCTCGGCACCTACTGCCTGGGCGGCACCCTGACGTCCCGTCTGGACCGGGTCCTGCGCGAGGAGAAGGGCTACACCTACGGTGTCCGCGCCTTCGCCCAGCCGCTGCGCTCCGGCGCGGACGGTTCGGGGCGCGCGCTGCTCGCCATCTCGGGTTCCGTCGACACCGAGTCGACGGCCCCGGCGCTCGCCGACACCTGGCAGATCCTGCGCACGCTGGCGGCGGAGGGCCTGACGGACGAGGAGCGCGACGTCGCGGTCCAGAACCTGGTCGGGGTGGCGCCGCTGCGTTACGAGACCGCGTCGGCGGTCTGCGCGACGCTGGCCGACCAGGTCGAACAGGAGCTGCCGGACAACTACCAGGCCGAGGTCTACCGGCAGTTGGCCGAGACGACCACCGCCGAGGCCACGGCGGCCGTCGTCGCGGCGTTCCCCCCGGAGCGGCTCGTCGCCGTCCTGGTCGGCGACGCGGCGGCCATCGCCGGCCCGCTCAAGGACCTGGGCCTGGGCGAAGTCACCGTCATCCCGGCGTAGCCGGAAAGGGGCGCGGGGAACTGCGCGAGCAACCACCGGCGTGCGGATGGCCCTGTCAGTTCGGGGACTCACCGCCCACGGTGGCTTGCCGCGCAGTTCCCCGCGCCCCTGGTGGTGTCACTTCCGTTGGTGCAGAACGCATCAGCACGCGCCGGCCCAGCACGGCCGTCAGCGCGAGGCAGATGCCCGACACCGAGAAGCCCGCACGCGCGCCCGCGTGCTCGATCACCGCGGCGACGGCGAAGCCGGTGAGTGGGACGGAGCCCGGGAGGGCCATCGACCACAGGCCCATGACGCGGCCGCGCATCTGGGGCGCGGAGCGCAGTTGCGCGAGGGTGTTGGCCGAGGCGATGAACCAGATCGAGGTGAGGCCCGTCAGGGCCATCGCCGCGACGGCGAGTGGCGTGGTCGGCGCCCACGCCGTCAGCAGGACGGACGCGCCCGTCGCCAGCGCGAGGACCCCCACGCGACGCCCGGTGGGCTCCGGCGAGCCCGCCGCGAGCAGCGCGCCGGGGAGGCCCCCGACGCCGAACGCGGCCAGCAGCGCGCCGTAGCCGCCACCGCCGAGGTGCAGCGCGCGTTGTGCGAGGGTCGGCAGGGTGAGGTTCATCGTGAAGAGGATGCCGCCGGCCGCGGCCATCGGCAGCAGGACCCGCAGCAGCGGCGTCGACCAGGCGTAGCGCAGCCCGGCGCGCACCGCGCCGGCCTCGCGCCCCGGGCGGGATGACGGCGCCCCGGCCGTTGGGGGGACGCGGAGCCGGCGCAGCACCAGCAGCGGGGCGAGGTAGGCGAGCGCGTTGACCAGGAAGCACCAGGTGGCGCCGGCCGTCGCCAGCAGCGCGCCGCCGAGCGCGGGCCCGAGGACACGGGAGGCGTTGAGCGCCACCTCCCACAGGCCCACGGCGCTGGCGACCGCGTCCGGGCCGACCAGATCGACGACCATCACCTGACGTGCGGGGCCGTCGACGGAGGAGACCACGCCGTAGCCGAGGGCGATCGCCAGGATGGTCCACACACCCAGGCTCCCGGAGGCGTTGAGCGCGGCGAGGAGCAGGCCGAGCACGAGCATCAGCGACTGGGTGACCAGCAGCAGGCGGCGTCGGTCGTGCCGGTCGACGAGCGTGCCCGCCCAGGGGCCGAGCACCAGCAGCGGTCCCCACGAGCAGATGGTGAAGGCGCTGAGCCAGAACGCGTCCCCGGTGCGCTGGAGGATCACCCAGGAGAGTGCGACGCCCTGGGTCATCGCCCCCGACGCGGAGGTGATCTGACCGGCGAACCACCACCGGAAGTCCCGGCGCTGCAGCGCCGCCCCCACTCTGACCAGCGTGTTCCGCATTGATCCTCCCCGGCGCCCGGTCGAATTGGACTAGACCTTATCTCCTTTTAAGAAATGTGACGCAGGTCACACTCGTAGGGGGGATTTCCGGGGACTCTCTCCCCGTTTAGCTGTTTGAATGGAAAGCGGGGAGAAGCTCCCCGGTTCAGCGTCACAGGAGGAAGGAGTCGCCGTGGCCCAGGTAGCCGTCACCGAGAAGCAGCCCGCCGCGGGGCTCCGCCGGCGAGCCGACGCCGCCCGGAACCGGGCGCGCATCCTCGAGGCCGCGCAGGACGCCTTCATCGAGCACGGCGCGGACGTGCCGCTCGACGAGATCGCCCGCCGCGCCGGGATCGGCAACGCCACCGTCTACCGGCACTTCCCTGACCGCGGCGCGCTCGTGCGCGGCGTCGTCCTGGAGGTCATGGAACGAGCCATCGGCGTGGCCGAACGGGCCTACGCGGAGGAAAACGATCCCTTCGAGGCCCTGAGCCGCCTCGTGCACGACTCCGTCAACTGGAGGATCGGCGCCCTGTGCACGATGCTCTCCGAGTGGACGGACCTGGAGGAGCCCGAGGTCTTCGCGACCAAGGAGCGCCTCGACACCATCGCCCAGACCATCGTCGGTGCCGCGCAGGCGTCCGGCAGCATGCGTGAGGACGTCGGCAGCGACGACGTCTTCATGGCCGTCGCCCAGCTGGTGCGACCGTTCCCCGGCGCCTCGTACGACAGCCTCCAGCCTTTCGTGCACCGGCACCTGCAGTTGCTGCTCGACGGTCTCCGGGCACCCGCCCGGACGCCGCTCCCGGGCAGCCCGCAGACGCTGGAGGACGTCCGCCGCGAGTGCCTTCTCTCCCGCGCCGCGCGGCGCATCTGCCGGCAATGACGCCGTCGTCCTGATCCGCCACCTCTCGACTTCACCGTTCCACATGCGCGCCGGCATGCCGCGTCCGCGTTTCTGATCCATCACCGTCACCTTCGGCCCGCCGACCGTGGGCTCTTGCCGTCCTGTTACGGGGAAATACTCATGTCTGCTTCCGCACCGGCCGCGCCTGCCGACCAGGCCCAGCCAGATCCACGGCGCTGGAAGGCGCTCATCTTCATCGCCATCGCCCAGTTGATGGTCGTCCTCGACGCCACCGTCGTGAACATCGCACTTCCGCACGCTCAGGCGGACCTGCACATCTCCGACGCCAACCGCCAGTGGGTGATCACCGCCTACAGCCTGGCCTTCGGTGGTCTGCTGCTCTTCGGCGGCCGCGTGGCCGACCTGTGGGGGCGCAAGAAGGCCTTCATCGTCGGCCTGATCGGCTTCGCGCTGGCCTCGGCCATCGGCGGCGCGTCGGTCAACTCCGGCATGCTGCTCGGCGCCCGCGCCCTGCAGGGCGTCTTCGGCGCGCTGCTGGCCCCGGCCGCGCTCTCGCTGCTCGCCGTGACCTTCACCGAGGCCAAGGAGCGGGCCACCGCGTTCGGCATCTTCGGCGCCATCGCCGGTGCCGGCGGCGCCGTGGGTCTGCTGCTCGGTGGCGCGCTGACCGAGTACGCCAACTGGCGCTGGGCCCTGTACGTCAACATCGTCTTCGCGATCGTCGCGGTGGCCGGCTCCATGGTCTTCGTGCACGAGCGTGAGGACGAGCGCAACCGCAACCGCCTGGACATCCCCGGCGTGCTGCTGGCCACCTCCGGCCTGGTCGCCCTGGTGTACGGCTTCACCAAGGCGGAGGAGTCCGGTTGGGGCTCCGGCATCACCATCGGCCTCTTCGTGGCCTCCGCGCTGCTGCTCGCGCTGTTCGTCCTGGTCGAGTCCCGCACCAAGGCCCCGCTGCTGCCGCTGCGCGTCGTGATGAACCGCAACCGCGGTGGCGCCTACCTCGGTCTCGGCCTCGCGATCATCGGCATGTTCGGTCTGTTCCTGTTCATGACCTACTACCTGCAGGGCATCAAGCAGTACAGCCCGGTCATGACCGGCGTCGCCTTCCTGCCCATGGTCGTCGGCATGATCACCGGCTCCACGCAGATCGGCGCGCGGCTGATGAACCGCGTCCCGGCGCGCTGGCTGATGGGCCCGGGTCTGTTCGTGGCCTCGATGGGCATGCTGATGCTCACGCAGATGCACGTGGACAGCAACTACTGGACGCTGATCCTGCCGGCCGAGTTCCTGCTCGGCATCGGCATGGGTACCTCGTTCATGCCGGCCATGAGCCTGTCGACCCTGGGCGTGCAGCCGCAGGACGCGGGTGTCGCCTCCGCGATGATCAACACCTCGCAGCAGGTGGGCGGTTCCATCGGCACCGCACTGCTGAACACCATCGCCGCGAGCGCGACGGCCAGCTGGCTCACGGCGCACCACCTGCCCAAGGGCACGCCCAACCCGCTGGCGGCGGTGCACGGGTACGACGTGGCCATCTGGTGGGCGGTCGGCATCATGCTCGCCGCCTCGGCGCTGGTCTTCATCCTGGTCAACGCGGGCCGTCCGGACCAGCACGTGGTCGCCGGCTCAGGCGCGGACCAGGACGCGAGCGTCCCGGTCGTCATGCACTGACGCACAACTGACGCATCGTCAACGACGAGGCCCCCGACCCTCCCGGGTCGGGGGCCTCGTCGTGCGAAAAGGCGTTGCGGCGCCCTGCGGATCCATGGGTAGATAGGCGCAGCGACCGGACGTGACAGGCCGGTCCCCGAGGCGGTGGAGAGGAGGCAGTCCCATGCGGGTCGAGAAGCAAGGCCGGTGCCACATCAGCACCGAGCACGCCTCCCTGCGGCGACGCCCCTCCACCGTCCGCGGCTTCCGCCGCTGAGGCGGCGATCCCCGCGCGGTCCCGCCACACGGCGACCGCGCGCCCCAAGACTTGTAGCCTGTTCCCAGGAGAACCCTTCCCATGTCGTACACCGAGATTCCGGGCATCAACGTGCCCATCCGCATGTGGACCGACCCCGCGACGGTCGAGGGCCAGGCCCTCCAGCAGCTGCGCAACATCTCCTCGCTCCCGTGGATCCACGGCCTCGCCGTCATGCCCGACGTCCATCTGGGCAAGGGCGCGACGGTCGGCTCCGTGATCGCCATGAAGGGCGCGGTCTGCCCGGCCGCCGTCGGCGTGGACATCGGTTGCGGGATGAGCGCGGTCAAGACCTCGCTCACCGCCCGTGACCTGCCCGACGACCTCAGCCGACTGCGCTCGAAGATCGAGCAGGCCATCCCGGTCGGCCGCGGCATGCACAGCGACCCGGTCGAGCCGGGCCGGATCCACGGCTTCGCCACCGGCGGCTGGGACGACTTCTGGTCCCGCTTCGACGGCCTCACCCCGGCGGTGAAGGCACGCCGCGAGCGCGCGCTGGCGCAGATGGGTTCGCTCGGCTCGGGCAACCACTTCATCGAGGTCTGCCTCGACAAGTCGGGCGCGGTGTGGCTGATGCTGCACTCGGGTTCGCGCAACATCGGCAAGGAGCTCGCTGAGCACCACATCGGCGTCGCCCGCTCGCTCCCGCACAACCAGAACCTGGTCGACCGCGACCTGGCGGTCTTCATCGCGGCCACCCCGCAGATGCAGGCCTACCGCTCGGACCTGTTCTGGGCGCAGGAGTACGCGAAGCGCAACCGCGCGGTGATGATGGCGCTCTTCCAGGACGCCGTCCGCAAGGAGTTCAGCCGGGCCAAGGTCACCTTCGACCAGGTCATCTCCTGCCACCACAACTACGTGGCGGAGGAGCGGTACGACGGCGAGGAGCTGCTGGTCACCCGCAAGGGCGCGATCCGCGCCGGTGCGGGCGACTACGGGATCATCCCGGGGTCGATGGGCACCGGCTCGTACATCGTCCGCGGCCTCGGCAACACGGACGCCTTCAACTCCGCCTCGCACGGCGCGGGCCGCAAGATGTCCCGCTCGGCGGCGAAGCGGAAGTTCGGCGTGCGGGACCTGGTCGAGCAGACGCGGGGCGTGGAGTGCCGCAAGGACTCCGGCGTCGTCGACGAGATCCCGGGCGCGTACAAGCCGATCGAGAAGGTCATGGCCCAGCAGACCGACCTCGTCGAGGTCGTGGCGCAGCTCAAGCAGGTCGTCTGCGTCAAGGGCTGAACTTTCGGAGCCCGTAGGTGTGCGGGCGCGAGCCGTTCCGGCTCGCGCCCGCACCGTTGTTTGGGGGACGCGGAGGGTTTCACGACGCACGACGGCGAGGACAGCACGTTCCGCCGGCGGCTGGAGAGCCGGGAGCGACCGACTTGACCTTGTCGCAACGTCAAGGTTTCTCATGGAGTCATGAGGATCGGAGAACTCGCCGCCGTCGTCGGCGTGACCACGCGGGCCGTGCGGCACTACCACCGCGTCGGCCTGCTGCCGGAGCCGCCGCGTCAGCCGAACGGCTACCGGGAGTACTCCCTGCGGGACGCCGTCGAGCTGGCCCGGATCCGGCGGTTGACCTGTCCTGGATGTCTGGGGCGCCTGGTTCGTGCTCGCCCTGCACCTGTCCTGCGTCGTGCGTCCGCACGTCGTCCACGCCGACGGCTCGCTGCGGCTGCGCTACGGCACGCTGCTGGACATCCGGGTGCCCGCCGCCGCGATCGCCTCCGCTCGGATCGAACGCCGCTTCTCCGGCGGCAGGTTGGCGAACATCGACGCGGACGGGCAGGTGGACCTCTCCGTCGGGAGCCAGTCCACCGTGCTGGTGGAGCTGACCGAGCCGCTCGCCTTCGTCCGCCCGTCGGGCCGTACGGCCCAGGCGCGGTCCTTCCGGTTCCACGCCGAGGACCCGGCCGCGGTCCTCGCTGCCCTCGGTTCCCGGGGCGTGGCCGTCAGACCAGGTGGCGGCCGCCGTCGACGGTGAGGACGTCGCCCGTGGTGTAGCCGGCGTCGACGAGGTGGAGGGTGGCGTCCGCGACGTCCTCCGGGGTGCCCACGCGACGCAGCGGGGTGTGGGCGGTGATCCAGTCGCGCGAGCTCTCCCAGACCTCGTCGGCCTCCGCGTACCAGGGGGTGTCGACCAGGCCGGGTGCCACCGCGTTGACGCGGATCTCGGGGCCGAGCTGGGAGGCGAGCAGCCGCGTCATGTGGTTCACCGCCGCCTTGCTGACGGCGTAGGGGACGGAGCTGCCCATCGCGCGGATCGCGGAGACTGAGGAGATGTTGACGACGCATCCGGCACCGGAGGCGCGCAGGTGGGGGACGGCGGCGGTGGTGAGCTGCCAGGTGCCGATGACGTTGACGTCGAAGATCTCCCGCCAGGCCTGGGCGTCGGCGGCGGCGAGGTCGTCGAGTGGGATGAAGCGGGTCGTGCCCGCGTTGTTGACCAGGATGTCCAGGCGTCCGTAGTGCTCCACGGCCTGCGCCACCAGGCGCTGGGCGTCGGCGGGGTCGGCCACGTCGCCCTGGAGGTAGAGGGCGCCCGGCAGTTCGGCGGCGAGGGCCTCCCCGGCCGCGCGGCTGCGGGCGGAGTTGACGACGACGCGGATGCCGTTCGCGGCCAGCCGCCGGGCGACGGCGGCGCCGATGCCGGACGACGAACCGGTGACGAGTGCGACGCGCTGTTCCGACATGGGTCCCCCTGTGGTCCGTGGCTGCTCGCCCGACCATACCTTTCGTATCGCGGAAACCAAATTCCATTTTCCTGGATCACGCCCCATGTGACAGCGGAAGGTGACCGTGTACTGACTTTTAGTAGCATGGCCGCGTGGACAGCGACCTGGACCGGAGCGGGAACGGAAGCACGGCCGTACGGGTGGTCGTCGTGGACGACCACCCACTGTTCCGGGAGGGGCTGCGTGCCGCGCTGGAGAGCACGCCCGACGTCCGGGTGGTCGCCGAGGCCGAGACGACCGCCGGTGCCCTGGAGGTGGTGGCGGCGCAGCGGCCCGACGTGGTGGTGATGGACCTGTCCCTGCCCGACGTCTCCGGCATCGAGGCCACCAGGCGTCTGACACAGCTGCACCCCGGTCTGCCGGTGCTGATGCTCACCACCTCCGACGACGACGGCAGCCTGCTGGGCGCGCTGCAGGCCGGCGCCCGCGGCTACCTGGTCAAGGGCGCCGGACGGGACGAGGTGCTGCACGCCGTCCGCACGGTGGCGCACGGCGGCGCGGTCTTCAGCGGCGACATCGCCGCGCGGATCTCCGCGCTGCTGGCAGGTGGCGCGCGCCGGGACGCGGAGCAGCTGTTCCCGAGCCTGACCTCGCGCGAGGTCGAGGTCCTGGACCTGGTCGCCCGGGGCCTGGACAACCGGCGCATCGCCCGGGAGCTGTACCTCGCGGAGAAGACGGTCCGCAACCACATCTCGCACATCTTCGACAAGTTGAACGTGGCGACCCGTACCGAGGCCGCCGCGCGGGCCAGGGACGCCGGCCTCGGCGAGCCGTCCCGGCCGCCCGGCCCGGCGCAGTGACAGCAGTGACAGGTGAGGGACCACGGCCTCATGCGCCCGGGACATCGGCCCGACCAGAATGGCGGCTCCCCGCGGCGGACGCGGGAGGGAGCGAGAGGGGCCAGGGAATGTGCCGGGGAACGTGATGGCGCAGCCGAGCACGACGCCCGGCGACGCGTGGGCCGGGAACCAGCGGATGGGGTCCGCCTACGCGGCCTGCGGCGTCGCGCTCGGCGCCTGCTTCGTCTGGCTGGCCCTGGCCTACACGGGCCTGGGCGGCTCGCGCCTGGGCTCGCTCGACCTCGGCCTCACCGGCTCGCACATCCTCTTCATGCTGGCCTGCGCGCTGGCGGGCACGTTCAGCCTGGCCCACCCCTCGGGCGGGCCGGTGGGCCGCCTGCTGCTCTGGACCAGCACGGGCGAGCTGGTCGGGCAGGCCGTCGGCATCACCGGCGCGGCGCTCGGCTGCGGGCACGCGGTGCGCACCGGCGTCGTGCTGGTCGGCTACGCCGGGGACTGTCTGGCCATCTTCCTCCTGTACGGACTGCCGTTCTGGCTGCCCGACGGGACGCTGCCAGGACGGCGCTGGGGACGGATCCTGGTCACGGCGATCGCCGTCTGGACCGTCGGCGAGGTCTACCTCGACACCGGCACCCAGGACACCTGGTACGGCATGGCCAACCCGCTGGCCACCGGCGAGCCCTGGGTCACCGTCAAGAACGCGCTGTCGTCCGTCATCGGCGCGCCGCTGGTGTTCATGCCGGTCTCCCTGTCCGCGCTGGGCTTCCTGGTCCTCGCGGTCCGGGCCTGGCGGTGGCGATGGCGCGGGCCCGTCCGCCGGACGCGCCGGCAGCGGCTGCCCGGTGCGCTGTTCGTGGTGGTGGTCCCGTTCCTGCTGCTGACCGTGGGGAGTTACGTGGACTACTTCTTCCCCCTGCCCGCCGCCGCGATGCTGGTGGTGTTCTACACCCCGCTCGTGTTGCTGCCGTTGGGCCTGGTCTTCTTCTTCGCCCGGGACCGGACCGCCCATCTGGACCGGGCCACGCGCCGGGTGCTGGCCGTGCTGGTGACCCTCGCGCTGCTGGTGGTGGGCTACTTCGCGCTCGCGGTCGGGCTGTCCGACGTGCTGCCGGGAACCCGTACTCCGGGCGCGCTGGTGCTGGCCGTCGGCTCGCTGGTGATCGGCCTGCTGCTGCGGGCCACCGGCGGCTGGGCGGTCCGCGTCGTCGACCGCTCCTACTACGGCGACCGCGCCCGGCCCTACCACGTCGTACGGGAGCTGGCCGGACGCCTGAGCCGGACGGTGACGCCGGGCGAGGCGCCGCGGCTGCTGTGCGAGAGCGTCGTCACCACGCTCCGGTTCCCCGCCGCGCGGGTGCTGGTGCACACCAGCGGCGGCAGCCGGCAGACCGCGGCGCTGGGCGAGACGCCACCGGGCGAGCCGGGCGAGGACGCCTGGCATCGCCTCACGCTCGTCTTCGAGGGGGACGAGGTCGGCGCGCTGGAGGTCGCCGCCCGTACCGGCGAGCCGGTGCTGGACCAGCAGGACCACGACGTGCTGCGTCTGCTGGCCGACCAGGCCGCGCCCGCGATCGCCTCCCTCGGCCTGTACGAGGAACTCCAGGCCAGCCGGGAGCGGATCGTGCTCGCCCGCGAGGAGGCGCGGCGGGCGCTGCGCCGCGACCTGCACGACGGCCTCGCGCCGGCCCTGTCCGGCCTGCGGCTCCAGGTGGACACGGCCCGCGCGGGCCTCGCCGGGGACGACCCGGCCAGTGGGCGCCTGGGCGGCGTCTCCGAGGGCATCGCGGACGCGATCACAGAGCTGCGCCGGATCACCGCCGGGCTCGCGCCCGCGGTACTGGACCGGGATGGTCTCGGTCCCGGGCTGCGCGCGCTGGCGACCGGTCTCGGCGGCCGGAGGTTGGTGATCGACGTCGAGCTCCGCCCCGATCCACTGCCCGCGCTCCCCGCCGCCGTCGAGGTCGCGCTGTACCTGATCGCCGCCGAGGCGCTGCACAACGTGGTCCGCCACTCCGGTGCCTGCCGCGCGTGGCTCCGTCTCGGGGTGGCGGACGGCTCGGCGCGCCTGGAGGTCACCGACGACGGGCGGGGCCTGAACGGGACGGCCCGGCGGGCGGCCCCGGCGCGTGGGAGCGGCGGCAGCAACGGCGGCAGCAGCGGCGCGGCTCGCGCGGTCGACGGGGTCGACGGGGTCGGGCTGCGGTCGATGGCGGAGCGGGCCGAGGAGCTGGGCGGGACGCTCCGCGTTCGCGAGCACGGCCGGGGCTCCGAAGGACCGGGCGTGGTGGTGGCCGCCGAGATTCCGCTCCCTTCGGGTCGTTAGGCGCCCCACCGCCCGGTCGTTGAAGCGGCGACGGTCTTCGGGCGCGGGCGCGGGCGCGGGTGCGGGCGCGGGTGCCGGACCGGGACCGGTCCGGGACGCTGGACTCATGTGCCCGGGACCTCCGGCGGCGGAGATTCGATGGCAGAGGCCGACCCGGCCTCCCCGAACGGCGGCACCGAAGACAGGAGCAACCGATGACCGTCAATCCCACGCCCGCGCCCTCCACCGGCGGCGCGCCGGTCGAGTGCAAGCACCACGGCTGGACCTGCGCGCACGCGCCGGGGCAGATGCCGGCGGAGTGCCATCACCCGGGGTGGACCTGCGCGACCGCCCCGGCCGGATGCCACCACCCCGGCTGGTGCACGCCCGAGCCGCACGGACCGGACGAGCCGGACGACTGAACCGCTCAACCGAGCCGCACAGACCGGACGAGCCGGACGACTGAACCGCTGAAGCGAGGAGCCGCACGCCTCGCCGAGCACGCCGCTCCGGTGGACCCCTCCAGGGCCCACCGGCGCGGCGCTGCTACATCCCGCTCATCCCGCCCATGCCGCCGAGGTCCATGACCGCGCCGGGCATGACCGCGAACTGGCGCATCATCCCGGCGTCCTCGTGCTCCAGGATGTGGCAGTGGTACATGTACCGGCCGGACGCGCCCCGGAACTGGCCGGCCAGGGTGACCATCGTGCCCGGCGGCACCCGCATCACGTCCTTCCAGCCGGTCAGGCTCGGGTCGATCGGGAGCGACTCCAGGTGGGCGACGGGCGCGCCCGGCGCGGTGCCGCCCTGGGCCTGGACGAACTTCTCGGTGTCGTAGCCGTCGATCGCCAGCGGCTGGAAGCGGGTCAGGTGGATGTGGACCGGATGCAGGATCCCGCTCAGGTTGAGGACCTTCCAGACCTCCCACCCATCCTGCCGGGCGCGCCAGTTGAGCGGGTCGTCGAAGTGCCGGGCGAGCCGCCGGTAGGTGGTGGTCACCCCGTCCTGGTCGGTCACCTGGACGATGCCGTCCTGGACACCTCCGGTGGGCGCCTCGGACGCCGGGACCTCGCCGAGCTCCCACAGCCCGAGCGTGCCGTCCGCGTCGGCGGCGAGCGCCAGCATCCGGTGCATGTGGTCGGCCGGGAGCCGGTCGTGAGTGAGCCGGACGTACGAGGCGGAGAGCGTCCGCGGCAGCCGGAAGCCGTCGGTGGGCGGCAGGTCCGCGACGCGGAACTGCATGACGTCCGGCTCCGGCAGCCGGTTGGCGGGCAGCGGGTCGCCGGGACGGACCCCGGCCGGCAGCGGGTCCCCGCGGAACGGTGCCTGGGCGGAGTTGACCAGCCGCAGCGCCTGGCCCCGGAAGGGGCCGAAGTCCACCAGCAGGTCGGCCCGTTCGGCCGGGGCCAGGGTCAGTCCGTCGGCGGGGACGGGGAGCGGGGCGCCGAGCAGGCCGCTGTCCGTCCCGATCAGCCAGGCCGTCCCGGTGAGCACCTGACCGGCCTCGTCCAGCAGGTGCAGCCGGTAGGTGCGGGCGTTCGAGGCGTTCAGCACGCGGAACCGGTACCAGCCGGGTGCCACCTCCAGCGCAGGCCAGATACGCCCGTTGACGAGGGTGTACGGGCCGAAGAACGGGAGCGTGCCGCTCGTCTTGTGCAGCAGCCTGCCGGTGAACCGGCCCGCCGCGTCGGTCTCCAGGTTGCGGTCGCAGACGATGAGCGGGATCTCGCGGTCACCGCCCGGCAGGCGCAGCGCCTCTTCCTCGTCGTCCCGCAGCAGGTACATCCCGGCGAGTCCGGCGAAGACGTTCAGCCGGGTGACGTTCATCGCGTGGTCGTGGTACCAGAGCGTCATCGCCGGCTGGTCGTTGGGGTATTCGGACAGCTGCGCGTCGCCGTGCAGGACGGCGTTCTCCATCCAGCCGTCGTTGTCGCCCCCGGTCACCGCGCCGTGCAGATGGGTGACGTGCCAGGCCGGGAGCGCGGCGACGCCCTTGACGGGCTGGGCGAGCCCGATGCCCGGGTCGTTCATCGCGAGCGACGGGTTGCCCGGCGCGTCTGCGAGGAAGGCGTCCACGGCCGGATAGCTGGTCGTGGTGCCGTTCTCCCAGGTCACGTGCAGCCGCTGGCCGCGGTGCACGTCGAGCACCGGGCCGGGGAACTCACCGTCGTAGGTCCACAGTGGGGTGGGCGGCAGTTGGGAGTGCAGGCGGGCCTGGACCCCGACCGTGCGGAAGGTCAGCCGGGGGGCGGGGTCCGCGCGGTCGACGTGCAGGCGTCGCGGAATCGGCAGCGGATCGACGAACTTGGCGAGGGCGGTGGTCGTGGGTGTCTCTTCGGTGGTGGTCATGACGCCTCCTCGGGACTGGTGACGGTGGTGGTGGCGGTCCGTGGCCGCAGGACGGCGACGGCCCCGGGCAGCAGCGGCAGGGCGGCGAGGACGCCGCCCAGCAGGCACACGCCCGGCCAGCCTGCGTGGGCCCAGACCGCGGCGGAGAGCGCGGAGCCGGTCGCGCCACCGGCGAAGTAGCAGGTCATGTAGACGGTGGTCACCCGGCTGTGGGTGCCGGCGGGCAGCTGGGCGTAGATCTGCTGCTGGTTGGCGGTCTGCACCCCGCGCAGCCCGAGGTCCAGCAGAACGGCTCCGACACCGAGTAGCACCAGGTTGCCGCGCCCCAGCGCGAGCGGCAGGAACGCCACGACCATCAGCAGGTGGGCACCGAAGCGCGCGGGGCGCGCGTGTCCGTGGTCGCACAACCTGCCCGCGGGCTGCGCCAGCAGCACGCCGGCGAGGCCGGCCAGCCCGAACAGGCCGGTGGCGGCCTCCCCGAGGCGGAACGGCGGGCCTGCGAGGAGGTAGGCGCTGGGCGTCCAGAACGCGGAGAACGCCGCGAACACCGCGAACCCGGACGCACAACGAGCGGCCAGCCGCCGCGACCACAGCCCGCCCCCGCCCCAGGCCCCGCCCCCGCCCCCGCCCCAGGCCCCGCCCCCGTCCCTGCCGCAGGCCGCAGGCCGGAGCCGGACACCCCGCCGTGGCCCCCCTCCGCCGGGGCCGGCGGCCTCGCTACGCGGGCTGCCTGACGCGGCCGGTGCCGGGCCCTGGGCGGGTTCTCGGCGTTCTGCGGGGGCGGCCGGCCCGCTGGGCCGGCGGGCGGGTCCGGCCGGGCGTCCTGGCGGCGTCGTCGGCAACGGCACGGCGGTCGCGCACGGGGCGGCGGCCGCGACGTGGAGGGGCTCGCGGGCCGCCGGTGCCGGGCCCCGGGCGGGTTCCCGGCGTTCTGCGGGGGTGGCCGGCCCGCCAGGTGCCGGCCCTGCCGGGTCGCCGGGCAGGCTGCCGTCGCCGTGGGCGGTCCGTTCGGCGGGGGCACGGGGGTGTGGCTGCGCGCCGTGGCGCAGGGTCGCTCCCAGCAGCACGGCCGCCGTCGCGGGCAGGACGGCGGCCGCGGCATAGGTCGCTCGCCAGCCCGCGGCGGCGGCCAGTTGGCCTGAGAGGACGCGGGCCAGCAGGATGCCGGCCGTCAGGCCGCCCATGGCCGTGCCGACGGCACGGCCTCGGCGTTCCGGGCCGGCCGTCGAGGCCGTGCGGGCGACCAGGACCTGGGCGGCGCTGCCGCACACCCCGAGCCACACGGCCGCGAGAGCCAGCACCGGGAGCGTGGGCGAGAGCGCCGCCAGGACCGCCGCCGGGACGGCGAGCCAGAGCAGTGTTATGGCCAGCCGCTCCCGCGGCAGCCGGTCGCCCAGCGGGACGACGAGCAGCAGGCCCGCCGCGTAGCCGAGTTGGCCGGCGGAGACCACGTCCGCCGCGCCCGCCCGGCCGGCGTGGAACGTCGCGGTGAGCGCGGGCAGCAGCGGCTGGGCGTAGTAGAGGCCCGCCACCGCCACGCCGCAGGCGAACGCCGTCGTGGCCAGTTCACCGCGCCGCAGCGTCGCGCTCACCGCGGTTCCAGGTCTACAGGGCGCCGTGCCGTGAGCCACTCGCCCTCGGACGCCCCGAACGTGGCGCCGCCCTCGGGGTCCAGCGCGTAGACGGTCGCGCCGCGCCGGACGGTGTGCAGGACCCGGCCCGTCATCGTCCAGCCCTCGTAAGCCGACCAGCCGCACTTGGAGCGGATCGCCCCCGGCTCCAGCATCCACCGCCGGTCCGCGTCGAAGAGGACGAAGTCGGCGTCCAGGCCGGGGCGCAGGGCCCCCTTGCGCTCGTCCAGGCCGAAGAGCTCGGCCGGGCGCTCCGCCAGCATCCGTACCAGGCACGACAGGTGCGCGTCCGGTGGCTCGTGGGGGGCGCGCCTGCGCAGTCCGGTGTGGACGGCGGCCAGCATCTCCTGGACGCCCGGCAGGCCCGGCGGCGCCTCCGCGGGGGCGCGGAGCTTCTCCGCGCGGGTGTGCGGGGCGTGGTCGCTGCCGAGGGTCGCCGCGTGGCGGCCGCGCACGGCCTGCCAGAGGCGTTCCTGGTCCGGTAGGTCCCGCAGCGCGGGACTGAGCCGGGCCCGGGCGCCGACGCGCGAGGTCTCCTGGGCCGTGAACGACAGATGATGCGGCGTCACCTCGAAGGTGACCGGAAGTCCCGCATGGGCGGCTGCAGTGAGCAGGTCCGCCTCCTCGGCGGTGGAGGCGTGCAGCACGTGCACCGCGGTGCCGTGGCGGCGGACCAGCTCCAGTACCCGGGCCACTGCCACGATCGCGCCGCTGCGCGGACGGTGGCGCTCGTACTCGCCGTAGCCGGCCGGTTCGCCGCGCCACTCGTCCAGCAGCCCGAACACGCCGTCGTCCTCGGCGTGCAGCAGCAGCCGCAAGCCCGTCTCGGCGGCCGTGCGGAAGATCTTCTCCAGCTGCGCCGGATCGCGCACCACATGGGGGGCGGTGTGGTGCCCGGCGAGGAAGACCTTGACGCTGGTCGCCTCCCGGGCACCCACCTCGCGCAGTGGCGTGGGGTCCTCGCCCGCGACGCCGAGGTGGAAACGGTAGTCCACGAGGGAGGTGCCGTCGATCAGCCGGGCCTTGGCGTGCGCCTCCTCGCCGGTGCGCAGCGGCGGGACGGTGTTGGGCATGTCGACGACCGTGGTGATCCCGCCCGCGACGGCGGCCCGGCTCGCGTGTGCCCAGTCCTCCTTGTGCGTCAGGCCGGGGGTGCGGAAGTGGACATGGGAGTCGATCAGGCCGGGCAGCAGGTGGTGTCCGCCGCCGTCGAGCGTCCGCCGCGCGGGCGGACGCTCGTTCGGCCCCAGCAGGCAGGCGATCCGGCCGCCCGACACGGCCAGCCCGCCCGTCACCACCCCGTCCCCGCCCACGAGGCGGACCCCGGTGACCACCAGGTCGTAGGGCCGCTCACGCCGGTCGCTCCGCGGGTCGCTCTGCTGGTCGCTCCGCCGGTCGCTCCGCGGGTCGGTCCGCTGGTCGCTCGGCCGGTCGGTCCGCTGGTCGTTCGGCCGGTCGGTCCGCTGGTCGTTCGGCCGGTCGTCGGGGGAGTCGAGCTGGGGGTCAGTCATCGCCGACACCCACCGCGACCGTGCCCAGCGCCCGGGTCTCCTTGCCGCCGACGCTGACCCAGAGCAGCTCGTCGTCCGGTCCGTCGCCGGTGGCGGCGTAGGAGGCCACGACCTGCCGCGCGGGGGTGTCGATGACCAGCCGTCCGGCCTCGCCGCCGCCGGCTTCACCGGCGGTCACCGCCGTCAGCAGGCGGTTCGGGACCGTGCCGCGCAGCGCGGAGGCCGCCGCGAGGCAGACCGCACCGGTCAGCGCGAGCTCCGGGTGCCAGCCGCCGACCGTCAGCGCCCGCACCGCCAGGTGCCCGGGAGCCACCGGGACCACCGCCGCGACCTTGGGGAACGCGCCGTTCGGCGGCCAGCCCAGCCGGGCCGCCTGCCGCCTGCGCAGGCGCTCCAGCGTCGCGTACAGATCGGGCTGCTCGCCCCGGAACAGGGCCTCGCGGTCCCGCACACCGAGCCGGGCCCCGTCGACGAAAAGGTACGGGTTGGCCATCCGCACCACCCGGCCGCCGTCGCGCAGCAGGGTGCCGAGCCGGGTGCCCGGCGGGGCGACGAAGTGCGCGGTGAACACGGTGCGCAGCGGGGAGGCATGGTCGACCTGGCAGACCACCTGGTCGCCGTTGTTCAGCACCCGGGCCCGGATCCGGTCGCCCGCGCGGAGTGCGAGCAGGCGCCCGGCCTGTGCGGCGGCGGTCACCGCCGCGAGCAGTGAGTGGCCGCAGGTGCCGCTGAGGTCGAAGTGGTCCGGGGCGTCGGGCATGGCCTGGACGAACCGGTAGTCCACGTCGAACAACGGGTGGGCGGAGGGCGCGATCAGCGCCCACTTGAGCACCTCGCCGGTGCCGGTGCCGGTGCCGGTGCCGGTGCCGGTGCCGCTGCCGTCCAGGGCCGGGAGGCGGCGGCGGATCCGGGTGAGCGACTCGACGAGCGCGTCGCCGTCGCGGGGGAGCGCGTCGGCGTCCAGGACCAGGGTCGGTCCGGGGGCGCCGGTCGCGCGGGCGAGGGCGGCGAAGCCGAGGTGGGTGGTCGGCGCGGTCAGGGTCGGGCTCAGCGGGTGACTCAGGGTCGGCGCGGTCATGACGCCACCTCCAGCAGTTCTCGGTCCTCGGCCGGGCGGGAGGCGGCGCGGCGCACCGCGAACTCCTCGCGCCACAGCTCGAACATCAGCAGCGACCAGGTCGCCAGGGCCAGGCAGTCGGCCGGGCGGGTCTGCTGCGCCCGCAGCAGCCGCTCCACGGCCGCCGGGTCGAGCAGGCCGCCGGCGAGCAGCCGGCCGGGGGAGAGCACCTCGCGGGTGTAGGCCCACAGCGGCGTTCCCGGCGCGAGCATCGCCGTGATCGGCAGCGTGAAGGGCTGCTTGGGCCGCTCCAGCACGCTGCGCGGCAGCAGGCCCTGCGCGGCCGCGTACAGGGCGACCTTGCCGCGTCCGCCGTCCGGCGAGAGCCGGTGCCGTTGCGGCAGCGCCCGGGCCAGCTCGCGCACCGACCGCTGGCAGAACGGCAGTCGGACCTCGACGGCGTGGGCCATGCTCAGGTGGTCCACCCGGCGCAGGTGGTAGGCGGGCAGCCGGACCGTCGTCTCGAAGTCGGTCAGGACGTCGAGCCGGGACCGGTGCGCGCAGTCCTGCCGCAGCTCCTCCGCGATCGCGTCGGAGGCGCTGCCGCGAGCGGCGACGAAGGCGCGGTACTCGGCGCTGTAGAGCCGTGGCCGGGCCTCGGCCGGGATGGCCGCCAGCGCGTCGACGTAGCCGGGCAGCCAGTCCCCTTGCGCGGTGACGGCGGTGTGGATCCTTCCGTACCCGGCGAAGACCTCGTCGGCGGCGTCGCCGGTCAGCGCCACCTTGAACCCGGCCTGGTGCACGGCCTCGAACAGGCCGTGGGTGCTCAGGGTGATCGGGTCCGCGTTGGGCTGGCCGAGGTGCCAGGCCACCGCCGGGAGCAGCTCGGCGAAGCGCGCCACGTCCAGTTCGACCTGGTGGTGCACGGTGCCCGCCCGCTCGGCGACCTCGCGGGCGAAGTGCCGCTCGTCGTGGGGCCAGTCGCCGGTGTAGGCGATGTTGAACGAGTGCACCTCGCCGTCTGCGGGGGTTCCGTCCGGGGCGGCGGCCATCAGCGCGGTCACCAGACTGGAGTCCAGTCCGCCGCTGGTGATCGCGCACACCGGCGCGTCGGCGACGGTCAGCCTGCGGACCTCCTCGGTGAGTGCCTCCCGCACCTGGTCGCCCGGCTCCCCTCCGGTGACGGCCGGGCGTTCCGGGGCGGGGCGGCGGTGCAGCCGCAGTCCGCGCGAGCGCGAGCAGACGGCGGTGGTGCCGGGCGGCAGCACCCGCACGCCCTCGACGAGCGTCTCCTCGCCGAACGGTGTCTTGGTGGCCAGGTAGCTGTCCAGCCCCGGCTCCCAGAGCGACGGACGTTCCCGTCCCATCGCGAGCAGGGCCGGCAGCTCGGAGGCGAACCGCAGCCGTCGCCCGTCCCACCGGTAGTAGAGCGGCTTCATCCCGGCGTCGTCCGTGGCCAGGACGAGCGTCGGCTCGGCCCGCAGGTCGACGAGTGCGACGGCGAACATCCCGTCGAGGTGCTCGGCGAACGCCGGCCCCTGCTCCTGGTAGAGCGCGGGCAGGACGGCCCCGTCGCAGCGGTCCGCGAAGCGGTGCCCCCGGCCGCGCAGCTGGGCGCGCAGTTCGTCGTGGTTGTAGATCTCACCGTTGAAGACGGCCTTGATCCGGCCGCCGTCGCCCTCGTAGGGCTGGTGTCCGCCCGCGGGGTCGGTGATCGCCAGCCGGTTGCTGCCCAGAGCCCAGCCGGGGCCGTGGGCCAGCCGCGCCTCGTCCGGTCCGCCGTGCCGTTGCAGCGCTCCGGCTGCGCGCAGGTCGTGCGGCGAGAGGTCGGCGTCGAAGTGGCCGTGGATTCTGCACATGATCGCTGGTGCCTTCCACTGGGGTGCGGGGGATTTCGATGCCCCCAACCTCCCCGGCCCGCCGTCCCGCCCGCCTGAGACGGCGGTCCCGTCGCGGTCCCGCTCGCGCCCGGGTCGGGGGCGGGACGTGGTCAGCTGGTGGTCGGCCGGTGCCGTCGGCAGGTGGGCTGTGGGAGGATGCGCTCCGTGGGCGAAGTTGACATTTTGTTGAAGCGCGCCGGGCTGGGCAGGCGCGCGGCCGTGGAGTTCGTCGGCACGCTCGCGCTCGTCGCGGTGGTCGTCGGCTCGGGCATCCAGGCGGTGCGGCTGACGCCCGATCCCGGGGTGGAGCTGCTGGTGAACGCGCTGGTCACCGCGCTCGGGCTGGGCGTGCTGATCGCGCTGCTCGGACCGGTCTCCGGGGCGCACCTCAACCCGGTGGTCACGCTCGCCTCCTGGTGGAGCGGGCGACGGAGCGAGGGCGGACCGCGGCCCGTCGAGGTCGGCGCCTACACGGTGGCTCAGACCGCCGGGGCGATCGGCGGAGCGCTGCTCGCCGACGGGATGTTCGCCGGTTCCACACTGCGGCTGTCCCGGCAGCCGCACGAGGGCGTGCATCTGTGGCTCGGCGAGGTCGTGGCGACGGCCGGGCTGGTGCTGCTGGTCGTCGGCCTCGGCCGGATCGGACGCGAGGCGCTCGCGCCGGTGCTCGTGGCCGCCTACATCGGGGCGGCGATCTGGTTCACCTCCTCCGGCAGCTTCGCCAACCCCGCCGCGACCGTCGGACGCGCCTTCACCGACAGCCTCACCGGGATCGCCCCGGGCTCCGTCCTCCCGTTCGTGGTCGCCCAGTCGGTCGGCGCCGTCCTCGGACTCGCCCTGGTGCGCCTGCTGTTCGGCCGCGAGCCGGAGAGACGAAGCCGCGTCGTCATCGATGCCGACCCGTGCTGTCCCGCCCCGCGCTCCGCTCCGGACAATCAGGCGGTGTGAATCACGCCGACGCTCCCGACCGCGACCGCTACCTGGACTTCCTCCGGGCGCTGGCCATCTCCTGCGTGGTGGTCGGGCACTGGCTCATCACGGCGCTGACCCACCGCGACGGCGCCCTGGCCGCACCGGAGTTGCTGGTGACGGTGCCGTGGACCCAGTGGCTGACGCTGCTCTTCCAGATCATGCCGCTGTTCTTCCTGGCCGGCGGCTGTGCGGCGGCCGGCTCCTGGAGCCGCGCGCGGGGACGGGCTTGGCCGTGGATCCGGCAGCGGACCCTGCGGCTGCTGCTGCCGACCGGTGTCTACGCCGGCCTCGCGTTGGCGGCCGTGGCCGTCTGCGCGGCGGTCGGGGTCGATCCCGGGCTGCTGGCGATGGTCGGCTGGGCGCTGGCCATGCAGTTCTGGTTCCTGCCGGTGTACCTGCTGGTCACCGCGCTCACGCCGGCGCTGCACGCGGCCCACCGCCGGTTCGGCCTCGCGGTCCCGGCGGTGCTCGGCCTGGCCGCGGTGGCAGTCGACGTGGTGGTGCTCCGCCTGCACCCGCCCGTGCTCGGCTCGCTGAACTACGTCCTGGTCTGGGCGGTCGCCTACCAGATGGGCTTCTGCTGGGCCGACGGTCTGCTGACGCGCCGTCGGGCACTGCCGTGGCTGCTGGCGCTCGGTGGCGGCCTGGGCTTCACCCTGCTGGTGGCCTACGGCCCGTTCCCGGTGAGCCTGATCCTGGTCTCCACCGAGACGGTCTCCAACACCAACCCGCCCTCGGCGGCCATGCTGGCCTGGGTCGTCGGCCAGTGCGGCCTCTGCGTCGCCCTCGCTCCGGCGGCGCGCCGCCTGCTGGGCGGGGAACGGCTGTGGCGGCTGGTGCGGCCCGTTGGGCGCGCCTCGATGCCGGTCTACCTCTGGCACATGGTCCCGGTGCTCGCGGCGGCCGGTCTCTTCTACCTCACCCGCCTGGCCCCCGAGCCGACCGTCGGCTCCGGCGGCTGGTGGGCGCTGCGCCTGCCCTGGCTGCTCGTCCTCGGCGCGCTGCTCCTCGTCCTGCTCGTCGCCCTGGCGCCACTGGAGCGTGCGCTGCGCGCCCTCGCCACGTGGCTGCGCCCCGACGCCGAGGTGCGGTACCCGGCGGCGTTCGCGCTGGGCTTCGGCGCGGCGGTCTACGCCCTGGCCGTCTTCGCGAGCCACGGCTTCGCCTTCGACGGGCGCTTCCCCACGGTGCCGGCCGCGCTGTTCGGCGCGGGCGTGCTGCTCACCTGCCGTCCCGGCCCCGCCGTGCTGACCGAGCCCGGCGTCGCGAGCGCGTAGCGCCGCGCTCGGCCCGGTTCGGCGCAGGCGTTCGGCTAAGGCAGGCCGACCTGGTCGGCCAGGAGGCGCAACGCCTGCGCCAGGGCCGCACGCTGGTCCGGTGTCAGTGGCGCGGCGAGCTCGTCGTCGAGGGCGCGCCCGGCCGCCTCGCAGCGCTCGACCAGGCGTCGGCCGACCGTAGTGAGAGTCAGCACCTGGCGTCGTCGGTCCTGAGGGTCCCGGACCCGCTGCACGGCGCCGAGCTGCTCCAGATGGTCCGTGAGGGAGACGACCAGGCTCGGGGCGACGCCCATGCGGCCGGCCAGCTCCTGCTGGGAGGCGGCGGCCCCCGCGCCGAGGGTCACCAGCAGCGCGACGTGCTTGGGCTTCAGGCCCAGGTCGAAGGCGTCCAGCGCGCGGGTGAACCGGTCCGTCGCCACCGTGCCGAGGGTGCCGAGCGTGAAGACCAGGGTGGCGGTGAGCCCTGGCATCCGGTCCGTCGTCGGCCTGCATTCGCTGTTGACATCGCTCATGGGTCGAATGATAGCTTATGGATATCGTTCTTAGCTCGAATGATTCAGGGGGAGATGCACTATGTCGTCGTCATCCGTTCTGCTGTCCGTACTCCTCGGCGCCAACGTCCTTGCCGCGCTGGTCTCCACCGGCTCCGCCGTCGCGGGAATGCTGCGGCCCGGCCTCGCGCTGACCACGGGTGAGGCGATCACGGGGGGTGTGCGCTTCTATGCCTCTGCCTACGCGATCCGCGCGGTGCCGCTTGGCCTGCTCACCGCCGCCCTGGTGGTCGCCGGGGACACCCCGGCGCTCGTGCCGGTCCTCGCCGTCGCGGGTCTGGTGCAGCTCGGGGACTCCGCGCTCGGCGCCCGCCGCCGCAACCCCGGCATGGCCTACGGCGCGGGAGCGTTCGCCGCCCTCCACCTCGCCACCGCGTGCTGGCTCGCATCCCGCTGACGGGACGCCGCTCGCTCACCTTCAGTCCGACTTCCACGCATCCACGGCTCAGGAGAGATGAACCATGACCGGCACCACCTCGGCCCCGGCCGCCGCACCCTCCCGCTCCATTGTGCTGCACCCGCTCGCGCTCACCGGCATCGCCTACACCGTCAGCTGGATCGCCGGCCTCTCGCTCGGTGCGCCGAGCCCCGGGCTGCGTGACACCGGAACGTCGATCGTGTCCCAACTGCACGGCCGCAGCGGGGCGGTGACGATGCAGTTCGTCCTGACCGAAGGGCTGCCGGCCATCGGGCTGGCCGTGATCTGTCTCGGGCTGGCCCGCGTGGCGGCGGGAACGGCCGTCGCCCGCACGCTCCGCCTGGCCGGCCTGGCGGCCGCTGTGGTCTCGGCCGTGCAGTGCGTCCTCGGCCTGCTGCTCGCCTCCGCGACCGCGCCGGGCACGGCGCACGACCTCTGGCAGGCGGTGGCCCGCCTGGACGGCGTGAAGATGCTCGCGCTCGCCGTCGTTGGTGCGGCCACCGTCGCGAGTGCGTCCTTCCCCCGCTACCTGCGCGTCCTGGCGGCCGCTCTGGCCGTCTCGATCGCGGCCTCGGGCGTCGCCTACGGACTGCTGCTGACCGGCCTCGCCTGGCTCGCCTACCCGGCGGGGCTCTTCCTGCTCGCCTTCGTCACCGCCGCGGGCATCGCCCTCAGCCGGGCCTCGTCCGCCCGGTGATCCCGCCGCGCCGGTCCCCTGTGCCCCCGGCCCGGACGCCCGCCTCTTCGAGCACGTGCTCGGCGGCCACCCCGGCTGAGCCCTCTCGCGCGGCTGAGGGTCAGCCGAGGCTGCAACCCTGGTCCGCGCAGAGCTTCTTGGCGATGGCGAGGGCCAGGGTGTCGGCGGTGGTGGGGTCCGGGGTGGCCGGGTTGGAGACGTTGACGACGATCACCGTGTCGCCCGCGACGGCGTGCAGGCGGACCAGGGCGTTGCCGTAGGCGTCGAGGGACGCGATCGACTGGACGAAGCCGGTGCCGATGCCCGGCACCGGCTCGGGGGTGACGGTCGGGTACTTCTTCAGCTTGGCGGCGTGTTCCATCAGGTAGTAGCTCTGCGCGCCGATGTCGGTGCGGAAGCGGGCGAGCAGGATCTCCACCAGCTCGCCGTCGGTCGTCGCCCAGGTCCAGCGGGCACCGGACTGGAGGCCGCGGTTGAGCTCGATTGGCAGGTCCGTCGCGGCGTTGGCCTTGCCGAAGGCGACGCCGACGTAACCGGCGGCGTCCAGCAGGCCGTTGGGGCCGGTCGAGGCGACCCACGGCTTGGCGCCGGCGGGGAGCGCCGGCAGCGCGGCCGTCAGCTGGGCGCTGGTGGGCGCGGCCTGGGCGGCGGTCGAGGCGGGGCTCGCGAGGGCGGTGGCCGGCGGGCTGGCGGCCGAGCTCTGCGCCGGTCCGGCGCTGTGGCCCGCGCTGTGGCCGGGAGGCACGAGGGATCCGGAGACACATGCGCTCAGCAGCGGGAGGACGCAGAGGGCGAGAGCGGCCGCCCTGGTCGTGGCGCGGTACATGGTGACTCCTGGAGGGATGCGCGGTGCGGGTCGCCGACGCCGGGTCGGTACGGTGACGGGGAGGCAGCATAGGGCGTGCCCCATCTCCGTCGTGGCCAGGGGCCGCGCGGGAGCGGTGATCGCGGGGACAGGTGCGGCGAACCGGGACGAACGGTGGCGCCGCAGCGAGTGAGGGGGGACGGATGTCCGCACGGAGCGCGTTGGTCTACGGGGCGTCAGGCGAGTTGCTGGACGTGTACCAGCCGCAGGGGGAGCCGGTCGGGACGGTGCTGTTGTGGCACGGGCGCGGTCCCCGGGAGCGGGACGTGCTGGGCGCGCTCGCCGGGGAGGCCGCCGCGCGCGGGCTGTTGGTGCTGGTGCCCGACTGGCGACCCGATGCGACGGACGCGGGGTGGACGCAGCTGCGGGAGTCGGTCGCTTTCCTGCGGGGGCGGGCGGCCGAGTGGGGCGGCGATCCGGACCGGGCCGTGCTCGCGGGCTGGTCGCTGGGCGCGCGGGCGGCGGCGGCGGTCGTGCTGCGGGAGGACGCGCTGGGGGAGGCGGGCGCCGGGTGGCGCCCGGCGGCGCTGGTCGGGATCGCGGGCAACTACCTGACCTCGCACGACCCGAGGATGGGACCGCCCGCCGTCGAGGACCTGGCCGGCACGCGGCGGGTGCCCGTGCCGGTTCGGCTGGTGCACGGCGCGGACGACCCGGTGGTCGGCGCGGACAACAGCCGTGCCTTCGCGGCCGCACTGGAGCGGTCCGACTGGCCGGTGGAGCTGGCTCTGCCGCCCACGGACCACGCGGGTGTGGTGATGACCGAGTTCGTGCCGGAGCTGGGGCGCTGCCGGGCGCTGCTGACGGGGCACGCCCGGGAGGGCGGACTGGCGACCGCGCGAGCGCTGGAGGAGGCCGCTCTCTCCGCCCGCTCTTGATTGAGAGCGTTGCTCGCAAACGAGAGCACTGCTCTTGACTGCGACACCTGCTCGCGCGCACACTGTTCTCAAGCGAGAGCAGTGCTCTCGGAATGCATGATTCGACCGTCAGGAGCAGGCCGTGATCCCCAAGCCGCTGCACTACGCCAACGAGCTGCTCGCGTTCCTGCTGGAGCTGGCCGCGCTCGGCGCGCTCGCCTGGTGGGGCTTCCACACCGGGCACGGACTCGTCCTGCACCTGCTGCTCGGGATCGGCGCTCCGCTGCTCATGGCCGTCGCCTGGGGCACCTACGCCGCGCCGCGCGCCCGTCGCCCGCTGCCGGTCCCGGCGCTGCTCGCCTTCAAGCTGGCCGTCTTCGGCCTGGCGGGCGCCGCGCTCTACGCGACCGGCGCCCACACCCTCGCCGTCGTCTTCCTCGCGGTCGCGGTGGCCAACACCCTCCTGGCCACCGCCGATCGCGAGTCGCTCGCCCGGAAGGCCCACTGACCGCCGGCGGCCGGGCCGCCGGTCTCAGTCGCGCGGGAAGTCCTCCTCCCAGAACTCCAGCTTCCCGCGCGCCGGGGACTCGCCGCCGCCGGTCAGGCCGCTGCCGTGCAGCTCCTGCTCGCGGCCGCGCAGCTCCACCCGGCGGATCTTGCCGGAGACGGTCTTCGGCAGCTCCGCGAACTCCAGCCGCCGCACCCGCTTGTACGGCGCCAGCCGGCCCCGCGCGAACGAGAGGATCGACTGCGCCGCCTCCGCGTCGGCCGACGCGCCCGGCACCAGCACCAGGTACGCCTTCGGCACCGACAACCGCACCGGGTCCGGCGACGGCACCACGGCGGCCTCCGCCACCAGCGGGTGCTCGATCAGCACGCTCTCCAGCTCGAACGGCGAGATCCGGTAGTCGGAGGACTTGAAGACGTCGTCCGTGCGTCCGACGTAGGTCAGGTAGCCGTCGGCGTCCCGGAACGCCACGTCGCCGGTGTGGTAGAAACCGCCGGCCGTCGCCTCCGCCTGGCGGGCCTCGTCCTGCTGGTAGCCCGTCATCAGGCCCAGCGGCGCGGTGTCCAGCGGCAGGCACAGCTCGCCCTCGGCACCCGGCTCGGTGACCACCTCCCCGCTCAGCGCGTCCACGAGCGCGACCTCGTAGCCGGGGAGCGGCACGCCCATCGAACCGGGCTTGACCGTCAGGCCGGGCGGGTTGCCCACCTGGGCGGTGGTCTCGGTCTGGCCGAACCCGTCGCGCAGCGTCACGCCCCAGGCGGACTGCACCCGCTCGATGATCTCGGGGTTCAACGGCTCGCCCGCGCCCACGAGTTCACGCAGCGGCGGCCGCCACTGCGTCAGGTCCTCCAGCACCAGCATCCGCCACACCGTCGGCGGCGCGCAGAACGAGGTGACCTGGTGGCGGACCATCGCGTCGAGCAGCGGACGGGCGGCGAACCTCGGCTGATTGACGATCAGGATCTCCGCGCCCGCGTTCCACGGGGCGAAGAAGTTGCTCCACGCGTGCTTGGCCCAGCCCGGGGAGGAGACGTTGAGGTGCACGTCGCCCGGCCGCAGGCCGATCCAGTACATGGTCGACAGATGGCCGACGGGGTAGGAGCGGTGGGTGTGCTGCACGAGCTTGGGGCGGCTGGTGGTGCCGGAGGTGAAGTAGAGCAGCAGCGGGTCCTCGGCGTTGGTCGGCCCGTCCGGGGTGAAGCCCGCCGGTGCGTCGGCGGAGTCCGCGTAGGAGACCCAGCCGGCGGCGGGCTCGCCCACGGCGATCCGGGTCCAGTCCCCGCCGATCGCGGCGAATCCGCCGGTCAGTCCGGACTCGGCGACGACGTGCCGGACCTCGCCACGGCTCACCCGGTCGGCGAGGTCCTCGGGGGAGAGCAGCGTGCTGGCGGGGATGACGACGGCGCCGAGCTTGATCGCGGCCAGCATCACCTCCCACAGGGCGACCTGGTTGCCCAGCAGCAGCAGCACGCGGTCGCCCCGGGCGACGCCGAGGCCTCGCAGCCAGTTGGCGACCTGGTCGGAGCGGGCGCTCAGCGCGGCGAAGCTCAGCGCGGTCTCGGCGAGCGTCTCGCCCTCGGGGGAGAGGTCGACGACGCGCAGGGCGGTGCTGTCGTTGTCACGCGCCTCGGCGTCGAACCAGTCCAGAGCCCAGTTGAACTCGGCGTCGACGGGCCGCGGGAAGCGGCGGGCGCCGGCGATGTCGCCACGATGGCGCAGCAGATGGTCACGCGCGGCGCGGAACGCGGCTGTCGCCGCGTTCGGGGGCGTGCTGTCCGATGCCATGGCGATCTCCTCCCGAGAGGGCGCACGGCGGTGTGCGCCGAATGGATCACACCGTTTCAGCCGCCCGGGGAGGGGTCAAGCAGGCGTTCCGGCGGTGCCTTGCGGGTCGCGGGAAGTTGCGGCACGCCAAGGGGCGCGAGGCCCTGCTCGATGAACCCCGTGCGCGACAGGCCACTGTGTGTGGTGAGTCGCTCGGCGAGCAGGGCCATCCGCACGGGGTGGCTGCTCGCGCACGCAGTTGGTCGAGCAGGGCCTCGCGCCCTGGAAAGGCGCTACGTGCCTCAGGCGGCGGGGAGCTCGTCGAGGCCTTCGGAGACAAGCTTGGCGAGGCGGTCGAGGGCGGTGTCCGCGCCGTCCGCGTCGGAGGCGAGGGTGACCTCCTCGCCGGCCTGGGCGCCGAGCCCGAGCAGGGCGAGCATGGACGCGGCGTTGACCGGCTCGCCGCCGTTCTTGGCGATGGTCACCGGCACGCCCACCGCGCCCGCGGCGCGGACGAAGACGGAGGCGGGACGGGCGTGCAGGCCCTCGGGCCAGCCGATGGTGACGCGGCGCTCAGCCATGGTGCGTGCCTTTCGCGTGGTGCGTGGTACTCGGACAACTCAGGATATTCGGAACATTCGGCTCCAGGGCGGAACCTCGCTCCTATGTTGTCTAGACCATTCTCGCACGCCTTCCGCACCGGCGGACCGTCCCGCTCCGGTTCGGGACGAAGAGGGGTCCAACGTCCCGCCGGAAAGGACGTTCGCGACCCTTCTGCGTCGCACCGTACCCGCGCGGCTTCCGCGGTTAACCTGGGCGGGTGAGCGAGAGCGCCGAGAGCGGCGAGAGCTATCCGGCCCACTGGGAAGCCGACATCGTGCTGCGCGACGGCGGCACGGCCCGGATCCGCCCGATCGTCCCGGACGACGCGGACCGGCTGGTCGACTTCTACCAGCAGGTCTCGGACCAGTCGAAGTACTACCGCTTCTTCGCCCCTTACCCGCGCCTGTCCGCCAAGGACGTCCGCCACTTCACCCACCACGACTTCGTCGACCGGGTCGGGCTCGCCGCGCTCGTCAACGACCAGTTCATCGCGACGGTCCGCTACGACCGCATCGACGAGACCGGGCGCCCCTCCGGGACAGGCACCGAGGCGGAGGTCGCCTTCCTGGTCCAGGACGCCCACCAGGGGCGCGGCGTCGCCTCCGCGCTGCTGGAGCACGTCGCCGCGACCGCCCGCGAGCGCGGCATCCGCCGCTTCGTCGCCGAGGTGCTGCCCGAGAACCGCAAGATGGCCAAGGTCTTCACCGAGGCCGGCTACATCCAGCAGCGCAGCTTCACCGACGGAGTGCTCCACTTCGAGTTGGACCTCGCGCCCACGCAGGAGTCCCTCGCCGTCATGCGCGCCCGCGAGCACCGCGCCGAGGCGCGGTCGATGCAGCGGCTGCTCGCGCCGCGCTCGGTCGCGGTGATCGGCGCCGGGCGCAACCCCGTCGGCGTCGGCCGGACGCTGCTGCGCAACCTGCTGGCGGGCGGGTTCACCGGTCCCCTCTACGCGATCAACCCGGCCGCGGCCGACCCGGCGGTCGGCCTCACCGAGCTCGACGGGGTGCCCGTCCACGCCGCCATCGCCGACGTGGCGGAGCCCGTCGACCTCGCGGTCGTCGCCGTCCCCGCCGAGCAGGTGCCCGACGTCGTCGCCGACTGCGGCGCGGCGGGCGTGCGCGGGCTGGTCGTGATCACCGCCGGCTACGCCGAGACCGGCCTCGACGGCCGCGCCCGCCAGCGCGAGCTGGTCCGGCAGGCGCGGGCCGCCGGGATGCGGGTACTCGGACCGAACGCCTTCGGACTGATCAACACCGACCCGGCGGTGCGGCTCGACGCCTCGCTCTCGCCGCAGCTGCCCAGGCGCGGACCGCTCGGCATCTTCACCCAGTCGGGCGCGATCGGCGCGGCGCTGCTGGAGGCCGCGCACCGGCGTGGGCTCGGCATCTCCTCCTTCGCCTCGGCGGGCAACCGGGCGGACGTGTCCGGCAACGACCTGCTGCAGTTCTTCGAGGAGGACGAGGCCACCGGCGTCGCCCTGCTCTACCTGGAGTCCTTCGGCAACCCGCGCAAGTTCAGCCGGCTGGCGCGGCGCGTGGCCGCGCGCAAACCGCTGGTGGTGGTCAAGGGCGGCCGCGACACGCGCAGCATCCCCGCCGGGCACGCGGCGGCGATCCGGCGGATGGCCGACACGACCGTCGACACCCTCTTCCAGCAGGCCGGGGTGATCCGCGTCGACACCATCACCGAGCTGTACGACGCGGCTGACCTGCTCGCCCACCAGCCGCTCCCGGCCGGACCGCGCCTGGCGATCGTCGGCAACTCCGACTCGGTGGGTCTGCTGACCCACGACGCGGCCCTGGGAGCCGGGCTCCAGCCGCTGCTCCCGCACGACCTCACGACCAGCGCCACCCCCGACGACTTCCGGCGGGGTCTGCGGGCGGCGATCGACCGGCCGGACAGCGACGCGGTCGTCGCCGTCGTGATCCCGCCGATCGGCGCGGGCGGCTTCCCGAGCTTCCCCGGCTCGGGCCTGATCAGCCGCACCCACCTGCCCTCGGCGGCGGAGCGCGCCCCCGTCCTCGACCTCGCCCCGCTGGCGGACGCCCTCCGCGACAGCGCGGTGCAGGCCCGCGAAGCGGGCAAACCACTGGTCGTCGTCCACCTGGCCATGCAGGAGCTGGTCGACCTCGTCAACGCCCACGCCACGAGCGGCCCGGCGGAAACCCCGGCCGAGGCCCCGAGCGCACCCGCTGCCCCCGGCGCGGGGAGCGCGTCTGTGGGCGCGACCACCCTCCCGGGCTCCCCTGCCTCTCCGCCCCCCGGTGGCTGCGCCGCCGGCGGCGCTGGGCAGGTGCCCGGGTATCCGAGGCCGGAGCGGGCGGTGCGGGCGCTCGCGCATGCCGCGCGGTACGCGCAGTGGCGGGTGTGGAGTGCCGAGCCGCGGACGTTCCCCGAGTTCGACGACGTCGCCGAGCAGCAGGCGCGGGCCATCGTCGCCGAGGCGCTCACGGGCCGGAAGGAGGCCGAGCTGAACGCGGCCACCGCCGCCCGGCTGCTGGCCTGCTACGGCGTGCCGATCGCCCCGGGAGCGAGTGAGCCGGAACCCGGCTCCGTCGACACCACCGTCTCCGCCAGCGTCGACCCCGCCGTCGGCGCGATCCTCTCCTTCGGGCTCGCGGGCGTCGCCTCCGAGCTCCTCGGCGACGTCGCACACCGGCTCGTTCCGGCCACCGCCGCCGAGGCCGCCGCGCTGATCAGGGAGATCAAGGCCGCGCCGCTGCTCTTCGGCTGGCGCGGCTCCGAGCCGGTGGACACCGAGGCACTGGAGCTGCTCCTGCTGCGGGTGTCCCAGCTCGTGGACGACCTGCCGGAGGTGGCCTCCCTCACGTTGGAGCCGGTACGGGTGGGGCGCAAGGGCCTGACGGTGCTGGGAGCGGAGGTGCGACTGGCCCGCCTGCCCGCGCGGACCGACCTCGGACCGCGCGCGCTGGCATGAGCCGGGCCCGGCTCGTGCCAGGATGGTAGGTATGGCGAAGACCGGTACGACGACCACCACCCAGGGGCTGCGCTCCGCGATCGAGCGCAGCGGCTACTACCCGACCCTCGTCTCCGAGGCCGTCGAGCAGGCCGTGGGCAACGAGGGTGTCGAGGCCTACCTGGTGCACCAGGAGACCACCTTCGACGCCAACGAGGTCCGCCGCCACGTCACCGTGCTCGTGCTGACCGACACGCGCTTCATCGTCAGCCACACCGACGAGCAGGGCGCGGACGACACCTCGCCGGTGCCCTACGCGACGACCTCCACCGAGAGCGTCAAGATCGGCCGGATCTCGTCGGTCGTCGTCAGTCGCGTCGTGGCCAACCCGGAGACGTATGTCCGCGGCTCGCTGCCGCGCGAGGTCGTGCTGACGATCGGCTGGGGCGCCGTCTCCCGGATCGACCTGGAGCCCGCCGCCTGCGGCGACCCGAACTGCGACGCCGACCACGGTTACACCGGCTCCACCACCGCCGACGACCTCTCGCTGCGCGTCAGCGAGGCGGGCGACGGCCCGGAGACCGTGGGCCAGGCGCTCGCCTTCGCCCGCGCCCTCTCCGAGGCCACGGCACGAACTGCGGACTGAGTCCCGACGCCCTCCGCAGTCCGTCCGCGTCCCGTAGAAACGACTTGATGACTCTCCCTCACACCGCCGCGCCCGTCCCGGCCTACGGCACGGCCGCCCTCGCGGACGTCCTGCCCGCCGTCGCCGCGGGTCTCGGGCTCACCGAGGCCGACGGCGTGCCCGCGACGGGGTTGCGGCTGCCCGCCGCCGACCGCGTCTGTGTCTTCCTGATCGACGGCCTCGGCTGGGAGCTGCTGCGCGCGCACCCCGACGAGGCGCCGTTCCTCACCTCGCTGCTCCCGAGCTCGCTCGCGGGTACCGGCCGTCCGCTGACCGCCGGCTTCCCCGCGACGACGGCGACCAGCCTGGCCTCCTTCGGCACCGGCCGCCCGCCGGGCGAGCACGGTCTGGCCGGGTACATGGTCCGGATCCCCGGCGAGCGCCGGCTGATGAACCAGCTGCGCTGGCAGCCGCACGTCACCCCGCGTACCTGGCAGCCCTACCAGACGGTCTTCCAGCGCGCCCACGCGGCAGGCGTCAGGACCAGCCAGGTGTCCTCGCCGACCTTCGAGTTCACCCCGCTCACGGAGGTCGCCCTCTCCGGCGGCGAGTTCCTCGGCCGGCTGACCGGCGAGGAGCGGATGGACCTCGCGGCCGAGCGCCTCGCCGCCGCCGATCGCGCCCTCGTCTACACCTACTACAGCGAGCTCGACGGCATGGGCCACCGCCACGGCGCCGCCTCCGACGCGTGGCGCGGCCAGCTGATGGCCGTGGACCGGCTCGCCCAGCGCCTGGCCGAGCAGCTGCCGCCGCGCTCCGCGCTCTACGTCACCGCCGACCACGGCATGGTCGACGTGCCGACGGACCCGGCCTCCGGTGCGCGCATCGACATGGACGCCCCCGAGCAGGAGGACCTGCGCGCGGGCCTGCTCCTGCTCGGCGGCGAGGGCCGTGCCCGCCACCTCTACGCCCGCCCGGGCGCGGAGGCCGACCTGCTGGCGACGTGGCGCGAGCGCCTCGGCGACCGGTTCTGGATCGCCTCGCGCGACGAGGCGATCGACGCGGGCTGGTTCGGCCCCGTCGTGGAGGACCGGGTGCGCGGGCGCATCGGCGACGTCGTCGCCGTGGCCGCGTCCGAGGCGGCGATCACCGCGACCCGTCGCGAGCCGGGGGAGTCGTCGATGGTCGGCATGCACGGCTCGCTGCTCGACTCCGAACTGCTGGTGCCGCTGCTGGAGGTGCGTCGTGGCTGAGCTGGTCTTCTTCTCCGGGACCATGGACTGCGGCAAGTCGACGCTGGCGCTTCAGATGGACCACAACCACCGCGCCCGCGGCCGCCGCGGCATCATCTTCACCCGCAACGACCGCGCGGGCGCGGCGACGCTCTCCAGCCGCCTCGGGCTCAGCACGCAGGCGGTGGAGGTGGACGACGGCCTCGACTTCCACCACCACGTGGTCAAGCTGCTCTCCGCCGGCGAGCGGATCGACTACCTGATCTGCGACGAGGCCCAGTTCTTCGACGCGGGCCAGGTCGACCAGCTGGCCCGGATCGTCGACGACCTCGCCATCGACGTCTTCACCTTCGGCATCACCACGGACTTCCGCACCCGGCTCTTTCCGGGCTCGGCGCGGCTGATCGAGCTGGCCGACCGCGTCGAGGTCCTCCAGGTCGAGGCCCTGTGCTGGTGCGGCGCGCGGGCGACGCACAACGCCCGTACGGTGGGCGGCGTCATGGTCGTCGAGGGCGCGCAGGTCGTCGTCGGCGACGTGGCCGTCAACGAGGACCAGGTCGGCTACGAGGTCCTGTGCCGCAGGCACCACCGCAAGCGCATGACGTCCGCGACGGCCCGCGCGGGCGCCCTCTCCCCGGACGTCCTCCCCTTCGACGCGGCCACCCCCATCCCGGGCCAGCACCACCACTAGGCACACGGGTCAGTCGCACGACCCAGGGGCGCGGGGCTCTGCCGATGTGCGGCTCCTCCCCCAGCCTTCGGCCGGGAGGTGTCCCATGCGTGGGCGCGAGCAACCACCGGCGTGCGGATGGCCCTGCGCGCCCCGGACCATCTGCTCATCGGTGGCTTGTCGCGCGGTTCCCCGCGCCCCTGGCAGAGCGCAACTGCCTCTTCGTGCACAGGGCCCTCGCCCTGGACCGGGTGCAGGCTCAGGCCGGCTGGAACGCTTCCGCGTCGTTCCGGGCCGCGGCCGCGGCGAAGGGGAGGCCGTCCAGGGTCCAGTGCCGGTCCGGGGCGAGGCCCAGGGAGGCGAAGACCTGGGGGACGACGTCCACGTGGCGCAGCGGCGCCGTGATCGCGCCGGGGGTGAACTCCGGGCCCGCGCAGGCGATCCACGCGGTGCGCTCCAGCACGCTGTCGCCGCCGTGGCCGCCCTCGTCGACGTGGCCGTGGTCGGTGACCACGATGACCGTCCAGTCCTCGTCCGCGTAGGTGGGGCGGGAGCGGACCGCGTCCAGGAGCAGGCCGAGGCGCGCGTCCGCGCGCAGGATCGCGGCGCGGTAGTCCGCGCCGCAGCCGCGAAGGTGCGCGGTCTCGTCGACCGCGCCGAGGTAGACGAAGGAGGCCTCCGGGTCCTCGTCCCGCAGGACCGCGACCGCGTCGCGGACCATGCGCTCGTCGACGGCCTCCCAGTCCTCGCAGGTCTCCGCCGCCGGGGCGACGAAGCTGAGCCGTCCGGGCCCGTTGAACAGCGGGCCGCCGCTGCGCGCCAGCACGAGCGGTTCCCATGCCGCGGCGACGTAGGTGCGGCGGCCGAAGCCGTGGGTGAGGCGGGTCAGGAAGTCGGGGAAGACCGCGAGCCGGTGGCCGGTGAAGTCGTTGTTCCACACCGCGTGCTTGGTGACGTGGACGCCGGTGGCGATGGTCGCCCAGCACGGGCCCGACATGGTGGGGGTCCCGGCGTCGATCTCGACCGGGGCCAGGAAACCGGCGGTGGCGATCTCGTCCAGGCGCGGCGTGTCCAGCTCGCCGAGCAGGTCGAGGCGGACGCCGTCGATACCGACGACGAGGACCCGGCGGGCACGCGCGTGCGGGTCGGACTGGTGCGGGAGGTGCATGTGGTGCCCCTGGGCTTCGTCGGGCGAACAGGCGAACGGACTTCCGTCACCCTAACGGGGACCCAGGGGGTTGGAAAGCGCTTTCCATGCATGGATGCCGGTGAACTTGTCAGGACAAGTTGGTGAAGTCCAGGTGGCGCCCCGCTCACGCCTCGGCGAGCCGGACCAGCGCGAACTGGCCGCCCTGCGGGTCGCGCAGGAACACCGACGTGCCGTAGCGGGCGGGCGGCGGCGAGTACTCCAGGCAGCCGCCCAGCTCGACAGCGGTCTTGACCGAGGCCTCCAGGTCGGCGACGGAGAAGTAGACCCGCCAGCGCGGACGCGGATCGTCCTCTCCGGCCTCGCGGATGCCGGCGACCCGGTGGCCGCCGTAGCGCAGCAGGATCGCACCGTCCTCGTGCCCGATCTCGGCGAGGCCCGCCTCGACCGCCGCGAGCCCGAAGACCTTGGCGTAGAAGTCGGAGGAGTCCAGCGGCGAGGGCGTGCGCAGCTCGCTCCAGACCACCGAGCCGGGCGCGCGCCGCAACTGCCAGCCGTAGTGGACCCGTGGCTGCCACAGGCCGAAGACCGCCCCGGCGGGGTCCGCCGCGATCACCAGCCGGCCGGCGTCGTCCACGGAGTCCATCGGGCCGAGGGCGACCGTGCCGCCGCAGTCGCGCACCCGGCCGGCGATCTCGTCCGCGCTGTCCACGGCGAAGTACGTGATCCACTCGACCGGGAAGTCGACCGAGTCGTTGAGCTGCCCGATCCCGGCGACGAACAGGTCGTTCACCGTGGCCCGCACGTACGGGCCGAGCCGGCCGGGCCCGCGCTGGAACTCCCAGCCGAGCAGGTCGGCGTAGTACGCGCTGGCCGCGTCGAGGTCGTGCGCCATCAGGCTCACCCAGCAGGGGGTACCCTGCGGCAACCGCAAGCTCTCCGTCACCCCCCTGATGCTGCCATCCCCGGCGTGCGAGCGCTGCGGTTGGCGCGAGATTGTCCCCTGACGAGGTGTATCCGGCGGTCGGACAAAACCACAGGTCACAGCGGTGGGACGGCGAGGCGGGGCGGCAAGCCGCAGGTCAGCGGGTCCTTGAGGGGCGCTTGAGCGTCCCGGTGGGCGGGACGCCCGGCCCAAGCCGGGCTTTTGCCGGGTGAGGCCGCGTCCGGATACTGGGGCCATGACTGAGCCCGCCAACCCACTGATCCGCGCCGCCGAGCTCGCCGCCCTTCTCGCGTCGGACGAGCCGCCCGCCCTGCTGGACATCCGCTGGAGCCTCGGCGGCCCGCCCGGCGCGGAGGAGTACGCGAAGGGCCACGTGCCGGGCGCGCACTACGTCGACCTCGACCGCGAGCTCGCCTCCGCGCCCGGTGCGGCAGGCCGCCACCCGCTGCCCGCTCCCGGGGTACTGCAGGCCGCGTTGCGGCGCGCGGGGGTGCGCGCGGACCGTGAGGTCGTCGTCTACGACGCGGCCACCTCCATGTCGGCGGCCCGCGCCTGGTGGCTGCTGCGGTGGGCCGGGCACGACCGGGTGCGCGTCCTGGACGGCGGTCTGCAGGCCTGGACGGAGGCGGGTCACCCGCTCTCGCTGACGGAGCCGGCCCCGGAGCCGGGCGACTTCACCGTTGTCCCCGGCGCGATGCCGACGACCGACGGCGACGGCGCGGGGGCCTGGGCGGACGGGCCGTCCCGGGTCCTGCTGGACGCTCGCGCGGGCGAGCGCTACCGGGGCGAGACCGAGCCGGTCGACCCGCGGGCGGGCCACATCCCCGGCGCGACCTCCGCTCCGACGTCGGACAACGTGGACGCCTCCGGCCGCTTCCTGCCTCCGGCAGACCTCGCCACCCGCTTCCGCGCGCTGGGCGTGCGCGAGGACACGGAGATCGCCGTCTACTGCGGCTCCGGCGTCACGGCCGCGCACGAGGCGCTGGCGCTGGAACTCGCGGGCCTGCGGTCGACGCTCTACCCGGGCAGCTGGAGCGAGTGGTCGGCCGACGCCTCCCGCCCCGCGGCGACGGGTCCCGACCCCCGCTGAGGCGCGTAGCGCTCTGTAGGGGCGCGGGGCTCTGCTCGAGCAACCACCGGCGTGCGGATGGCCTTGCGCGTTCGGTGCTCTACCCGGGTGGGTGGCTTGTCGCGCAGTTCCTCGCGCCCCTGGGCGGTGCAACTACCTGCGGGAGGTTGGGTGACCGTGGTTGCGTTCGCGCGGTGGAGCTGCAGGTCAGCGGAGCCTTGCGCGCCTGGGTGGTGCAACGGCCTGCGGGGGCTTGGGTGACCGTGGTTGCGTTCGCGCGGTGGAGCCGCAGGTCAGCGGAGCCTTGCGCGCCTGGGTGGTGGAACGGCCTGCGGCAGCTTGGGTGACCCTGGTCGCGTTCGCGCGGTGGAGCCGCGGATCACCGGAGCCTCGCGCGCCTGGGTGGTGCAACGGCCTGCGGCAGCTTGGGTGACCCTGGTCGCGTTCGCGCGGTGGAGCCGCGGATCACCGGAGCCTCGCGCGCCTGGGTGGTGGAACGGCCTGCGGGGGCGGAGCCGCAGGCGTCAGTCCTGCTTCTTGCGGCGGGTGCCGAAGACGATCTCGTCCCAGCTGGGCACAGCTGCCCTGCGGCCGGGGCGGACGCCGTCCGCTTCCGCCTGGCGGTCGGTGGAGCCGATGAGGCGGTCGCGGTGGGGGGTGGCCATGCGGGGCATGAGGACGTCGGCGTAGGCCGCGCCCGCGCCGGCGGCAGCCGCAGGCGGGATCTCCGCCTCGGACGCGGTCAGCGTGGACTCGTCCGGCAGCGCCGAGGGCAGCGGGGTGGGGAGCACGTCGAGGAAGTCGACGGTGTCCAGCTGGTCCGCGACCGACGCGGCCGCAGCGGCGCTCGCCGCAGGCGACACCGCGGGCTCGGGGGCGCGCTCGACCCGCTCGGGCCGCTCCAGCGACAACCGCTCGATCGACGGGCGCTCCGGCGCGTGCGGGCGCATGCCCATGCCGCGGTCGGCTCCGGGCAGACGGGCGATGCGGGGGACGAAGGGGTGGGTCGGCTCGGCCGCCAGCGCGGGCGACTCGCCGATCAGCGCGCGGGCCTCGTCGTCGACGGGCTGGACCAGGCGACGTGGTGGGTCGTAGGTCCAGCGCGCCTGACGGTCCGTCGCGTCGACGCGGAAGGTGAGGATGATCTCCCAGGTTCCGTCGTCGCGACGGAAGGAGTCCCAGAGCGTGCTGTCCTTGTCCGCGCCGCGCAGCAGCAGGCGCTCGGCGACGGCGTCGCCGAGTTGCGGGCCGGTGGACTCGCCCGCGCGGCGCACAGCCGTCTTGCGGGCGCGCTCGGCCATGAACGCGCGCTCGGCCAGGACCGGGCCCTCGAAGCGGCGGACGCGCTCGACGGAGATGCCGGCCTGCTGGGCGACCTCCTCGGCCGTCGCGCCGGCGCGGATACGGGCCTGGATGTCACGGGGGCGGAGGTGGCTCTCGACGTCGATCTGGCCGAGCCGGGGCCGGTCGCCACGCACGGCGGCGCGCAGGCGCTCGTCAATCGGAAGGAAGTATTCCGTCGAATCGGCAGCCTTGAGCACCAGTCGTGAGCCGTCACTGCTGACGGCTACGACGCGCAGTTCGGGCACGGTTACCTCCCGGGTGGTGCCTGCCGACGTCACCTGCGTCGCTGCTCCCGTAACGAGTGTGGCGTGCCGACGGGCGGCGGACCACAACATTGCAGAGTTACCCGGCGGGTCAGCCTCGGTCCGCGACTCACCGTTATGGCACAGTTACTTCTTTTGACTGCCTGTCACTGTTCCATTGCTTCGACTCCCGGGCGTCGCGTCTTGCGCGGCGAGCACCCCGGGACGAGCGTCGCCGACCGCACGCAGCCGGGCGTCACGCAACACTACTCCAAACGTGGGCCCCGAATGGTGCGGCTCGCGCCTCAAGTCTGCCGCGAATCGCTGGATTCTCAAGGGTCGCCACTCCGATGGCGGTCGTCCGCGCGGCTTACGGTGATCATCTTCACACATTTCGGCCATCCGGAACCACGAGGTCCTTCGAACGGTCGTACTTGGTGCACCATGGACAAAGGCAGCATCGAGGGGCATTGATGGAGGATCTGGACAACAAGGGTGGAGAGCCCAGGCGCAGAACCCTCGATCTCAGCCTGACGCAGGTGGTCTCGAGCGCGCTCGCGGCGGTGGTCGGCGCGGTGCTCGCCTCCCAGTTGGGGGTCTACGGGACGTTCCTCGGGGCGGCCGTGGTCAGTATCGGCGCCACGACCGGCTCGGCCGTGTTCCAGCACGTGTTCCGGCGTACCGGAGAACAGTTCCGGGAGATGACCACGACGCCGGTTCCGGTCGACCAGGTGCGGCAGGCGGAACACGCCGCCGGTCCGGAGGAGACGCGGGTCTTCGACCCGTTCGATCCGGGTGGCGAGCACACCCGGATGATGGCGCGAATCAGCCCCCCTGGGCAGGGCGAGGCGGTGACCGTCTACCGCGGGCGCACCAACGTCAAACCCAAGAGCTGGAAGGTCTACGCGGTCACGGCCGCGATCGTCTTCGCGCTCGCGATGGCGACCGTCGGCGTCATCGAACTCGCGTCCGGCAAGCCCGCGTCGCACTTCTTCGACGGCGGGGGCGGTGGCAAGCCGGGCGGCGGCAACTCCGCACCGGCGAACCCGTCGCCGGGCGCGTCCAGCGAGAACGCCGGTGGCACCGGCGGCCAGAAGGACGGCGGCGCCTCGCCGGATGCGGGCACGTCGTCGAGTCCTGGTGCGAGCACGAGCACGAGCCCGCACCCGAGCGGGAGCACCGGCCCGACATCGGGTCCCACCCCTCCGACGTCGAGCCCGCAGTCCTCCTCGGGCACCGGCAACTCGGGTACCGGCAACTCCGGCACCGGCAACTCGGGCTCCGGGGACTCGGCTTCGGGGTCCGGCACGTCGGGCGACGCGGCGATGCCGCAGGGCGCGCCGCCGTCGCCCTGACCGGCGCGGTCTACTCGCCCAGCACGCGCCGCAGGTAGTCGTTGGCGAAGCGGCGCTCCGGGTCCACCTTGTCGCGCAGGGCGGTGAAGTCGCCGAAGTGCGGGTAGACGCCGGCGAGGTACTCCGCGTCGCGGGTGTGCAGCTTGCCCCAGTGCGGGCGTCCCTGGTGGGCCGTCATGATCCGCTCCACCTCGGTGAAGTAGCTCTGCTGCGCGGTCCCCCGGTACAGGTGCACCGCGATGTACGCGGTGTCGCGGCCGTTCGCCGTGGAGAGCCACAGGTCGTCGGCGGGGGCGACGCGGACCTCCACGGGGAAGGAGACCTTCCAGTCCGAGCGCTCCACCGCGCGCTTGAGCTCGCGCAGGACCGTCGTGGCGGCCTCGCGCGGCACCGCGTACTCCATCTCGACGAAGCGGACCCGGCGCGGGCTGGTGAACACCTTGTAGGACACGTCGGTGTAGGTCCGGTCCGACCAGGTCCTGCTGGCGATCCGCGCGATCGTCGGGATCGACTTCGGGAAGGCCCGGCCGACCCGGCAGGCGCCCTCCCAGACGGTGTTGGACAGGAAGTCGTCGTCGAGCCAGCGCTTGAACTCGGGCAGCGGCGCGGCGGGGCCGGTGCTGCGGTTGTTGCGCTTGGTGGTGCAGCCCTCGGTGTGCGGGAACCAGTAGAACTCGAAGTGCTCGTTGCCGTTGGCCAGTTCGTCGAAGCGGGTGACCACCTCGTCGAAGGACATCGGCGCTTCCTTCGCCGTCAGCAGGAAGGCCCGCTCCACCCCGAAGGTGATCGCGCTGACGACGCCCAGGGCGCCCAGTCCCAGCCGTGCGCCCTGGAACAGCTCGGCGTTCTCGGTGGGCGAGCACTGCACGACCGTGCCGTCCGCGAGGACGATCTCCAGCGCCCTGATCTGCGCGGCGAGTGAGCCGGAGGCACGGCCGGTGCCGTGGGTGCCGGTGCTGGTGGCCCCGGCGACCGTCTGCACCATGATGTCGCCCATGTTGCTCAGGGCGAGGCCGGCGTGCTCCAGCAGCTGGTTGAGCCGGGACAGGGGCAGCCCCGACTCGACGGTGACGGTGCCGGCCTTGTGGTCGATCCCGCGGATCGCGGTCAGACCGTCCGGGCGGACCAGTATCCCGTCGGTCGCGGCGATCGCGGTGAACGAGTGGCCGCTGCCGACCGCCTTGACCGGGAGTCCGGCGGCCGCCGCGCCGGTGATCGCCTCGGACAGCTCCGTGACGGAGGCGGGGGTCACCACCCGCCTCGGACGTGCCGTCTGGTTACCGGCCCAGTTGCTCCACCGGCCTGGCTGGGTCGTCTGACTCGACACGTGTGCCCTCCCGCTGCTCCGGCGCCGAGCGCAGTCGGCGCGACCCGAGGAACGCCGTGACGGCCGACAGACCTGCCGCGGTCACCGTCACCCAGTAACCGGCCGAGGCGCCCGCGCCGTCCACCACCCAGCCCGCGGCCGAGGAGCCGAAGGCCACCCCCACCGCGAGGCCGGTGGTGGTCCAGGTCATGCCCTCGGTCAGCTTGGCCGTCGGCACGATCCGTTCCACCAGGGCCATGGTGGTGACCATGGTGGGGGAGATGGACAGTCCGGCGACGAACAGGGCCGCCGCCAGCGTCACGAGGTTCTTCACGAATAGCAGCGGCAGCATACTCACCGCGAGCGTGAGGATTCCTGTGAGAAAGCGGCGAGAGAGCTGACCCTTGAGCTTCAGTGCGCCGAAGACGATCCCGGCGACGCAGGAGCCCAGCGCGTAGATCGCCAGGACCACGGAGGAGAGCGCCTTGTGGTGCAGGTGGTCCGCGAAGGCCACCGTGGTCACCTCGACGCTGCCGAAGACCGCGCCGACGCCCACGAAGGTCAGCACCAGCACCAGCAGGCCGCGGGTGCGCAGCGCGGAGCCGCCTTCGGCGCTGCGGGCGTGCGGGTGGACCGGCGGCTCGGTGCCGGTCTGGGTGCAGAACAGCAGGGTGCCGACGGCGAGCAGGACGGTCGCCAGCAGCGGCCCCGCCTCCGGGAACCAGGAGGTGGACAGGCCCACGGCCAGGATCGGGCCGACGATGAAGACGACCTCGTCCACGACCGACTCGAACGAGTAGGCGGTGTGCAGCAGCGGGGAGCCCTGGTAGAGGTAGGCCCAGCGGGCGCGGACCAGCGAGCCGATCGCGGGCATGCAGCCGACCACGAGCGCGCAGACGAACAGGGTCCAGTCGGGTGCGCCGAAGGCGGCGCAGAGCAGCAGCGCCCCCAGTGCGGCCACGGTGACGCCGGTCGCCCGCAGGGCGATCCTGGTCTGGCCGTAGCGGTCGACCAGCCGGGCCACCTGCGGCCCGAGCAGGGCCGCGGCCAGCGCGATGGTCGCGGAGACCGCCCCGCCGAGCGCGTAGTCGCCGCGCAGCGCCGAGAGCATGGTCACCAGGCCTATGCCGACCATCGACATCGGCATCCGCGCGATGAATCCGGCGGCGGAGAACGCGAGGCTGCCGGGGGCCTCGGCGAAGATCCGGCGGTATGTGGAGAGCGCGGACAGCGCGGCGGACACAGACAGCTCCGTAAGGGATATGGGTGGTTTAGACAGCTTACGGGGCTGCGTCGACGTGAGCCCAGAGGAAATCTCAGAGGGTGGGCGCCTGTCGCGATCGCCCGACGGGCGCGTGCAAAGATCGGAGACATGTCCGACGCGCATGCCCCCTACGACGCCCTGCTCCTGCTCTCCTTCGGCGGCCCCGAGGGCCCGGAGGACGTCGTGCCCTTCCTGGAGAACGTCACCCGGGGACGCGGCATCCCCAAGGAGCGCCTGGCCGAGGTCGGGCAGCACTACTTCCTCTTCGGGGGCGTCAGCCCGATCAACGCCCAGAACCGGGTGCTGCTGGCGGCGCTGCGCGCCGACTTCGCCGACCACGGTCTGGATCTGCCCGTCTACTGGGGCAACCGCAACTGGGCCCCCTATCTCGTGGACACGCTGCGCGAGATGGCGGCGGACGGCCACCGCCGGGTGCTGGTGCTGGCCACCAGCGCCTACGCCAACTACTCCGGCTGCCGCCAGTACCGGGAGAACCTCGCCGCCGCGCTCACCGCGCTCCGCGAGGAGGGGGCGCCGGGTGCGGCCGGGCTGCGGCTGGACAAGCTGCGGCTGTTCCACAACCACCCCGGCTTCGTCGAGCCCATGATCGAGTCCACACTCGCCGCGCTGGACTCCCTGCCGCAGGCGGTGCGGGCGGGCGCGCGTCTGGCCTTCACCACGCACTCCATCCCGGACACGCTGGCCGACAGTTCCGGCGCGCCCGGCGATCCGGCCCGGGTCGCCGGCGCCCACGGCGGCGCGTACGTCGCGCAGCACCGGGAGGTCGCCCGGCTGATCGCCGAGGCGGTGGCGCAGGCGACAGGCGTCGCGGAGCGACCGTGGGAGCTGGTGTACCAGAGCCGCAGCGGCGCCCCGCACATTCCGTGGCTGGAGCCGGACATCTGCGACCACCTGGAGGCGCAGCACGCCGACGGTGCGGCAGCGGTGGTCATGGTGCCGATCGGTTTCGTCTCCGACCACATGGAGGTCGTCTACGACCTCGACACCCAGGCCCGCGAGAAGGCGGAGGAACTCGGCCTCCCCGTCGCCCGCGCGGCCACGGTCGGCGCGGACCCGCGCTTCACCGCGGCGGTCCGCGATCTGGTCCTGGAGCGCGCGGCCCGCGAGCGCGGCGAGGCGGTCACCCCCTGCGCGCTGGGCGCGCTGGGCGCCTCCCACGACGTCTGCCCGGTCGGCTGCTGCCCCGCCGCGCGCGGCGCGGCCCCGGCGGCGGCGGGCGAGGAATGGACCGACTGAGCCGGTCGCACCACCCCGAGCCCTGCCGCCCCTGGCATCTGCCGCTACCCCTATGAGGAGACAGCTGATGACGAACCATCAAACTCTCTACGCCGAACTCCTCGACGTCGCGGTCGAAGCCGCGGCGCGGGCCGGGGTGCTGCTCAAGGACGGCCGCCCGGCCGATCTCGGGGTCGCGGCGACCAAGAGCAGCGCGGTCGACGTGGTGACGGAGATGGACCTCGCGGCCGAGAAGCTGATCACCGAGATCCTTGCCGAACGCCGCCCGGACGACGGGCTGTTGGGCGAGGAGGGCGCCTCGCGGGTAGGGACGAGTGGGGTGCGCTGGGTGATCGACCCGCTCGACGGGACGGTCAACTACCTCTACGGCCTGCCCGCTTGGGCGGTCAGCATCGCAGCCGAGCTGGATGGCGAGGTCGTGGTCGGCGTCGTCGAGATCGCGCCGCGCGGCGAGCGCGTGCAGGCGGTGCGGGGGCAGGGTGCGACGCTGAACGGTCAGGCCCTGGCCGTCCGGACCGCGCCCCCGATGGACCGGGCACTGATCGGCACCGGCTTCGGTTACCTGCGCGACCGCCGCGCGCACCAGGCGGAGGTCGTCGCGGCGCTGCTGCCGCGGGTCCGCGACATCCGTCGCGGCGGGTCGGCGGCGGTGGACCTCTGCGACGTCGCCGCGGGGCGGCTGGACGGGTACTACGAGCGCGGGCTCAACCCGTGGGACTACAGCGCCGGCGCGTTGATCGCCGCGGAGGCGGGCGCGCTGGTCTCGGGCCGGCCGGGCCTGCCCGCGAGCCCCGAACTCACCGTCGCGGCCCCCACGGGACTCTTCGAGCCCCTCCGGTCCGCCCTCGAATCCCTCGGCGCCTGGCACGACTGAGAGAGCCGGTCGCACTCTCCAGGGGCGTGGGGCTCTGCCGATCTGCGGCTCGGCCGCGGGGCGCGACAAGCCGCCCTGGGCCTCGGGATCCCGAGCGGACCGGGCCGTCTGCCTGGCGTGGGTTTCTCGCGCCCACGCGGCGGAGCCGCAGATCGGCAGAGCCTCGCGCCCCTGAGGGCCCTACGGGCCAGACGAAACCGCCCCGGACGGGGTCCGGGGCGGGGAAGGTGCGGGGCGAGGGTTGGGTGGGACCGGAAGGTCTAGGCGGCGGTGCGCGGAGCGCTGGGCATCAGTTCGATGCCGTGCTCCGCGGCGAGGCGGCGCAGGTCGTCGAGCTCGGACTGTTCGACCTCGGCCAGGAAGTCGTCACCCGACTCCAGGGCCCGATGCAGGTCCTGCTCGGCGTTGCGAATGCGCTGGAGGATGCCGGCGGTGAAGGCGTCCATGAGGCGTGACCCCCTTGCTGGTGTCGTGGCGGCCCCGGGCTCAACGGGGAACCCGGCGCGGATGGCCGCACGGCGGGCGGGTGCGACACACGTGGGACTGGAGCGCCGACAGCGCCTGTGCATCGCGGGTGTAATCAGCGTCCTCCCCAAGCCGCTCGACGGGGAAACCTCGGCGGGAAAGCGAATTGGGTCACACTCGCTCCGCACGACCCCGGCTCGGGCCGGGCGCCGGCCGAGTGTCGACCGAGTGCCGGCGTCCTTCCTCGTCACGCCCTGCTTACCAGTGCTTTACGGAGGGGCGAGGCAGGATGGAACCCTGGCCGGACTTGCCGGACAGGCCCGTGCGTGCGCCCCTGCCAGGGCGTGCCCGCTCCGAAAGGATCCTTGGTGCGAGTTCTCGTGGTCGAGGACGAGCAGTTGCTCGCCGACGCTGTCGCCACCGGTCTGCGCCGTGAGGCCATGGCCGTGGACGTGGTCTACGACGGCCAGGCCGCGTTGGACCGGATCGCCCTCAACGAGTACGACGTCGTGGTGCTCGACCGGGACCTCCCACTGGTCCACGGTGACGACGTCTGCCGCAAGCTGGTCGAGGAGGCGCTGCCGACCCGCGTGCTGATGCTGACGGCCGCCGGTGACATCAGCGACCGGGTCGAGGGCCTGGAGCTCGGGGCCGACGACTACCTGCCGAAGCCGTTCGCTTTCAGCGAACTCGTCGCGCGGGTGCGGGCGCTGGGGCGGCGGGCGACGACGCCGCTGCCGCCGGTGCTGGAGCGGGCCGGGATCACGCTGGACCCGGGCCGCCGGGAGGTGCTGCGCGAGGGCAGGCCGATCGCGCTGGCGCCCAAGGAGTTCGCGGTGCTGGAGGTGCTGATGCGTGCCGGTGGGGCGGTGGTCTCCGCCGAGCAGCTGCTGGAGAAGGCCTGGGACGAGCACACCGACCCGTTCACCAACGTCGTCCGGGTCACCGTGATGACGCTGCGGCGCAAGCTCGGCGAGCCGGCCGTGATCATCACCGTGCCGGGCTCGGGATACCGGATCTGAGCCGTGGCCAGTGCAGACGCCCCGGGCGGGTCGACCGACCGCGCCGACCACATCGACATCAGGGAGTCGCTGCTCCCCTTCCGTCCCACCCTGCGCATCCGGCTGACCATGTTCTACGGCGGGATGTTCCTGCTCGCCGGGCTGATCATGGTCCTGGTCATGTACCTCTTCGTCGACCAGGCCTTCGGCAGTGCCACGCAGATGCCGCCGATCAGCCTGGGCGCGAACGTGCAGGTGCACCTCTCCGACGGCACGCCGCTGACCGGTGACCAGCTGCGCCAGTACCTGGACGCCTACCAGCGCGCCCACACCGACGCGGCGCTGCACCTGCTGGTGTGGAAGTCGCTGGCCGCGCTGCTCGCGCTGCTGATCCTGGCGGTCTTCTTCGGCTACGCCATGGCCGGGCGCGTGCTCAGCCCGCTCGGGCGGATCACCCGCACCGCGCGGCAGGTGGCCTCCTCCGACCTGCACCGCAGGATCGAGCTGGACGGGCCGGACGACGAGCTCAAGGAGCTCGCCGACACCTTCGACGACATGCTGGACCGGCTCGACCGGGCCTTCGAGTCGCAGCAGAAGTTCGTCGCCAACGCCTCGCACGAGCTGCGCACACCGCTGGCGATCAACCGCACCCTGCTGGAGGTGCAGCTCTCCGACCCGGCCGCGCCGCCTGAGCTGACGCAGCTCGGCAAGACGCTGCTGGCCACCAACGAGCGCAGTGAGCAGCTGGTCGAGGGCCTGCTGCTGCTGGCCCGCAGCGACAACGAGCTGACCGAGCGCAAGCCGGTGGACCTGGTGGAGGTGGCACGGCAGGCGCTGGAGCAGACCCGGGGCGAGGCCGCCGCGCGCGGCGTGCGGATCCGCTCGGTGCTGCCGCAGGGCGCGGGCGAGGTGATGGTCTCCGGCAACGGCGTCCTGCTGGAGCGGGTGGCGCTGAACCTGGTCCAGAACGCGGTCAAGTACAACCTGCCGGAGGACGGCTGGGTGGACGTGCAGGTCCACGCGGCGGTGAACGGCGGCGGGGAGCTCGTGGTCGTCAACAGCGGCCCCGTGGTGCCCGGCTACGACATCGAGAACATATTCGAGCCGTTCCGGCGCGGGAAGGGCCGCGAGCGCACGCGGAGCGACAAGGGCGTCGGCCTCGGCCTGTCGATCGTGCGCTCGGTCGTGCGGGCGCACAACGGCTCCATCGAGGCCGTGCCGCGCGCCGAGGGCGGCCTGCTGATCCGCGTCCGGATCCCGGCCGCGAAGGCGCCCACGCTGCCGCCCACGCCCGCCAGGGGCGCCATCGGCTGAGGCGCGCCTCCATCCACCGACCGGCCGACCTGCGGCGCGGCGGAATTCACCCTTCCGCGCCGTGGGTCGGCCGTCGTTTGCCGACCGGCAAGTAACTAAATGCCCAGCGTGTGACGTGTGCCCGTGGCCTTGCCAGCGCTCGACTCGTCAACCTACGGTGGCGTAACCTACGGAACCGTAGGTGAGAGTGCTCCACGCCGTGTGCACCGCCGTCCGCAGTGCCGCACTGCGAGCCGTACCGAGAGTTGGATTGCCGTGACGATCGCCCCCGACCGCCCCGCCGGCCGCACCCACTGGTCCGACGCGCAGCTCCTCAACGCGCTGGAGGAGGTCGTCGAGCGCGAGCTCAACCGGCACCAGGGCGTGGCCAAGGAATGGATGCCGCACGAGTACGTGCCGTGGAGCCTCGGGCGCGACTTCGACGGGCTGATGGGCGGCGAGGCCTGGGCCGTCGAGCAGTCCAAGGTCACCGACGTCGCGCGGGTCTCCCTGGTGGTCAACCTGCTCACCGAGGACAACCTCCCGAGCTACCACCACGAGATCGCCACCATGTTCGGCCGCGACGGCGCCTGGGGCACCTGGGTGCACCAGTGGACGGCCGAGGAGGGCCGCCACGCGATCGTCATGCGCGACTACCTGCTGACCACGCGCGCGGTGGACCCGGTCGCGCTGGAGCGGGCGCGGATGACGCACATGGCCGAGGGCTTCGAGTCGGACAACAACCACTCGATGCTGCACTCGGTGGCCTACGTGGCCTTCCAGGAGCTCGCCACCCGCATCTCGCACCGGAACACCGGCCACAACTCGGGCGACCCCCTCTGCGACCGGATGCTGGCCCGGATCGCCACGGACGAGAACCTGCACATGGTCTTCTACCGGAACCTGCTCGCGGCCGCCCTGGAGATCGCCCCCGACCAGGCCATGCGCGCCATCGCCGACGTGGTGACCGGCTTCCGGATGCCGGGCCACAGCATGCCGGGCTTCGAGCGCGCGGCGGTCCAGATCGCCGTCGGCGGGATCTACAACCTCCGGATCCACCACGACGACGTGCTCCAGCCGGTGCTGCGCAAGCTGAAGGTCATGGAGGTCACCGGGCTGGGCCCGGACGGCCTGCAGGCCCAGCAGGAGCTCGGTGTGTTCCTGGAGGGCCTGGACACCCAGGCCACCCGCTTCGACGAGCGCCAGGCGGCCATTCTGGCCCGCCGCCAGGCCGCGCAGGAGCGCCGGGCGGGGTGACCGCTCGCAAAGCACACCTCGCGCAGCGTAGTGAGATGGCTCACCAGGCGTCCGACAAGTCCGGACTTTCCGCAACCGTGATGAACCTCACAAAGAGGTGTGTCACTGTGGGTGTGCGCACATTTTCAGCCAAAGTGGCTGGAGAAGGCTGATGACGGACAGTGATCGACGGGGTCGGCCGACGACCCTGTGGTTCCGGTGTTTCCGCTCGTCATGATCACGGTAAGTGGTCAGTGAAGGGTATCCGCCGGAACCCTCGTGACCTCCCCGAATCGACCACACGATCACCTCTTCGGGGGTCTGGTCGGGTGTCGATTGAGTAACGGGCCTTGAAGTAAGGCAAAATCTCGCCCTCGGGTCGGGCACAAGTCCGACTCCCTGCGCGTTACGTGCGCTGGAGACAACCGCAACACGCCCAAAGGGGGAGAGTGATATGGCGACTGACTACGACACCCCACGCAAGACCGACGACGACCTCGAATCGGACAGCATCGAGGAACTCAAGGCACGCCGGAACGAGAAGACGACCAGCTCGGTCGATGTCGACGAGTTCGAGGCTGCCGAGGGTCTGGAACTGCCCGGAGCGGACCTCAGCAATGAGGAGCTTTCCGTCCGGGTGCTTCCGCGCCAGGCCGACGAGTTCACCTGCTCGAGCTGCTTCCTGGTGCACCACCGGAGCCAGCTGGCCAACGAGAAGAACGGCCAGCCGATCTGCCGGGACTGCGCCGCCTGATCGAGCGGTGGAGGAAGGGGACTTCATGGGACCGTTCCGCAAGCCGCAGCGATCCGCCGGTGCCGGGCAGGGACCTGCCGTGGACAAGTCCGTCGAGGACGAGACCACGGCCGATCTCGCCCGGATCGCCGACGAGATGGAGGTCTGGGACGGGTCCGCGGGTGCGGATTCCGTCCCCACCGCCGAGCAGGGCCGTATGGCCGCGCTCGCGCGGAAGCTGGGGCGCAGCCTCGGCAGGGGTGCCAAGGGCAGTGCAGTCGGCCTGGCCGACAAGCTGATGACGGCGGCGCCCCGGATCAAGGTGCGCGACGTCGCGACGTTGCGTGCCCACCACCCCGACGCGCGCAGTGCGGAGGAGCTGGCCGACCGCATCGCTGCGGCCGGAGCCCGCGCCTCCGGCGCCGTCGGTGCGGGCGCGGGAGCAGCGGCGATGATGCCGGTGCCACCCGCGATGCCCGTCGAGATCGCGGCGGAGCTGCTCGCCGTCGCGGCGGTGGAGTTCAAGATGATCGCGGAGCTGTACGAGGCGTACGGCCAGCCCGCCCAGGGCACCGCGAAGCAGCGCTCGCTCGCCTACCTCTCGGTCTGGTCCGAGCGGCGTGGCCTGGATGTGGCCTCACCGGCCACGATCCTGGCCCTCAGCAAGAGCGCGGGCCTGCGCACGGCCCTGCGCAAACGCCTGACGCGCGCGGGCTTCCGCAAGCTGCCCTCGCTGACCCCACTGATGATCGGGGCCGCGGCGGGCGCCTACGTCAACCGCAGGGACACCGCGAAGCTCGCCGCGGAGATCCGCCGCGACCTGCGCGAGCGCGGCCCCTCGGACCCGTCCTACTGGCTCACCGCCCGCCCCGAACGCGAGGCCCTCCCGGGCGCCGGCGCGGACTGAGCGACCTTCCACGCCCGGCAGCCGCCCGCCTGCGGCCGCGAGGGACGCCGGCGTGCTCGTGGGCCTCGGCCCGCGCCCGCTGTGACACCCGCCGCCGTCGGGCCCCGTCGGGCCCTGCTCCAACGCGGAGGGCCTGCCCGGCCCTCCCCCTCACGAGGAGCCCGAGCAGGCCCTGAGACGCGCCTGTGCGGCCGCGGCGGCTACGGCGCGGCGGTGGCCGCCTCCTGGCGGGCCTGCTCCAGGGCCGCGGCGAGGCGGTCCGGGGTGCGGGTGGAGAGGTACAGGTAGGGCGTCGGGTCGTCCGGGTCGGTGACGACCACCCGCAGCGCGGTCGGGATGTAGCCGCGCAGCAGCATGAATGCTCGGGCGTCGGCCTTGGTCGTGCGCCAGGCGAAGGCCGCCTCCCGGTCCAGGGCCTCGGTCTCACCGAGGGCCGTGACGGGGATCTTGGCCTCGCCGGCCAGCAGGTGGCCCTGCGTGACGCGGATGCGCGGCGAGCCGTAGCTGCTCAGCAGCACCGCGCCGCCGACGCCGCCCGCGACCAGGCCCAGCAGGGCCGCGATCGGGCTGAACACCAGCAGCACGAGCATGAAGGAGATGCCGCAGCCCACCGGCAGCAGCCACAGGACCGCCGGGGCGGAGAGGCGTTCGTCGTACATGGGCACCATTGTGCGCCGCCCCCGCGGCGCGCCCGACCGCGGGGCGGGTGAAAGCCCTCCTGCCTGTAGGGTCGCGGGGTGACCGAAGCCGCACGCCCCAGCCTGACGCCGCCGCCGGACGCGGTTCCCCCCGTCCGGCACCCGGACGCGCCCGCGCCAGGGCAGCCGATCGAGCCGCACTACGAGTACTGCTTCGGCTGCGGCCCGGCCCAGCCGTCCGGCCTGCACCTGGCCGCGCGGGCCGGCGAGGGCGTGGAGATCTTCGCGGAGTTCACCGTCGCCTCCACCCACCAGGGCGGCCCCGGCCTGGCCCACGGCGGCGTGCTCGTCACGGCCATGGACGACGCGCTCGGCACGCTCAACTGGCTGCTGCACACCGCCTCCGTCACCGCGCGGCTGGAAACCGACTTCCGCCGCCCGGTCCCGGTCGACTCGACCCTGTACCTGCACACCTGGGTCGAGGCCGTGGCCGGTCGCAAGATCTACTGCCGCGGCGAGGCCCGCCTGGACGCTCCCGACGGCCCGGTCGCGCTGACCGCGCAGGCGCTGTTCATCCAGGTCCCGCTGGAGCACTTCGTCAACCACGGCCGTCCCGAGGACATCAAGGCGGCCATGGACAACCCCGACCTGTACAAGCGCGCCCGCGCCTTCGAGGTGAACCCGTGAGTTCCGACCTGCGCCCCGTCGACGTCCTGATCCGCAGGATCGACGAGGACCTGCCCGTTCCCGCGTACGAGCACCCCGGCGACGCCGGCGCCGACCTGCGGACCACCGTCGACGCCGTCCTGGAGCCGGGCGAGCGGGCGATCCTGCCGACCGGCATCGCCGTCGCGCTGCCGGACGGGTACGCGGCCTTCGTACACGCGCGCTCCGGTCTGGCCGCGCGCTGCGGTATCGCCCTCGTCAATGCCCCCGGAACGGTCGATGCCGGGTACCGTGGTGAGATCAAGGTGATCGTCGTCAACCTCGACCCGCGCGAGCGGGTGGTCTTCCACCGCGGGGATCGTATCGCCCAGCTGGTGGTCCAGCGGGTGGAGAAGGTCCGTTTCCACGAGGTGGCGGAACTTCCGGGGTCGGCACGCGCCGCAGGAGGCTTCGGGTCGACGGGGGGCCATGCCGCGGTTAGCATTCCCGCGGCCGGGCAGAAAGACTCTTCGGTACCCGACCGGGAAGGACAGTGACCGTGTTCCGTCGTCGCGCCAAGGGCGAGGACGCTGGCAATCAGCTCGACGAGCTGGCCGACGCCGACAGCAACGAGTTCGAGGACGCCTCCGACGTGGAGGGCGCCGAGGGTGGGCGGGTCGGCCTGCCGCCGGCGCCGCGTCCCGAGGGCCCCTTCGACATCTCCGAGGTCGACGACGCCAAGGACGGCCGGGTGGACCTCGGCGGTCTGCTGGTCCCCGGCGTCGACGGCATGGAGCTGCGGGTCGAGGTCGCGGGCGACGCGATCGTCGCGGCCACGCTGGTGCTCGGCAACAGCGCCATCCAGCTGCAGGCCTTCGCGGCCCCGCGCTCCGAGGGCATCTGGGGCGAGGTCCGTCAGGAGATCGCCGACGGCATCGAGCAGCAGGGCGGCGTGATCGACGAGGAGGAGGGCACGCTGGGCTGGGGCCTGCGCGCCCAGGTTCCCGTGGCTCTCCCGGACGGGACGCGCGGCGTCCAGCTGGTCCGCTTCGTCGGCTGCGACGGTCCGCGCTGGTTCCTGCGCGGTGTCATCAGTGGCCAGGCGGCCATGCAGGACGATGCGGCGGCGGTCCTGGAGCAGGTCTTCCGGCAGACGGTCGTCGTCCGCGGCGACTCGCCGATGGCGCCCCGCGACCCGATCGTGCTGCGCCTGCCCGAGGACGCCCAGATGGTCGCGGACGGCATGCCCCAGCAGGGGCGCCCCACCTCCGCGGGCGACCTCAACCCGTTCGAACGCGGCCCGGAGATCACCGAGGTCCGGTAAGCACCTCCCGCAGCCCGTTGCAGACGTCAGGGGCGCGAGGCCCTGCTCGATGAACTGCGTGCGCGACAAGCCACCGACGTGGTGAGTCGCCCAGCGAGCAGGGCCATCCGCACGCCGGTGGTTGCTCGCGCAGTTCCCCGCGCCCCTAGGTGTTGCAACGAGCCCTTGTCACCAAAGGCTGGGCTTGCGGGCGGCCCACGGCCGGGCGGACTCCAGCTGCGCCGAGAGCGAGATGAGCGTGCTCTCCTCGCCGTAGCGGCCGCCCAGCATGACGCCGATCGGGAGGCCGTCCGCCGTCCAGTGCAAGGGCAGGTTCACCGACGGCTGGCCCGTCGCGTTGTACAGCGGGGTGAACGGCGTGAACGCCGCGATCGCGTCGAACTCCGACGCCGGGTCGGCGTCGTTGCGGAGGCCGCCGACCAGGGCCGGGGGCTGGGCGAGGGTGGGGGAGAGGATCACGTCGTAGGCCTCCATCAGCTGGGAGACCAGCAGCCCCACCGCGCGGAACGCGTACAGCGCCATCGCGAAGTCGGGGCCCGAGACCTCGCGGCCGAGCGCCCGCAGGTGCCGCGTCAGCGGCATCAGCCGGGACTCGTCCTCCTCCGCCACCGGCGTCTGCGTCGCCATGACCGCCCAGACCTGGCCGAAGACGTTGCGCAGCGTGTCGTCCGCCGGCAGGTCCAGCGTCTCCACCGAGTGACCGAGAGACGCCAGCAGCTCCGCCGCCGACTCCGTCGCCGCCAGGCAGTCCGCATGGACCTCGACACCCGGCACCGGGGCCTGCGTCAGGACGGCCACCCGCAGCGTCCCCGGGTCCCGGTCCGCGAACCCGCGGAACGTCTCACCCGCGGCCAGCGACGGCGCCGCGTACGGCTCGCCCGGCATGCTGCCCGAAAGCACGTCCAGCAGAGCGGCGGCGTCCCGCACCGTGCGCGCCAGCGGCCCGGACGTCGAGAGCCCCGAGATGTCGTAGAACGTCGGCCCGGAGGCGACGCGTCCCCGGCTCGGCTTGATGCCGAACAGCCCGCACACCGAGGCGGGGATGCGGATGGAGCCGCCGCCGTCGCTGCCGTGGGCGAGCGGGGCCAGGCCCGAGGCCACCGCCGTGCCCGCGCCGCCGCTGGAGCCGCCGGCGGAGCGCTCCAGGTCCCAGGGGGTCCGGGCCGGGGGAGCGACGAGGTTCTCGGAGTAGCAGGGGAGCCCGAACTCGGGCGTCTGCGTCTTGCCGAGCAGCACCGTACCGGCCGCGCGCAGGCGGGTGACGACGTGGTCGTCGACGGCGGGGACGTTCTCCGCGTAGGCGACGGAGCCGAGCGTGGCCCGCACGCCCGCGACGAAGTTGAGGTCCTTGACCGGGACCGGGACGCCGAAGAGCGGCGAGAGCGGCCGCTCCTCGCGGCGGGCCTGTGCCGCATCGGTCTCGGCCTGGCGGGCCTGCTCCCGGGCGATGTCGCCGGTCACCGTCACGTACGCGCCGACCGTCTCGTTGAGCCGGTCGATCCGCTCCAGGTAGTGCTCGGTCAGTTCGACGGGGGAGAGCTTCCCCGTCGCGATCAGCTCGCCCTGCTCCAACGCGGTCAGGTCGTGCAGTTGGGTCATTCCCAGCCTCCTGGCGTTCCGTTGCTACCAACGGGTAGCTCCCGGCGCGATCCTCGCACCGGGAGCCGGAGACCCGCCAGGGCCGGGAGGCGAAAAGGAGGGTTACAGGCCCTGCCAGTGCGGCTTGGCCGCATAGGTCGCGCGGAAGTAGTCCGCCAGCTTCAGGTGGGCCGCCGCGGCCTCGTCGACGACGACGGTCGCGTGCCGGTGCAGCTGGAGCGCCGAGGCGGGGACGAGCGCGGAGACGGGGCCCTCGACGGTCGCGGCGACGGCCTCGGCCTTGCCCGCGCCGGTGGCCAGCAGGACCAGGTGGCGGGCGTCGAGGATGGTGCCGATGCCCTGGGTGATGACGTGGTGCGGCACCCGGTCGATGTCGTCGTCGAAGAAGCGCGCGTTGTCGATCCGGGTCTGCTCGGTGAGCGTCTTGATCCGGGTGCGCGAGGCCAGCGACGAGCAGGGCTCGTTGAAGCCGATGTGGCCGTCGGTGCCGATGCCGAGCAGTTGCAGGTCGACGCCGCCGGTGTCGGCCAGGGCCTGGTCGTAGGCCTCGCAGGCGGCGGTGATGTCGGCGGCGTTGCCGTCGGGGCCGAGGAACGAGGACTCGCCGAGGCCCAGCGGCTCGACGACCTCGCGCAGCACGACGGAGCGGTAGGACTCCGGGTGCCCGGCGGGCAGGCCGACGTACTCGTCGAGCTGGCAGATCCGGGCCCGGGCGGCGTCGACCGCGCCGGAGCGGACCTTGGCGGCGAGCGCGGTGTAGATCGGCAGCGGCGTCGAGCCCGTGGCCACGCCCAGAAGCGCGTCCGGCTTCCGGGTCAGCAGGTCGGCGATCGCCGTGGCGATGAGCTCGCCGCCCGCCGCGGCGTCAGGAACGATCACAACTTCCACGCTGGCCTACCGATCTGGAGAGGAGTGGCGCCACGACGCACCGTGCGGCACCATGTGGTATAGACCAATCTAGCAGCAGCGGAGGCCCCGGCGCTCCCCCTCTTTGGTAACAGCGTCCGAGGTCAGCTGCCGCACCACTACTCCGCACGGGCGACCCGTTCACGTACGCTCGCTGTGCAGGTCGACACCGGGTCGGCAAGGAGAATGGTCGACATGGGACGCGGCAGGCTGCGCATCTATCTGGGCTCGGCCCCAGGCGTGGGCAAGACCTACGCCATGCTGGGCGAGGGCCGACGACGTGCCGAACGCGGCACGGACGTGGTCGTCGCCTTCGTCGAGACACACGGACGGGCGCACACCGCCGAGCAGGTCCAGGGCCTGGAGGTCGCGCCGCGCCGGACCATGGAGCACCGCGGCGCCGAGTTCACCGAGATGGACCTCGACGCGGTCCTGGCCCGCCGTCCCGCCGTCGCCCTGGTGGACGAGCTCGCCCACACCAACGTGCCGGGCTCGCGCCACGACAAGCGCTGGCAGGACGTCGAGGAACTGCTCGACGCCGGGATCGACGTCATCTCCACGGTCAACATCCAGCACCTGGAGTCCCTCGGCGACGCCGTCCTGGGCATCACCGGCGTGCGCCAGCAGGAGACCGTGCCGGACGAGGTGGTGCGCCGGGCCGACCAGATCGAGCTGGTCGACATGGACCCGGAGGCGCTGCGCCGCCGCCTCGCCCACGGCAACGTCTACGCGCCCGAGAAGATCGACGCCGCCCTCGCCCACTACTTCCGCCCCGGCAACCTCACCGCCCTGCGCGAGCTCGCGCTGCTCTGGGTCGCCGACCGGGTCGACGAGTACCTCCAGCGCTACCGCGCCGAGAACCACATCGCCTCCACGTGGCAGGCGCGCGAGCGGATCGTGGTCGGCCTCACCGGCGGTCCCGAGGGCCGCACCCTGATCCGCCGCGCCGCCCGGATCGCCGCCAAGGGCTCCGGCAGCGAGATCCTCGCCGTCTACGTCTCCCGCAGCGACGGGCTGACCAGCGCCTCACCCAAGGAGCTGACCGTCCAGCGCGGACTGGTCGAGGACCTCGGCGGGACCTTCCACCACGTGCTCGGCGACAACGCGGCCGAGGCGCTGCTGGAGTTCGCCCGCGGCGTCAACGCCACCCAGATCGTGCTCGGCTCCAGCCGCCGCAAGGCCTGGCAGTGGATGCTCGGCCCCGGCGTCGGCGCCACCGTCGCCCGCGAGGCCGGGGACATCGACGTGCACATCGTCACCCACGAGCAGGTGGCCCGCGGCCGGATGAAGCCGATCCGGCGGATCGCCAGCCTCGGCCTGCCGCGCACGGTGGCCGGCTGGCTCGTCGGCGTCGGCGGGCCGCTGCTGCTGACCTGGCTGCTGAGCTTCTTCCCCGACACCAGCTCCAACCACACCGAGATGCTGCTCTACCTGGGTCTGACCGTCGGCGCGGCGCTGCTCGGCGGGCTCTTCCCGGCGCTGGCCTCGGCGGCGGTCGGCTCGCTGCTGATCAACTGGTTCTACACCCCGCCGCTGCACACGCTGACGATCAGCTCGATGGAGAACATCATCGCCGTGGCGGTCTTCCTCGCCGTGGCGCTCTCGGTGGCCTACGTCGTCGACCTCGCCGCCCGTCGCACCGCCGAGGCCGCGCGCAGCCGGGCCGAGGCCGAGACGCTGAGCTTCCTCGCCGGCAGCGTGCTCAGCGGGTCGCGCGGCCTGCCCGCGCTGCTGGAGCGGGTCAAGGAGACCTTCCAGATGGAGTCGGTCGCGCTGCTGGAGCGCCCCGACGAGTTCACCCCCTGGCGCACCGCCGGCTGCCTCGGGCCCGACCCGGTCAGCCGCCCCGAGGACGCCGACGTCGACGTGCCCGTCGGCGATCACCTCGCGCTCGCGCTCAGCGGCAGGGTGCTGCCCGCCGGAGACCGGCGGGTACTCGGCGCCTTCGCCGCCCAGGCGGCGGTGCTGCTGGAGAAGCGCCGCCTGGAGGAGGAGGCCGCCGAGGCGCGCCGCCTCGCCGAGGGCAACCGCATCCGCACCGCGCTGCTCGCCGCCGTCTCCCACGACCTGCGCACCCCGCTGGCCGGGATCAAGGCCTCCGTCTCCTCGCTGCGCTCCCCGGACGTCACCTGGGCGCCGGAGGACGAGGCCGAGCTGCTGGCCGGGATCGAGGACGGCGCCGACCGCCTGGACCACCTGATCGGCAACCTGCTCGACATGAGCCGCCTGCAGACCGGCACGGTCGTGCCGATCATCCGCGAGATCGACCTGGACGAGGTGGTCCCGCTCGCCCTGCTCGGCGTCGCGCCCGAAGCGGTGCGCACCGAGATCCCCGAGACGCTGCCGATGATCTCCGCCGACCCCGGCCTGCTGGAGCGGGCGCTCGGCAACGTGATCGAGAACGCGGCCAAGTACAACGCGGGCAACCGCGCGGGTCCCGGCAGGGAGGCCTGCCGCGTCGCGGTCTCCGCCAGCGAGCTGAACGGCCGCGTCGAGGTGCGGGTGGCCGATCACGGCCCGGGCATCCCCGACGACGCCAAGGAGAAGGTCTTCGAGCCCTTTCAGCGCTACGGCGACGCTCCGCGCGGTGCGGGCGTGGGCCTCGGCCTCGCGGTGGCCCGCGGCTTCGTCGAGGCCGGTGGCGGCACGCTGACGGCGGAGGACACGCCAGGCGGCGGGCTCACCATGGTGTTCACTCTTCCGTGTGCGGGACAGCCCGCCGCAGCGCCGGTCGCCAAGGCGGCGCACATCCAGGAAAGGCAGCAGCTCACATGACCCGGGTCCTGGTCGTCGACGACGAACCCCAGATCGTCCGCGCCCTGGTGATCAACCTGAAGGCCCGGCACTACGAGGTGGACGCCGCCCACGACGGCACCTCGGCGCTGGAACTCGCCGCCGCCCGCCACCCCGACGCGGTCCTGCTCGACCTCGGTCTGCCCGACATGGACGGCACCGAGGTGATCCGCGGGCTGCGCGGCTGGACCAAGGTCCCGATCATCGTCCTGTCGGCGCGGCAGACCTCCGACGAGAAGGTCCAGGCCCTGGACGCCGGCGCGGACGACTACGTCACCAAGCCCTTCGGCATGGACGAGCTGCTCGCCCGCCTGCGCGCGGCGGTCCGGCGCGGGGCGCCGGTCGGCCCCGAGTCCGAGAGCGCGATCGTCACCACCGAGACCTTCAGCGTCGACCTGGCCGCCAAGCGGGTCACCCGCGAGGGCAAGGACATCCGGCTCACCCCGACCGAGTGGCATCTGCTGGAGGTCCTGGTCCGCAACAGCGGCCGGCTCGTCAGCCAGAAGCAGCTGCTGCAGGAGGTGTGGGGCCCCGCCTACGGCACCGAGAGCAACTACCTGCGCGTCTACATGGCCCAGCTGCGCCGGAAACTGGAGCTCGACCCGAGCGCGCCGCGGCACTTCGTCACCGAACCGGGCATGGGGTACCGCTTCGAGTTGTAATGCCTGAAGGCAAGGCCTCCCGGCCACGTGCGGGCTGTACCCTTCGGGCATGAGCAGTGAGATCTCCAGCGCGCGCCCGCAGGGGCGGTTGCGGCGCATGTTCAGCAAGCTGGGCAGCAGCAACGAGGAGCTGAACGCGGAGCAGCTGCGGGCGGACGTCGAGACCATCGGCGCCATCCCCATCGCCAGCTGCGGCGATCGCCAGGAGGTCACCGTCAGCGGCACGCTGCGCGCGGTCACGCTGCGCCCGCGCGCCGGGGTCCCGGCGCTGGAGGCCGAGCTCTTCGACGGCAGTGACGCGCTGGACGTGGTCTGGCTCGGCCGTCGTTCGATCGTGGGCATAGAGCCGGGTCGCAAGCTCATCGCTCACGGCCGCATCAGCCACGCACGGGGGCGCCGGGTGCTGTTCAACCCGCGCTACGAGCTGCGCCCCCAGGGACAGGAGTAACCGCGTGAGCCACCGCGCTCCCTCTGCTGACGCTGCTGCCGACAACGGCGGCGCCTCACTGATCGAGGCCTTCGGCGGTGTCCGCGGCATGGTCGACATGACCCTGCCCGGCCTGGTCTTCATCGTCGTCTTCACGATCACGAAGAACGTCGCGGTCTCGTCCTGGTCCGCCGTCGGTCTCACCCTCGTGCCGGTCGCCTGGCGGCTGTGGCGCAGGGAGACGCTGAAGCACGCGCTGGGCGGGCTGCTGGGTGTCGGGATCGGCGCGTTCATCGCCATCGAGTCCGGCAAGCCGCAGAACTTCTATCTCTCGTCGATGATCTACGGCCTGGTGCTGCTGGTCGTCTACGCGGTCTCGGCGCTCGTGCGGTGGCCGCTGATCGGCGTCATGCTGGGGCCGGTCCTCGGCGAGAACATGACGTGGCGCACGCAGAACCCGGGTCGCCTCTCGGCGTACACGAAGGCCACCTGGGTCTGGGTCGCGCTCTTCGCGCTGCGCGCGCTGATCCTCTTCCCGCTGTACTGGGCGGGCCAGGTCACCTGGCTCGGCGTCGCCAAGATCGGCCTCGGCGTTCCGCCGTGGCTGGTGGCGATCTACCTGAACTGGCTGATCCTCTCCAAGGCCCCGGCACCCATCAAGGTCAACCTCGACGAGGAGGACCCGGAGAGCCAGGCGGCACGGGCCGTTGACGAGGCCGTCGACGGCGCACTCCACGAGTTGGCCTCCAGCCCAGTGCCGCAGGAGAAGCACTCCGCCGAGCGTTAGTTGCACCACCCAGGGGCGCGGGGAACTGCGCGACAAGCCACCCTGCGCGGTGACTCGCCGAACGAGCAGGGCCATCCGCATATCGGTGGTCGCTCGCGCAGTTACCCGCGCCCCTGACAGTGCAACTGCCTGTGGGAGCGAAGCCTCAGCCCGTGTGTGGAGCGAAGAGCGCTTCGAGCTCGGACTCCTTCTCCGCCGTCGCGACGAAGAGCAGCTCGTCGCCCGCCTCCAGGACGTCACTGCCGGAGGGCACCAGCACGCGGCCCTCGCGGATGATCGTGACCAGCGCGGTGTCGTCCGGCCAGGCGATCGACTTGACCTGGGTGCCGACGACCGGCGCGTCCGCGCCGAGCGTGAGCTCGACGAGGTTCGCGTCGCCCTGGCTGAACCGCATGAGGGTGACCAGGTCACCCACGCTCACGGCCTCCTCCACCAGCGCGGACATCAGGCGCGGCGTCGAGACCGCCACGTCCACGCCCCAGGCCTCGTTGAAGAGCCACTCGTTCTTCGGGTTGTTCACCCGGGCCACGACCCGCGGCACCCCGTACTCGGTCTTGGCCAGCAGCGAGACGACCAGGTTGACCTTGTCGTCGCCCGTCGCCGCGATCACGACGTTGCACCGCTGCAGTGCGGCCTCGTCGAGAGCCGTGATCTCGCAGGCGTCGGCCAGCAGCCACTCCGCCTGGGGGACCCGCTCCACCGAGATGGACTTGGGGTTCTTGTCGACGAGGAGCACCTCGTGACCGTTCTCCAGGAGCTCGCCCGCGATGGACCGACCCACCGCGCCCGCTCCGGCGATTGCTACGCGCATCAGTGCTCCTCCGGACCCTTCGCGAAGACGGCCTCGACGGCCTCCAGATCGGCGGTGCGCAGCATCACGTGCGCCAGGTCGCCCTCCTGGAGGACCAGCTCGGCGCTGGGCAGGATGCCCGTGCCCATCCGGGTCAGGAACGCGACGCGCACGTCGGCCGCCTGCTCCAGCCTGGAGACCCGGTGGCCGATCCACGCGGAGGCGAAGGGGACCTCGGCCAGCTGCACGGCGCCGCTCGGGTCCTGCCAGTGCGGCTCGGCACCGGAGGGGAGCAGGCGCCGCAGCATCTGGTCGGCGGTCCAGCGGACCGTGGCGACGGTGGGGATGCCCAGGCGCTGGTACACCTCGGCCCGGCGCGGGTCGTAGATCCGGGCGGCGACGTTCTCGACGCCGAAGTTCTCCCGGGCCACCCGCGCCGCGATGATGTTGGAGTTGTCGCCGCTGCTCACCGCGGCGAACGCGCCGGCCTGTTCGATCCCGGCCTCGCGCAGCGTGTCCTGGTCGAAGCCGACCCCGGTCACGCGCCGGCCGGCGAAGTCCGACCCGAGACGACGGAACGCCGTGGGGTCCTGGTCGACCACGGCGACCGAGTGACCCTGCTTCTCGAGGGTGCGCGCGAGGGTGGATCCCACGCGTCCGCATCCCATGATGACGATGTGCACGACCGTCCTTCCGGTGTCGGTTGTCCGAGCTCGATGGTGACACCCTCTTAACGTCCTCTTGTCACCAGGGTGGCACTCCCGGAAGGATTTGGTACCCAGACCGCAGCAGTTGGACCATCTTCCTTCGCGGAACCCTCACACCAGGTCACGGGGCCTTCGCGCCTGCGAAGGCACCAGTTTGTGGACCCCGCTACCTGCGAACCTTCGGCAGCATCTACCATCCTCTGCGTGCCAAAACTCACTGACCTGCCGAAGCGAATCCTTATCGGCCGCGCGTTGCAGAGCGACAAGCTCGGCGAGACCCTGCTGCCCAAGCGGATCGCTCTGCCGGTCTTCGCCTCCGACGCGCTCTCCTCGGTGGCCTACGCCCCCGAGCAGATCTTCCTGTCCCTGTCGGTGGCGGGCATCGCCACGATCCACTTCTCCTGGTGGATCGGCGCCATCGTCGGCCTGGTGATGCTGGTCGTGGTGGCGTCCTACCGCCAGAACGTCCACGCCTACCCGAGCGGCGGTGGCGACTACGAGGTCGCGACCGTCAACCTCGGCGGCAACGCGGGCCTGACCGTGGCCGCCGCCCTGCTCGTCGACTACGTGCTCACCGTGGCCGTCTCGACGACCTCGGGCGTCGCCAACATCGTCTCCGCCGTGCCGTCCCTGCACGGGCACGAGGTGCTGCTCTCGGTCACCCTCGTGGTGGTGCTGATGGCGATGAACCTGCGCGGTGTGCGCGAGTCCGGCACCGCCTTCGCGATCCCGACGTACGCCTTCATGGGCGGCATCTTCGTGATGATGATCTGGGCGGCGATCCGGGACTTCGGGTTCGGCACCCACATGCACGCGGCCAGCGCCGGCTTCTCGCTGGTGCCGCAGGCCGGTCACGTGGACCCGACCGGCATCGCCATGGTCCTGCTGCTGCTCAAGACCTTCTCCTCCGGCTGCGCCGCGCTGACCGGTGTCGAGGCGATCTCCAACGGCGTCCCGGCCTTCCGCAAGCCCAAGAGCAAGAACGCCGCGACCACGCTGCTGATGATGGCCGTGGTCGCCGTCACGATGCTCATCGGCATCATCTGGATGGGCAACCTGACCGGCCTGAAGATGGCCGAGGACACCAGCCAGCTGCACGGCGCCCCGGCGGGCTACCAGCAGAAGACGGCGATCGCGCAGATCTCCGAGGCGGTCTTCTCCAACTTCCACCTGGGCTTCTACTTCATCGCCGCGGTCACCGGCCTGATCCTGGTGCTGGCCGCCAACACGGCCTTCAACGGCTTCCCGGTGCTGGGCTCGATCCTCGCCCAGGACCGCTACCTGCCGCGCCAGCTGCACACCCGTGGTGACCGCCTCGCGTTCTCCAACGGCATCATCCTGCTGGCGGGCGTGGCGATCGTCTTCATCGTCGGCTACGACGCCGACCCGAACCGCCTGATCCAGCTCTACATCATCGGCGTGTTCGTCTCGTTCAACATGAGCCAGACCGGCATGATCCGGCACTGGACCCGCCTGCTGAAGACCGAGACCGACCCGGCCGTGCGCCGCCGCATGATCCGCAGCCGCGTGATCAACGCGATCGGTCTGAGCTGCACCGCCTGCGTGCTCGTCGTCGTCCTGGCGACCAAGTTCATGTCCGGCGCCTGGATGTCCTGCCTGCTGATGGTGGTGTTCTTCATCACCATGAAGGGCATCAACAAGCACTACAGCCGGGTCTCCGCCGAGCTCGCCCTCGACGACGCCGAGGCCGAGGCCGAGGCGCTGCCGGCCCGCGTCCACAGCGTCGTGCTGGTCTCCAAGCTGCACAAGCCGACCCTGCGGGCGCTCGCCTACGCGCAGCTCTCCTCGCGGGGCAGCACCAATCTGGAGGCCGTCACCGTCGACGTCGACCCGGTCGACACCAAGGCGCTCCAGGAGGAGTGGGACCGTCGCGGCATCGAGGTGCCGCTGAAGGTGCTGCACTCGCCCTACCGCGAGATCACCGGCCCGGTCGTCGAGTACGTGCGTGCGCTGCGCAGCCGCAACCCGCGCGACGTCGTCACGGTCTTCATCCCGGAGTACGTCGTAGGCCACTGGTACGAGCACCTGCTGCACAACCAGAGCGCGCTGCGACTCAAGGGCCGCCTGCTGTTCAAGCCCGGCGTGATGGTGACCTCGGTACCCTGGCAGTTGGAGTCCTCCGAGCGCCGCCGCAAGCAGCGCCCGTGGAACGCGCCGGGACAGATCCGGCGCGGTGACATCGGACGCCGCGAGGAGCGGCCCACGGCGTCGGCCTCCGCCGCATCCGCCCCTTCTGCCGCTAAGGACGACCAGGCGTGACCTCCCGCCGCAGCACCGCCACCACCCGCCGTACCTCCCCGTCGGACGCGCCGTCGCTCGTCGGCGAGCGCTACGAGGTCGAGGTGGGCCCGGTGGCCCACGGCGGCCACTGTGTCGCCCGCCACGAGGGCCGCGTCCTGTTCGTCCGGCACGCGCTGCCGGGCGAGCTGGTGATCGCCGAGGTGACGGACGGCACGGCGTCCTCGCGCTTCCTGCGCGCCGACGCGGTGGAGGTGCTGCGGCCCGCCAAGGAGCGCGTCCCCGCGCCCTGTCAGTACGCCGGGCCGGGCCTGTGCGGCGGCTGCGACTGGCAGCACGTCACCCCGGGCGGGCAGCGCAAGCTCAAGGTCGCGGTGCTGACCGAGCAGCTGAAGAAGCTCGCCGGGCTCACCCCCGAGGAGGCGGGCTGGGACGGCAGCGTCGAGCCCGCCCCCGGCGACAAGCTCCCGGCCGGCGAGGTGCCGGCCTGGCGCACCCGTGTCCAGTACGCGGTGGACCCGAAGACGGGTCGCGCCGGGCTGCGCCGGCACCGTTCGCACGACGTGGTGCCGGTCGAGCGCTGCCTGATCGCCGCGCCCGGCATCCAGGAGCTCGGCATCGAGCAGCGTGAGTGGCCGCAGATCGCGAGCGTCGAGGCGATCGCGGCCACCGGCTCGTCCGACCGCGCCGTCATCCTGGTTCCGACGCCCGGCGGCCGCCTGCCGATCGTGGAGCTGGACAAGCCGGTCTCGGTGCAGCGCATCGACGACCAGGGCGGCTACCACCGGGTCCACGGCCGCACCTTCGTGCGCGAGCGTGCCGCCGACCGCACCTGGCGCGTCAGCAACGGCGGGTTCTGGCAGATCCACCCGGCCGCCGCCGACACCCTGGTGAACGCCGTGCTGGACGGCCTCGCGCCGCGCGACGGCGAGAACGCGCTCGACCTGTACTGCGGCGTCGGCCTGTTCGCGGGCGCGCTGGCGGACCGGCTCGGCGAGCACGGCGCGGTGCTCGGCATCGAGTCGAGCAAGCAGGCCGTCGAGGACGCCCGCCACAACCTCTCCGACCTGATCGGCGAGCAGCGGGTCCGGATCGAGGTCGGCCAGGTCGAGAAGCTGCTGCCGCGCACCGGCATCAGCGAGACGGACCTGATCGTCCTGGACCCGCCGCGCTCCGGCGCGGGCCGCGAGACGGCTCTGCACCTGGCCGGTCTCGGTGCCCGTCGCATCGCCTACGTCGCCTGCGACCCGGCGGCGCTCGGCCGCGATCTCGGCTACTTCGCCGACGCCGGCTACCGGCCGGTCAAGCTGCGCGCGTTCGACCTGTTCCCGATGACGCACCACTTCGAGTGCGTGGCGATTCTGGAGCCCCACGACGGGGAATGAGGTTCCTACTGGCCTGAATGTCCTTGTCTCAAACTGACCCCTTCCTGTGCTAGCGGAATCGCGCTAGCTTCAACGTATGGGTAAAAAGCAGCTGAATGTCCGGGTTGACGCCACCACGGCGGAGATCGCGCGGACCAGGGCGGAACAGGAAGGGATCAGCATGAACCAGTACATCGAGAAGCTGGTCCAGCAGGACATGGGCGAGACAGGGCGTGCCTTCGTGGAGGCGGCCGCGCAGTTCATGAAGGAGTACGAGGCGGTCTTCCTCGCCGAGTTCGGCGGGGACCGGGAGGTCGCGGGCCAGCACCGCTGAGCGTCGCAGCGTCGTCGAGGGGGAGCCGTCCTTGAATGTGAACGTCGAGATCGACCTGTCCTGGCTGCTCATGGTCGCCGAGCAGTACACACCTGGCGACCCCCGGGTCACCGACTACGGCTCTCTGGTCGCGGCGGTGACCCGGCATCAGGCGGAGATCTTCGACGTCCTCGTCTACCCCGAACCCGAGGACCGCGCCGCCGCGCTGATGCACCAGCTCATCCGGGTGCCCGCGCTGGAGCGCAACAACGAACTGTTCGCGACGGCCGTGGCCTTCGCCTACCTGGTCGCCGGCGGCGCCTCGGTGGCCACCACGACCCGCGAGATGCGCGCTCTCTCCCGGGCCGTCCGGGAGGGGCGCCTCGGTGTCAGCGGCACCGCGGAACGCCTGGCCGGCTGGGTCGTCGACCAGGCCCCCGAGGGCGTGAGCGAGCACGCCGACGACGAAGAGGAATCCGACGCCGATCCGGACGACGGCCCCGACGAGGACTGAACCGACCGCACCATGCTCCACGACTTCGTTCCCTGGCTGCGCTGCCCCGTCTGCGGCGCCGAGCTGACGCTCGACCAGAACGCGCTGCGCTGCCCCGCGCGCCACTCCTTCGACGTCGCCCGCCAGGGATACGCCAACCTCCTGCCGGGCGGCGCCCACACCGGCACCGGCGACACCGCCGCCATGGTCGCCGCCCGCGTCGACTTCCTCGGCGCCGGCCACTACGCGCCCATCGCGGACACGCTCGCGGCGGCCGTCCCGCCCGACGCCCGCCACCTCGTCGACCTCGGCGCCGGCACCGGCGCCTACCTCGCCCGGGTCCTGGACGCGGTCCCGGAAGCCCGTGGACTGGCCCTGGACATCTCCAAGTTCGCCCTCCGCCGCGCGGCGAAGGCCCACCCCCGCGCGGGCGCGGTCGTCTGCGACGCCTGGCAGCCGCTGCCGCTGCGCGACGCCGTGGCGGACGTGGTGCTCAACGTCTTCGCCCCGCGCCGCGGCGAGGAGATCCGGCGCGTCCTGCGCCCGGGCGGCCTGCTGCTGGTCGTCACCCCCACCCCGCGCCACCTGGGCGAGCTGGTCCGCGAGCTGGGCCTGCTCGGCGTCGACGACCGCAAGGACGAACGCCTCGCCAAGGCCCTGGAGCCCCACCTCACACCCGCCGGCGCGCAGGAGGTCACCGTCACCATGCACCTCTCGCACGCGGAGGTCGCCACGGTCGTCGGCATGGGCCCGAGCGCCTGGCACACGGACGCGGCCGCACTGGCCGCGCGCATCGCGGCACTGCCGGAACCGGTGGACGTGACGGCGTCGGTGCTGGTGAGCCGGTTCGTGGCGACCCGCTAGGGGTGCGAGGCCCTGCCCGATCAACTGCGTGCGCGAGCAACCACCGGTGTGCGGATGGCCCTGCTCGTTCGGGGCTCACCACACGGGGTGGCTTGTCGCGCACGCAGTTGATCGAGCAGGGCCCCGCGCCCCTGAGGATGCCGCAACGTCCCTCGGTGGAGTGGCATCCCCGACGCTGTGACGTTTCGCCGGATCACCGCGGCAATACTGTGCGCCCATGCCCCTCCGCCCCACCATCACCGAAGTCCGGCTGACCGCCTTCAAGTCCTTCCGCGACGCCGTCCTCCCGCTGGAAGCAGTCACCCTCCTGCACGGCGCCCCGGGCGCGGGCAAGACGAACGCGCTGGAGGGACTCGTCGTGCTCTCCGCCCTCGCCGAGGGTGAGGACGTCGGGGCCGCGCTGGCGAGGGCGCGGGGGCAGGGCGCGGACTGTGCGCCGTTCGGGGAGGACACCGTGCGCCTCGGTTGCACCGTGACCGGCCCGCTGGGGGAGGCCCGGCTCGACGTCAGTCTGTGCGTGCGGCGCACCGCGCTCGTCGTCGCGGAGCGGCTGACGCTGGACGGGCGGTTGCTGGTGACCACCGGCGCCGTGGACCACGACGGAGGGCGGCTCGACGTCGCCTGGCACAGCGACGGCCGCCAGGGCGACATCCGTGCCCCGCTGCCCGCCGAGGGCCTGGTCACCGCACAACTGCCGCTGCGCGTCAGCGGCGCGACGGGCGGGGAGCGGCTCGTGCTGGGCGCCGCCGAGCAGGTGGTGACCGCGCTGCGGGAGAGCTTCTCGCTCGATCCGGCCCCGGCCCTGATGCGCGCCTGGGCCCGGGCCGACGACGACGCCCGACTGCGCGGCACCGCCGAGAACCTCTCGGCGGTCATCGCCAGGATCGAGGGCGAGTGCCGGATCCGCTTCGGCAAACTCGTCCAGGCGGCACGGGAGATGGGTTCCGTCCCGGTGACCGGCGTCGGCGCCGTGCGCCGCGTCGCGCCGGACGGCACGGTCCAGGTCTGCGCAGGCCTGGACGAGCCCAGCGGCCGACGTGTCGGCGCCGACGCCCTGTCCTCCGGCGTCCTGCGCCAACTCGCCTTCGCCACGACCTTGCTGACGGGCCCGGGCGTGCTGCAGATGAGCCCGGCCGCGGAGGTCCCCGACGCCGAGCGCCTGCTTCAGGTCCTTGCCGACGGCCTCGACCTGGGCCTGCCGCCCGACCGTGCGACCGCGCTGCTCCGGCTCGCCGTGGAGGTTGCCGCGCGGGGGCACGTCCGCCTGCTGGCCACCGCAGGCGGCGAGCCCGTGGTCCCGGTGCCGGGTGTGCGGACGGTCCTGTGCCGGCGCGACGAGGCCGGCGGGCCGAGCGTGCTGGATCACTCCACGTCCGCGCTGCCCTCACGGTAGATCCTCGCCGAGGCGATCAGGCCGTCGCGGAGCCGGTAGAAGCCGGCGACGGCGTGCGTGCGGCGGTGCCCGTTCACCAGAAACCGCTCGACCAACTGGCAGGCGGCCCGGTCGCCGTCCACGAGCAGGGTCTCCACCGTCCAGGTCGGCAGCGGGCGTTCCAGCGCGCCGGTGAAGAACTCGGTCAGCTCCGTGCGGCCGCGGGCCACCGAGCTGCCGGTGATCCAGACCGCGTCGTCGGTGAAACCCGCCAGCAGCGCCGGGAGATCGCGGTCGTTGAGGGCGCGGACGTGCTCGCGGACGACGGATTCCGTCTCGGTGGCGTTCACCTGCGCAGTTTCGCACGGGCCGCCCCGGGGATCGGGGAGAATCTCCCCATGGACGAACTCACCGTCGAGGTGCTGACGGACCGGCTGCGGGCCTTCGCGGCGGCGCGGCACTGGCAGCCCTACCACCTGCCCAAGAACCTCGCGGCGGCGCTCAGCGTCGAGGCGTCCGAACTGCTGGAGATCTTCCAGTGGTTGACGCCGGAGCAGGCCGCCGGGGTGATGAGCCATCCCCAGCGGGCGCACCAGGTCGAGGACGAGGTCGCGGACGTCCTCGCCTACCTGTTGCAGTTCTGCGGCGTCCTCGGCATCGACCCGCTGGCCGCGTTGGCGGCGAAGATCGAGCGCAACGAACTGCGCTTCCCGGCGACGGAGCCGCAGCCGCTGGACTGAGAGAGCCCCACTCCGACGAGTGGCCGGGTTTTCCACACCCCCGGTTTGTCCACAGATCGCGGGCGGTCCGCGACGGGTGTCGCCGATCCGGCGGAGGGTGGACGCAGACGGAGATCCCGTCGCCTCGGCTCCGAAGGGTGGGTGGCGTCATGGACGCGCTGCGACTGATCAAGGCGACCCGGCACGCGCTGGTGGAGGCCCGCTCGGCCTCGGACGTGACCGTGGAGGCCTGGCAGGCCTGCCGGGTCACCGAGGCCGTCGCGCAGACGGCGGCGCTGGCGCTGACCCAGCGGGCCTTGGAGAGCGGCACTGGGTGTGGTCCGGTGGAGGTCGCCCGCGCGCTGGCCGAGGCCGGCGCGCACGCGGCGGAGTGCGTCGGCCGCCCGCCGGACGAGCCGTTGACGGGAGACCGGGCCGCCAGGCTCACCGAGCTGGCGGATCCCCTGGCGGCGGTGCGGGAGCTGCGCGTGCTGCTGCGGGAGGTCTGCCAGTCGCTGCTGGTGGTCGCCCTCGGGGCGGAGGAGCAGAGCCTCTACTGGTGCTGTGTCGACGGGGTCGACGCGGCGTTCGAGGCCCGCGAGCTGGCCACCGAGCTGATGCGCGCGCTCGGCGCGGCGCCCGGGGAACCTTCGGAACCGGAAGCGCAGCCCGGACCCTGGCCGGAGGCCGCCGCGGGGGAGGCGCTGGCCCGGGTGGGGATCAGGGTTGACCCGCCTCCGAGTTGAAGGCCCCGCCCTCCCAATGCTCCTCGGTGCGGGGCGCCGGGGGCTGGAGCTCGGCGTCGAGCTGGACCAGGTCGGCGCTGAGGGCGGCCAGCATCCGCTCCATCTGCGCCAGCAGGTTCTGCGGGCTCTCGGGTGCGACCGGTGCGTCGGACATGGGTGAGCTGACCCTCCTGGGAACGGGAACAGGCCCGGCGGAGGGCCGGTCCCGTGCGGCCAACGAGCAAAAACGCCGCCCGGTCACTCCCTGTCACTCCCAGGTGGGACCCCGGAGGCGCCTCGCGCCCCCGGGGGGTGGTGTCAGGCGCTCAGTTGTGCGCGTGCAGGTCCGCGTTCAGGCCGCCCCAGCTCCCGCTGCGGGCGATGACCTCGACAGCACCGGACTGCGAGTTGCGGCGGAACAGCAGGTTCGACTGACCCGAGAGCTCGACCGCCTTGGCCACCGCGCCGTTAGGCGTGGTGACGCGGGTGCCGGCGGTCACGTAGAGGCCGGCCTCGACGACGCAGTCGTCGCCGAGCGAGATGCCGATGCCGGCGTTCGCGCCGAGCAGGCAGCGCTGCCCCACCGAGACGACCTGCTTGCCGCCGCCGGAGAGGGTGCCCATGATCGAGGCGCCGCCGCCGATGTCGCTGTGGTCGCCCACCACGACGCCCGCGGAGATGCGGCCCTCGACCATGGAGGTGCCGAGCGTGCCGGCGTTGAAGTTGACGAAGCCCTCGTGCATGACCGTGGTGCCCTCGGCCAGGTGCGCGCCGAGGCGGACCCGGTCGGCGTGGGCGATGCGGACGCCGGAGGGGGCGACGTAGTCGGTCATGCGCGGGAACTTGTCGATCCCGTAGAGGGCCAGCTGGCCGCCCTCCGCGCGCACGGCGAGGCGCGCGGCCTCGACCTGGGCGACGGGGGTGGGGCCGATGCTGGTCCAGGCGACGTTGGCCAGCAGGCCGAAGATCCCGTCCAGGTTCTGGCCGTGCGGCTGGACCAGGCGGGCGCTCAGCAGGTGCAGGCGCAGGTAGACGTCGTGGGTGTCGAGCGGCTTGTCGTCCAGCGAGCCGATGACCGTGCGGACCGCGATCACCTCGACGCCGCGACGCGGGTCGACGCGCAGCGCGGCGGCCGCGCCGGCGCCCAGCTCGGCCTCGGCCTGCTCGGTGGTCAGGCGGACGGTCCCGGCCGGGCCGGACTCGTCCGACCCCGCCGCGACCAGCTTCGGCGCGGGGAACCAGGTGTCGAGGACGGTGCCGTCGGTGGCGACGGTGGCCAGGCCGACGCCGACGGCGCCGCCCTTGGGAGCAGTGGAGGTCTCAGTAGTCACGCCTGAACGCTAACCAATCGGGTGCGCGGATGCCGAACCCGTCCCGCTGGACGGACTGCGTGTCCACCCCGGGTGGCTCTGGCCGGCTGGTGACCGGATCGTTCCGGCGGCCGACCCGATGAGGCCTTATCCGTGGGCATCAGGGCAGGCCAGACTGTGTCTCATGAGTCGCGCACTGATTGTCATCGATGTCCAGGAGTCGTTCCGCGTCCGGGCCGAGGGCCCCGAGGGCTGGGCCGGGATCGGCAACCCCAAGATCGCCGAGCCGGTGAACCGGCTGGTCCGGTACGCCCGGGAGCAGGGCGACACCGTGGTCTGGGTGCTGCACTCCGAGCCCGGCACCGACACCGAGTTCGACCCGGCCAACGGCCACGTCCGCCTGCTGGAGGAGCTGGAGCCGCCGCTGCCCGGCGAGGTCACCGTCCACAAGACCAGTCACAACGCGTTCACCACCACCAACCTGCAGCAGCAGCTGACCGAGCGGGGGGTGACCGAGCTGGTCCTCTGCGGCATCCGCACCGAGCAGTGCGTGGAGACCACCACCCGGGTGGGCAGCGACCTCGGCTACCGCTGCACCTTCGTCACGGACGCCACCACCACCAACCCGATCGGCTCGCTCAGCGTCGCCGACATCGTCGAGCGCACCGAGGCGGTGCTGCGGGACCGCTTCGCCGAGATCGCCACCGTCGACGAGCTGGTCGCCGGCGGTCGGTGAGGCCGGTCGGTTCGGTGGGTCGATGAGGTGGGTCGGTGAGGTCGGTCGGTGAGGTGGGGAGATGCGGCTGCGCGATGATGCGTGGGTGACGTGCCGCATCGCCTTCCTCCTGGTGCCCGGGGTCCATCTGCTGGACCTGGCCGGTCCCGCCCAGGTCTTCGCGACCGCCGTGGACTTCGGGCACCCCTACGAGCTGCACTACGTGGCGGAGCGGGAGCTGGTGCCCAGCGCACAGGGGCTCCCGCTCCAGGCCCGCACCGACTGGCCGGAGCTCGGGGAGGACGATCTGCTGATCGTGCCGGGCTGGCGGGTGATCGAACCCGAGGACGCGGACGTGACGCCGCTGCTCAGCCCCTCCTCGCTGGAGGCGCTGCGGGCGCACCACGCGGCGGGCGGCACCGTCGCCAGCATCTGCGCGGGGGCCGGGGCGCTCGGCGCCGCGGGTCTGCTGGACGGGCGGCGCTGCACCACCCACCACGAGTTGCAGGACGAGCTGGCCCGCCGGCATCCCCGGGCCCAGGTGGTGCGGGACGTGCTGTTCACCACCGACGACCGGGTGGTGACCTCGGCGGGGATCGCGTCGGGGATCGACCTCGCGCTGCACCTGCTCGCCGGCCACCACGGTCCGGCCGCGGCGGCCCAGGTGGCGCGCGACATGGTGGTCTACGCCCGGCGCAACGGCCACGAGCCGCAGGCCAGCGCGATGCTGCGGCACCGCTCGCATCTGGACGACACCGTCCACCGGGTGCAGGACCTGATCGACGCCCGCTTCGCCGAGCCGCTGCCGCTCGCGGCACTGGCCACCGCGGGCGGGGTCAGCGAACGGACGCTGACCCGCGCCTTCACCCGGGCCACCGGCGGGCTGACGCCGCTGCGCTACCAGCAGACACTGCGGATCGAGCGGGCGGAGCACCTGATCAGCCACGGCGCCACGGTCGAGTCGGCCGCCCGGGGCGTCGGCTTCGACGACGCGAGGATGCTGCGGCGGCTGCGCTCCCGAACGGCTGATGCGTGATCAACTCCCAGGTAGGACACAGGTAATTCACAGCTCTCTCCCAGTCCTCACCCTCTTGCCCCTTGTTGTCACCCCGAATCGGGGTGTGTGATGTGGACTCGTCAGAACTCCACTCCCTTCCCCACGATGGAGGCATGAGGATGTTCAGGATCCGACGCGGCGCGACCGCGTCTCTCGCGGCGGCGTGCGGTATCGCGTTAGTCGCGCTCTTCGCCGGCGCCCCCTCGGGCGTCGCGGCCGCCCGCGCCACCACCCCCCAGACGGGCGTCCAGGCGAACGTCCAGGCGGGCAACGTCCACCTGGTCCGCTCCCACGGCCACCTGTACCGGGTCGAGGTCCACGGCCGTCACGGCGTGATCCCGATGCGCGGCGCGCACAGCGGCGCCGTCCGGTCCCAGGCGGGCCGCACCGGCCGCGCCGCGGCCGACAGCACGCTGATCTACAACGGCGGTCCGGTCCAGCACCAGGTGAGCGTTTACCTGGTCTTCTGGGGTAACCAGTGGGACAGCGACAGCAACGGGGTCGAGCAGTACCAGACCAACCTCTTCAACGGTCTGGGCACCTCCTCGGACAGCTGGTCCACCGTCACCTCCCAGTACACCGACAACAGCGGCCAGGGCCCGACCTTCGGCGGGTCCGTGCTGGGCGGCACCTGGGTGGACGACTCCGCCGCCGCGCCCGCCAACGCCCAGCAGGCCGACATCGCCGCCGAGGCCGACGCGGCCGCCTCGCACTTCGGCGTCTCCGGGCCGGACGTGCAGATCGTGGTGATGAGCCCGAGCGGCACGTCGCCCGACGGCTTCCCCAACAGCGGCTTCTGCGCCTGGCACGACTACGACGGCACGGTCTCCTACACGAACATGCCGTACGTCCTCGACGCCGGGTCGAGCTGCGGAGCGGGCTCGGTCCAGAACCAGCTGGACGGCTTCAGCATCGTCGGCGGTCACGAGTACGCCGAGTCGCTGACCGACCCGCAACCCTCCAGCGGCTGGGTCGCCTCCGACGGCTCGGAGGACGGCGACCTCTGCGCCTGGCAGAACCTCGGCACGATCAACCTGCCGAGCGGCACCTTCGCCATGCAGCCGACGTGGAGCAACGCGGCCGGCGGCTGCGCGATGTCGGGCTGACCGGCACCGCACGCACCTGATCACCGGGTGGCGGGCGCAGGCGGGCGCGAGCCTGCCGGCGCCCGCCACCTCCGCGTCGGCCCTCAGGCCAGCCGGAGCTCCGCGGCCACCTGGCCGTAGATCACCTCGCCGGTCGGGCGGAAGCCCAGGCGGAGGTAGAAGTACTCCGGGCCGTACATCCCGGGCAGCCAGAGCACGCCGACCCGGCGCTCCCCGCGGCTGCGCGCCTCGGCGCAGATCGCGGCGACCGCGAAGCGGCCGTAGCCGCGGCCCTGGTGCTCGGCGGCGATGTTCAGCCGCCAGATCCCGCAGCGGAAGGCCTCGACGTGGCTGCCCGGATCGAAGCTGCCCATCACGAAGCCGACCAGCCGGTCCCCGTCGAAGATCAACCGTGGCCAGGCATGGGACCCGTGGGCGTACGCCTCGGCGAGCGACCGCGCCACGGGCGCGACATAGCCGGTCTGCTCCGGCCGGACCAGCAGCGCGCAGGCTGCGTCGACGTTCGCCGCGGTGACCTGTTCCAACCGCAGCCAGGGGGAGACGGGCGTCATGGCGGCACGATACGTATCCGGACGCCCGGGCAGAAGACGCCGGAGCCGAGGATCTGGACCGCGGACTCCGCGAACCACCAGGTGGCGGACCGGGCGGAGCCAAAAGTCCGTGGGCGAAAACCGAACACGTGGTCATACTCGTGCCTGTGTTCCTGACGATCAGCACCATCGGCACCGACCGGCGACCCGCCACCGATCTGGGCTTCCTGCTGCACAAGCACCCGGACAAGGCCCAGTCCTTCACCACGTCCCACGGCCGCGCGCACGTCTTCTACCCGGAGGCGAGCGCCGAGCGCTGCACGGCCGCGCTCTTGCTGGAGATCGACCCGATCTCCCTGGTCCGGCGAGGTCGTGGGGCGAAGGGACGCGGCGGCAGCCCGGACTTCGCGCTCGCCCAGTACGTCAACGACCGCCCCTACGCCGCCTCCTCGCTGCTCGCGGTCGCTCTGAGCGCCGTCTTCAAGAGCGCCATGAAGGGCGACTGCAAGGCGCGCCCCGAGCTGGCCGCCGAGCCGCAGCCGCTGGTGGTCGAGCTGCCCGCCGTTCCCGCCAAGGGCGGGGCCGAGCTGGTCCACCGGCTCTTCGAGCCGCTGGGCTGGCGGGTCGACGCGGAGCCGCTGCCCCTGGACGTGACCTTCCCCGAGTGGGGCGACTCCCGCTACGTCGAGCTGCGGCTGACCGGCACGCTGCGGCTGGCCGAGGCGCTCAGCCAGCTCTACGTGCTGCTGCCGGTGCTCGACGACGCCAAGCACTACTGGGTCTCCCCGGACGAGGTCGACAAGCTGCTCGCCCGCGGCGAGGGCTGGCTGTCCGAGCACCCGGAGCGGCAGCTGATCGTCCGCCGCTACTTCTCCCGCCGCTGGTCGCTGGCGCGTGCCGCCAACGACCGGCTGGAGCTGGCCCGGCTGGCCGAGGCCGACGACCGTGAGCCGGAGGAGCTGGACAACGCCGTCCCGGCGGAGACCGCCACCGCCGAGGGGGAGCCGGAGGAGCCCAAGCCCACGCCGCTGGCCGTGCACCGCCGCGCCGCCATCGTGGCGCGGCTGCGAGCGGCGGGCGCCAAGCGCGTCCTCGACCTCGGCTGCGGGGAGGCGGCGCTGGTCGCCGAGCTGCTGAAGGACCGCACCTTCACCGAGATCGTCGGCGTCGAGGTCTCCGCCCGGGCGCTGGCCATCGCGGCCCGTCGTCTGCGGCTGGACCGGATGAACGAGCGGCAGCGCGCCCGCGTCACGCTGCTGCAGGGTGCGCTGACGTACACCGACGCCCGTCTTGCCGGCTACGACGCCGCCGTCCTGTCCGAGGTGATCGAGCACGTCGACGAGGAGCGGCTGCCCGCGCTGGAGTACGCCGTCTTCGGCGCCGCCCGCCCGGGCACGGTCGTGGTGACCACGCCGAACGTCGAGTACAACGTGCGCTGGGAGACGCTGCCGGCCGGTCACGTCCGGCATGCCGACCACCGCTTCGAGTGGGACCGCGCGCAGTTCCGCGCCTGGGCCGAGCAGACCGCGGAGACCTACGGCTACACCGTCGCCCTCGGCCCGGTCGGCGACGAGGACCCGGAGGTCGGCCCGCCCACCCAGCTCGCCTCCTTCACCCGCTCCGACGAGACCCGCTCCGACGAGGCCGGCACCGACGGGACCCGCACCGACGGGACCCGCTCCGACGAGGCCGGCACCGACGAGGCCGGCACCGACGGGACCCGCTCCGACGGGACCCGCACCGACGGGACCGCCACGATCCAGAAGGGAGAGTGACCCGGCCATGACCGACACCACCGAAGCAGCAGCCCGACGCGAACTCGCCGTCCCCGACCTCTCCCTGGTCGTGCTCGTCGGCACGACCGGCGCCGGCAAGTCCAGCTTCGCCGCCAAGCACTTCCTGCCCACGCAGGTCGTCTCCTCGGACGCCTGCCGCGGCATGGTCTCCGACGACCCCAACGACCAGTCGGCCACCGGGGACGCCTTCGACCTGCTCCACTACATCGCCGGCAAGCGCCTGGCCGCCGGCCGGGTCACCGTGGTCGACGCGACCAACGTGCAGGCGTCGTCGCGCCGCCAGCTGATCGAACTGGCACGCGAGCACGACGTGCTGCCCGTCGCCATCGTGCTCGACCTGCCGCCGCAGGTGTGTGCGGAGCGCAACGCGAAGAAGCCGGACCGGGCGCACTTCCCGCCGCGTGTCCTCCAGCGCCAGCAGGGCGAGCTGCGCCGCTCCCTGCGCCACCTGGAGCGTGAGGGCTTCCGCAAGGTGCACGTGCTGCGCACCGAGGCCGAGGTCGACGCGGCCGAGGTCGTCTACGAGAAGCGCTTCAACGACCTGCGGCACCTCACCGGTCCGTTCGACGTCATCGGCGACATCCACGGCTGCCGTGCCGAGCTGGTCACCCTGCTCGGCAAGCTCGGCTACACCGTCACCCGTGACGCCGAGGGCCGCGCGGTCGACGCCGCGCACCCGGAGGGCCGCACCGCCGTCTTCGTCGGCGACCTGGTGGACCGGGGCCCGGACACGCCGGGCGTGCTGCGCCTGGTGATGGGCATGGTCGCGGCGGGACACGCGCTCTGCGTGCCGGGCAACCACGAGAACAAGCTCGGCCGCGCGCTGGCGGGCCGCAAGGTGACGGTCAGCCACGGCCTCAAGGAGTCGCTGGACCAGCTGGCCGCCGAGCCGCCCGAGTTCGTCGCCGAGGTGCGGGAGTTCATCAAGGGACTGGTCAGCCACTACCTGCTGGACGACGGCAGGCTGGTGGTCTGCCACGCCGGTCTGCCGGAGAAGTACCACGGCCGCACCAGCGGCCGGGTGCGCTCGCACGCCCTCTACGGCGACACCACCGGCGAGACCGACGAGTACGGGCTGCCGGTGCGCTACCCGTGGGCGGAGGAGTACCGGGGGCAGGCGCTGGTCGTCTACGGCCACACCCCGACCCCGACCGCGAACTTCCTCAACAACACCATCTGCCTGGACACCGGCTGCGTCTTCGGCGGCAAGATGACCGCCCTGCGCTACCCGGAGCGGGAGCTGGTCGAGGTCCCGGCCGAGCAGGTCTGGTACGAGCCGGTCCGTCCGCTGATCAGCGACGCGCCCGGCGCCCGCGAGGGCCGTCCGCTCGCGCTCGGCGACGTCGCGGGCAAGCGCATCGTGGAGACCACCCACCACGGCCGGATCGCCGTGCGGGAGGAGAACGCGGCGGCCGCGCTGGAGGTGATGAGCCGCTTCGCGATCGACCCGCGCCTGCTCGCCTACCTGCCGCCGACCATGGCCCCGGTGGACACCTCCCGGCGCGAGGGCTACCTGGAGCACCCGGACGAGGCCTTCGCCGCCTACCGGGCCGACGGCGTGCGGCAGGTGGTGTGCGAGGAGAAGCACATGGGTTCGCGCGCGGTCGTCCTGGTCTGCCGCGACGCGGAGGGCACGGCGGGGGAGAAGCGGTTCGGCCTGCGGACCGGCGGCCAGATCTGGACCCGCACCGGCCGCGCCTTCCTGGACGACCTGACCGTGCCCGGACTCCCGGCCGAGCACGGCACGTTGACCCGCGCCGTGCTGGCACGGCTGCGCGCGGCGGCGGAGTCCGCCGGGCTCTTCGACGAGCTCGACAGCGACTGGCTGCTGCTCGACGCCGAGCTGCTGCCGTGGTCGCTCAAGGCCGAGGGCCTGCTGCGCCGCCAGTACGCGGCGGTCGGCGCCGCGTCCGGTGCGGCGCTGGGTGCGGCCCGGGCCGCGCTGGCGCAGGCGGCCGGGCGTGGAGCGGACGGGCCCGACGTCGCGGAGCTGGCGGAGCGCCAGGCGCTGCGCGCGGCCGACGCGGCGGCGTTCACCGACGCCTACCGGCGCTACTGCTGGACGGTCGAGGGCCTGGACTCGGTGCGCCTGGCCCCGTTCCAGCTGCTCGCCGCCGAGGGCGTGAACCTGGCCGTGCGCCCGCACGACCAGCACCTCGCCTGGATCGACCGTCTGGTCGGCGCGGACAGCACGCCGCTGCTGCGGCCGACGCGCCGGCTCGTCGTCGACACCGGGGACGAGGAGTCCTGCGCGGCGGGCGCGGCCTGGTGGGAGGAGCTGACCGCGCGCGGCGGCGAGGGCATGGTCGTCAAGCCGATGGCCGCGCTGGTGCGCGCGGAGGGCGCGCGGCTGGTCCAGCCGGGCGTGAAGGTCCGCGGTCGCGAGTACCTGCGGATCATCTACGGCCCCGACTACACCCGCCCGGAGCACCTGACCCGCCTGCGCGGCCGCACTCTCGGCCACAAGCGCTCGCTCGCGCTGCGCGAGTACGCGCTGGGCGTCGAGGCGCTGGACCGCCTGGCGGCGGGTGAGCCGCTGTGGCGCGTCCACGAGGCGGTCTTCGCCGTCCTCGCCCTGGAGTCGGAACCGGTCGACCCCCGCCTGTAGTTCTTCAGGGGCGCGAGGACTGCGCGACAGGCCACCCAGGTCATTGAGTTCCCGAGCGGACAGGGCCATCCGCCCGCGGTGGGTTGCTCGCGCAGTTCCTCGCGCCCCTGGACAGTGCAAGTGATCCATTCTGCAAGAAGGAACCGTTCATGACCTACCGCATCGTCCGTGTCCGGCCCGAGGACTGGGAGCGCGTGCGCGACATCCGGCTGCGGATGACCAAGGACACGCCCCTCGCCTACCTGGAGTCCCACGAGGACGCCCTCGCCCACGAGGAAGCCGAATGGCGGTTCCGTGCGGCGCGGAACTCGCAGCCCGGCAACACCGGGTACGCCGCCGTCCATGAGCCGACCGGCGAGTGGGTGGGCTGCATGAACGCCTACGTTCCAGCCCCCGATCCGGGCCGCGCGCCGGACCGGGCCTGGCTGGTCGGGGTGTGGGTGGACCCGGCGCACCGGGGTCGCGCGCTCGGGCTGACAGACGTGCTGCTGGACGCGTGCGTCGCCTGGGCCCGGGACGAGGCGGGTGTGCCGGAGCTCTACCTGGAGGTCCACGAGCTCAACGGACGTGCTCGCGCCTTCTACGAGCGCCGGGGCTTCGTCGACACCGGGCACCGCCAGCCGTACGACCTGGATCCGACCACATTGGAGCTGGAGATGAAGCTCACCCTCAAAGATGCATAACCATTCGCTTGAGCGTACGTATATGCTGAGCGGGTAGTCGACCGACCCGCCCGCTCACGTCTGCCAGGAGACCGGCATGGCCTTCAATCTGCGCAACCGGCACTTCCTCAAGGAACTGGACTTCACCGCCCAGGAGTTCGGCTTCCTGGTCGACCTGTCGGCCCAGCTCAAGGCGGCCAAGTACGCGGGGACGGAGCAGCCGCGGCTGCGGGGCAGGAACATCGCCCTGATCTTCGAGAAGGGCTCGACCCGTACCCGCTGCGCGTTCGAGGTCGCTGCGGCGGACCAGGGCGCGCACACCGTCTACCTGGACCCCTCCGGCTCGCACCTGGGCTCCAAGGAGTCCGTGAAGGACAGCGCCCGGGTGCTGGGCCGGATGTTCGACGGCATCGAGTACCGCGGGCACGGTCAGGAGATCGTCGAGGAGCTCGCCGCGTTCGCCGGCGTGCCGGTCTGGAACGGGCTCACCGACGAGTGGCACCCCACCCAGATGCTGGCCGACGTCCTGACCGTCCGGGAGCACAGCACCAAGCCGCTGGGCGAGGTGGCCCTCGCCTACCTCGGCGACGCCCGCAACAACATGGGCAACTCCCTGCTGGTCACCGGCGCCCTGCTCGGCATGGATCTGCGCATCGTCGCGCCGAAGGCGCTGTGGCCCACGGACGAGGTGCAGTCCGAGGCCCGCCGCCTCGCGGCGCAGAGCGGCGCGCGGCTCACCCTCACCGAGGACGTGGCGGCCGGCGTCGCGGGCGCGGACTTCCTCTACACCGACGTCTGGGTCTCCATGGGCGAGCCCAAGGAGGTCTGGGCCGAGCGGATCGCGCAGCTGACGCCCTATCAGGTCTCGATGGACACCGTCCGCGCCACCGGCAACCCGGACGTCAAGTTCCTCCACTGCCTGCCGGCCTTCCACGACCTCGGCACCGAGGTCGGCCGCCAGATGCACGCGGCCACGGGGATGTCGGAGCTGGAGTGCACGGACGAGCTCTTCGAGTCCAGGCACTCCATCGTCTTCGACCAGGCGGAGAACCGCCTTCACACCATCAAGGCCGTCATGGTGGCGACGCTGGGAGGCTGAGCGGCGCGGGATCGAGTCGCGTGGTGCGGCTGACACGGCGCGGTCAGGCGCGGAGCACGATGCGGCCCGAGGCCACCGCCGTGTCCCGCTGCGTGACGGTGACCGTCACCGCACCGGCTCCCTCGCGGGTCAGCTGGACGTAGCACGGCGCGTCCAGCTCCGCGTAGTGGTGGAAGTCCGTCTGGAGCGACAGGAGTGCGAGCGGGTCCGCACCCGAGACGTAGCGCGCTGCCTGCCGCATGGACTCGAGCAGCAGCATGCCGGGCACGTGGTCGACGGCGTGGTCGAAGAGGACGGGGTGGTCGCGGTCGACCCGCAGCTCCCAGGTGTCCGGCTGGTCGGTGGGGGCCAGGACCACGTCCCGCGCGCGGTCGCGGCCCACGAGGGCGGGCGACACGGGGACGGCGGGCGGGAGCGGGGACTGCCAGGCGGTCTCGTTGGCCTGGCGCAGTCTTTTGTAGACGGCGGGGGAGAGGCAGTCGAAGCTGGCCTTGCCGATGCCTATCGGCGCGCCCGCACGGTAGATGTGCACGTGGTAGGCCATCCCCGCGAGCATGCGGCCGCGGTACCGCAGGTCGTGGCAGTTGAGCCGGAGTGTGAGGTCGGCCGGTGAGGCCTTCAGCAGGAGGCCGGCCGGGTCGCACTCCAGGCTCAGGCTGTGCATGAGGAACTGGTGGCCGCGCGGCACGCCCAGCTCGGCGTGGGAGACCAGCAGGCCCGCCTGGCGCACCGCCTCCGCCAGCAGCAACGGGTCGTGCTGCCCGTCGACGGAGTCGTAGAAGCTGTGCGTGCGCGGCAGCTGGGCGTGGAGCTCGAAGGAGTCGGCCGAGCCGCGCTGCCAGTCGGTGAGCAGCACCTCCGAGATCGCCAGCCGGTGCACCAGATGACGCGGGACGGTCTGCTCGGGCCTGACCTCCTCGGGGGAGCCGGCGAGCGGGGTGGCGAGCTGAGCGGGACGACCGAGCGTACCTGTGGACACAGTGCCTCCTGGGCTGAGGAGCGGGCGGCGCGGCAGCGGAGCAGGAAGTGCAAGAAGTGCAGGAAGTGTGCGGGTACCCTCGGGGTCACCCGCCGCGGCTATACAATACCGTCGGGTCGGTTTATTTCAATGGATGAGGCGGAGAACAATCGTGGCGCGACAGCAGCGGGCGGAGGAGAGCCGCAACAAGCTCCTTGCCGCGGCGGCGGAGGTGTTCGACGAGCGCGGGTTCGCCCTCGCCACCCTGGCGGAGATCCACACGCGGGCGGGGCTGACCAAGGGCGCCCTGTACTTCCACTTCTCCTCCAAGGAGGAGCTGGCCGAGGCGGTGATCGGGCAGGAGGCCGACTGGTACGCCGAGGCGCCGCAGGGGGCCCCGCCGTTGCAGACGGTCATCGATCTCACCCACGGCTTCGCGCGGGCGCTCCTGACCGACGTGCGGATCCGGGCCAGTGCCAGGCTGGTGCTGGAGGGTACCTACACCGAGCCGGACGGGTCCTCGCACAAGGCGTGGGCCGAGCGGCTGGCGATGCTGCTGACCGAGGCGCAGAGCCAGGGGGACATCCGCCCCGAGGTCGATCCGAACGGTGTCGCGGAGCTGATCGTCGGCTCCTTCCTGGGCACCCAGATACTGTCCCAACTCTTCACCGGGCGTGAGGACCTGGAGGCCCGGATCACGCTGATGTGGCAGACGGTGCTGCCGGGGCTGGTCCCGCAGCAGCGGCTCGCGCGCTTCGCGGCGGGCGGTTCGCCGGGGTTCTGGGCGGCGGTCGGAGCCGTGGCCGTGCCGACCGGCTGACGGATCGTCTGCGATCAGCCGAGGGAACCCCTTTCGGGAAGATCGAACAGCTGCTTACCTGTGCTCATGACCATACGTGAGGGACTGCTGACCGGTCGGGTCGCCCTGATCACCGGCGCCAGCAGTGGCATTGGCGCGGCGGCCGCACGGGTTTTCTGCGACGAGGGTGCGGCCGTGCTGCTCCTGGCCCGTCGGGAGCGGCAGCTGAAGGAGCTGGAAGCGGAGTTGACGGCGGCCGGACACCGCGCGGTCGCCGTGGTGGCGGACGTGACCCGCGCCGAGGAGGTCGGCCGTGCCGTCGAGGTGGCCGTCGAGCGGTTCGGCCGTCTCGACGCGGCGTTCAACAACGCCGGTTTCGGGACGGAGCGCACGCCGCTCCACCTGATGGACGACGCCCTGTACGACACCATCATGGACGTCAACGTACGCGGCGTGTGGAACTGCCTGCGCAAGGAGATCCCGGCGATGCTGGCCGCCGGCGGCGGCGCGATCGTCAACACCAGCAGCGTGGGCGGCCTGGTGGCCACCCCCGTCGCCGCTCCCTACGTGACGGCCAAGCACGCGCTGATCGGGTTGACCAAGGCCGCAGCCGCCGAGTACGGCGCCCAGGGCATCCGGGTCAACGCCATCGCTCCGGGGACCACCAGGACCGAGCTGGTCGAAGCGTGGTTCGCGGGCAACCCGGGTGTGGAGGAGGCGCTGCACGCCGCCTCGATCCAGCCGCGCACCGCTCTGCCGGAGGAGGTGGCCCGGGCCGCCGCCTGGCTCTGCAGTGAGCAGGCCTCCTTCGTGACGGGCGCGACCGTTCCGGTGGACGGCGGATTCACGACGCTGTGAGAGTCTCCGCGTCGGCTCCGGGGGCGGGCTGCGCCCGCAGTCCCGCCTCCAGCAGGGGCCACAGGTCCTCGATGCCGACCGGGAGTTCCTGATCGATCCGGAGCCCGGGCAGGGCCTGGGCTCCGACCACCGTGGCCAGCAGCAGCGTGGCCACCGCCGCCGGCGTGTGCCCGGGTGAGACCGTCCGGTCCGCCTGCGCCAGGGCGGCCAACTCCGCCATGCGGGCCGGAAGCGGGCCCAGGGGATCCCCCAGATCGTGCTGGTCCGGCGGCAGTTCCGACGCGAGCCGCACGGCGGCCCGCAGCCGCATGTCCGCGCCGAGCCGGGCGGCGAGCCCTATGGTGAGCACGCGCAGCGCCTCCAGTGGATCGCGCGCGCCGTGCCCGGCCTGCGCCAGCAGCATTCCCCAGGCGTTCCCGGCGTGCGCGACCAGGGCTCTGGCCAGCTCCTCCTTCGACCGGAAGTGCCCGTACAGGGCCCCCTTGGACACGCCCGTCCCGGCCACCACCGTTTCCAGGGTCGTCTGTGCGAACCCCCGCGTGGCGAACGCCTCCGCCGCGGCGTCGAGCACCCGCTCCCGGGTGCGCACCGCGCGCTCCTGCGCCATGGACTCCTCCTCCTGTCGGGCCGTCCGCCCGTCTGCGTACGGAGAGAACATACCGCAGGGTCTTTTTTATGGGTAGCTGGGTAGGCCGAGCATCCCCTGATAGGCGCCCGTACTGGGCAGATGTGTGATGGTTCGTAGAGGGGATTGAAAAAAACCTTCGGCGCGGTATGGTTTGCGACGTCAAACCACTACTTGCTCCGACCGAGGAGTCTTGGTCATGCCCGTGACACCCTTGATCCCGGGAAACTTCGGGGGTCTGCTGCGTGAGCTGCGGTCACAAGCCGGCCTCACTCAGCAGGAGTTGGCCGATCTCGCGGCACTGAGCGTGCGCGCCCTGCGGGATCTGGAGGTCGGTCGGGTGCGTCAGCCCCGACGGGACACCGTCCGGCTGCTCGCCGCCGCGCTGCGGCTGGAGGGGGAGCGGGCGCGCGGCTTCGAGGCCGCCTGGCGGAAGCTGCGGACGACGGCGCCGGAGGCGCCCGCCGCCCCGGCCGGCCTGCCCGCGCAGGCGCCCCCGCCGACCCCGCTTCCGCTGCCTGAACCCCTGCTCGGATCCCTGCTCGGGTCGCTGGCCGGGCCGACACCCTGGCCGGGGCCCGTGCCGGCCGCCGCGCCGCGTCCGAGTGGGGCAACCGTTGGGCGGGAGGGTGAACTCGCCTGCCTCGTCGAGCTGCTGGCCGAGCCCCGGCCGGGCCTGCTGACGGTCGTCGGGCTCCCGGGAGTGGGCAAGCGGCACCTGGTGGTGTCCGTCGCCGAGCGGCTGCGGGCCACGGGTGCCCGACGGGTGCTGGACGAGCGCGACGCGCTCGGCCGCCCCGACCACGACGAGGACGCGCTGGTCGTCGTCGGTGCCGCCGCCCCGGCCGGGCGTCTCGTGGAGCTGATGGAGAGACAGCCGCACTACGGGTTCGTCGTCACCGCCTGCGCGCCGCTGGCGCTGCCCGGCGAACGGCTGCTGCCCCTGGCCCCCCTGCCGGTGCGGATGCCGAACCCCGGGCAGGACGACGCGGCGGAGCTGCTCGCGGAGCCGGCCGTCCGGCTCTTCCTCGCGCAGGCCCGCCAGGTGCTGCCGGGCTTCCGTGCCGCACCTGAGGACGCGCCGGACCTGATCCGCGTCTGCCACGCCCTCGACGGCCTCCCGCTGGCGCTGGAGCGCGCCGCCCAGTGGTGCCTGCTGCACTCGCCCGCCGAGCTTGCGGACTGGGCCGAACAGGCCCCCTTCGACCTGGTGGGGGATCCACTGGACGCGGAGCCGTCCGACGTGCGCTCGCGGGCCGGGGACCGGCTCGACGAGCGGATCGTCGCCGTGCTCGACGCCTTGCCGGAGGCACGCCGGGGGCTCCTGGAGGTGATCGCCGGGCAGGAGCACGGGTGGACGGTTCCCACCCTGGTCCGCGAACTCGGCGGCTCCCGCCACGGCCTGCTGCGGGATCTGCACGCCCTGGTGCTCCGCGGCCTGCTCCTCGGCTGGCCCCCGGAGCAGCCCCGCGCCTTCCGGGTGCCGCGGCTGGTGGCGCACGTGTTGCGGGACTGCCGAAACCGCCGGTCGTCCGCCGCCGGAACCGCCGATGACCTGCCGCCCGGATTGCCTTATCGCACGCCTGTCAGTGCCTAACTTCGAGTCACAGCTGGACCGTTCGTCTCATCCTTAGCACCCGAGGGGGGACCATGGAGCTGGCGTCCGCCGCTCCGCATGCTGCCACGACAGGACTGGACGTGGTGGTCAGCAGCGTCGCATCCGATTCGCACACCTGGAACCTGATCTTCCTGCAGCTGTTGCTGGAGGAGCTCGGGCACCGGGTCACCAACCTGGGCGCCTGCGTGCCCGACCAGTTGCTGGTCGAGCACTGCCGCGATCGGCGCCCCGATCTCGTCGTCATCAGCAGCGTGAACGGCCACGGGGCCGTCGACGGCCGCCGGGTCGTCGCACGGCTGCGGGCCGAGCCGGAGCTGGCCGGCCTGCCGGTCGTCATCGGCGGAAAGCTCGGCATCTCCGGAGCCGGCAACCGTCGGCATGTCTCCGGACTGCTGCAGGCGGGCTTCGACGCCGTCTTCGACGACAGCACCGGCCTGGGAGCCTTCCACTCCTTCGTCGGCGCCCTGCCCACCGGCCGCCCCCGCCTCCCCGGAGCGGAACGCCGCTCCGGGGCCAGGGAGCTCGCCGGAGCCCGGGACCTGTCCGGAGCCCTGGCACTCACCGCCGCGGGGGCCGGGTCATGACCGGCTTCGGCGCCTTCGTGCAGGCCGCGCACGAAGCGGGGGACCTCGTGGTCCAGCCGCGGATGGGCATGAGCGACCCGCGCCTGATGCGCGAGGGCCTGCTCGCCACCCGGCGGGCCGTGGCCACCACCGTCGGCACACTCACCCTGGACAGCTACACCCGCGTCGGCGACCACGCCGCCGTGGGCCGCGCCCTGGCCGAGGGCGCGGCCCTGAACGGGTACCCGCTGGTCCACCACGGGCCGGACACCACCCGGGCGGTGCTCGACGGGATCGCCGGACCGCACTTCCCGGTCCAGGTCCGGCACGGCTCCGCGCACCCGGAGGACATCTTCCGGACCATGGTGGCCACCGGGCTGTCCGCGACCGAGGGCGGACCGGTCTCCTACTGCCTGCCCTACAGCCGCAGCCCGCTGCACGCCTCGGTGGCCAGCTGGGAGCGGTGCTGCGAGGCCTTCGCGCAGCTGCGCGGCTCCGGCGTGGAACCCCACCTGGAGACGTTCGGCGGCTGCATGATGGGCCAGCTGTGCCCGCCTTCGCTGCTGGTCGCGCTCAGCGTGCTGGAGGCGCTGTTCTTCCGTGCCCACGGGCTGCGCAGCGTCTCGCTCAGCTACGCGCAGCAGACCAACGAGGCGCAGGACGAGGAGGCCCTGGCCGCGCTGACGGCCCTGGCCCGCTCCTACCTGCCCGACCTGGACTGGCACCTCGTGGTCTACACGTACATGGGCGTCTATCCGCGTTCCGAGGCGGGAGCGTCGCTCCTGCTGGAGGCCGCGGCCGGGCTGGCGGCCCGCTCCGGCGCGGCCCGGCTGATCGTCAAGACCACCGCCGAGGCCCACCGCATCCCCAGCGTCGCGGAGAACGTCACGGCCCTGGAGACCGCGGCCCGGGCGGCCGAGCCGGAGCTGCGGGCCCGTCGGGACGGCCTGCGGACCGCCGCCGACACCGGCGTCCTCGCCGAGGCGCAGGCCCTGGTGGAGACGGTCCTGGAGCTCGCCGACGCCCGCGGCGGCGACCTCGGCCAGGCGCTGGTGGCCGCCTTCGAGCGGGGACTGCTGGACGTTCCGTACTGCCTGCACCCCGACAACGCGGGCCGGTCCCGCAGCGTGCTGGACAGCGACGGGCGGCTGCTCTGGTCCGACCTCGGGCGCCTGCCGCTGCGCGGGATCGCCGAGCCGGCCCGCTCGGAGCGGATGACCTCCTCGGCCCTGCTCTCCTCGCTCGGCTACGTCGAGCGGCGATTCGACCAGGCGGCGCTGAGCGCCGTCTCCCACACCCGTCCGTCCCTGACCACCGATCAGGTCGGCACAGACCACCCCACCCGTCCCGCCCTGCAGAACAGGAGCTGAACGCCATGACCCTCACCGCACCGGAAGCCGTCGACGTGTCCGAGCCGGGCTCGCCGCTGCCCGGCGACCCCCGCGCGCACCTCACCTCCCCGGTCACCCGCGCCGCGCTCCGGATCCAGCAGGGCCTGCTGGCCGGCGCCCGCGAGTACCTGACCGGCCACGGGTTCCACGAGATGCTGCCGCCGATCATCGGTCCCGTCACCGACCCCGGCGCGCGGGGCGCCAAGCAGGTGGACCTCGACTACTACGGCCACCGCTACAAGCTGATGACCAGTGCCATCCTCTACAAGCAGGCCTCGCTGCTGGCCTTCGACAAGATCTTCTGCATCGCGGCCAACGTCCGGCTGGAGCCGCTGGAGACCACCAACACCAGTCGCCACCTGGCCGAGTTCCACCAGATCGACGTGGAGGCCGCCGGCGCCACCCGCGAGGAGATCACCGCCGTCGTCGAGGGCCTGGTCAAGCACATGGTGGCCCGCGTCGTCGAGCGCTTCCCGAACGAGTTCGAACAGCTCGGGCGCGACACCGCCGCGTTCACCGCGCTGCTGGCCGAGTCCTTCGAGCGGCGCACCCACAGCGGCACCGTCGCCGACCTGCGCGAGCTCGGCCACCCGCAGAGCCCCGACGCCGAGATCGACTGGGAAGGCGAGGCGCTGATCTCCCGTCACGCCGCACAGCCCTTCTTCATCGTCGACTACCCCAAGGGCTCCCGCGGCTTCTACGACAAGGAGAACCCGGCCGAGCCCGGCACGCTGCGCAACTTCGACCTGATCGCGCCCGAGGGCTACGGCGAGCTCTGCAGCGGCAGCGAGCGCGAGGCCGACTACGGCCGTATCGTCGCCCGGATCCGGGAGACCGGCGAGAACCCGGCCAAGTACGGCTGGTACCTGGCGCTGATGCGCGAGGGCGTCCCCGCCAGCGCGGGCTTCGGCATCGGCGTCGAGCGGCTCACCCGCTACGTCACCGGCCTGGAGGCGGCCTGGCAGACCAACGCCTTCCCGAAGCTGCCGGGGGTGGTGTCCCCGTGACCGGGCTGAGCGCACAGGGCTTCCCCGAGGGGGAGGTGCGGCGCCGGGCCCGGCTCGGCGCGGCGGCGGCCTTCCCCGCCGAGGAGCGGTACGGGCACGTGCTGTTCGGGGCGGAGGGCCCGCAGCAGCCGGCCCCCGCCGACCAGCTGGACGGCATCCGCCTGGCCGAGCCGGTCTTCATGCCGCTGCGGCTGGAGAAGCTGATCGAGCTGGGACGCGAGCCGCTGCACACGGACGTGGACCTGACCGCGACGATCGGCGGCTTCGCCTCCGCGCTGCCGCTGTATCTCTCCGCGTTCGGCTCGACCCGGGCGGCAGGCACCGAGCAACTGCTCGGTGCGGCGCGCCAGGCGGGCCGCCTCGGCATCCCGATGGTGATCGGCGAGAACATCGTCCCGATCACCGGCTACGGGCGGGCCGGAGAGCGGACGCAGCGCTCGGTGCTGGACCGGATCCACGCCTACACCGCCGAACTCCCGGACAGGCTGGGTGGACTGGCCGTCCAGCAGAGCACCGAGGACGCCGACGCCGAGGTCTGGAACCTCGTCTACAGCGACCCGGGCGCGCAGCCGCTGCTGGAGAGCGGTCGGCTGGCCTTCGAGCTGAAGGTCGGTCAGGGCGCGAAGCCGGGTCTGGGCGGGCTGACCGTGCTGGACCGGGCGGCCGCCGCCAAGGTGGACGAGCAGTTCGCCCTGGAGGAGCTCTACGGCGAGCAGGACCGGGTCCTGCGGGTGGGCAGCCCCGGCACCTTCACCGAGGAGATCCTGCGGCAGCAGGTCCGGCTGATGCGCAACAACTACCCGCGCGCCCGGGTCTGGGTGAAGCTGCACCCCGGCCGCGACGTCGCCGCGGCCGCGCGGGTGGCCTGGGCGGCCGGTGCGGACGCGGTGACCGTCGACGGCGCCGAGGGCGGCACCGGCTGGGCGCCGACCGCGCTGATCCAGCAGGTCGGGCTGCCACTGGGCGAGTGCCTGCTGCGGATCGCGGCCACCGACGAGGGCGCCGGCCCGCTGCTGGCCTCCGGCCGCATGTGGGAGGGCGCCCGTGCCGCCAAGGCCCTGGCCCTCGGCGCCGGCGCCGTAGGGCTCGGCCGCGCGGCCCTGGTCGCCGCGGACGAGGACCCCGCCCGGGGCCTCACCCGCCTCGTCGAGGCCCTGGCGCTGGAACTGCGGATGCTGACCAGCGCCCTCGGCAAGTACCACACCGCGCAGTTGGCCCCGACCGACCTCTGGTCCCCGGACCCGCACACCGACTCCCGCCTGGCGGCGGCCACGGCCCGCGCAGCGGGGCCCCAGGCCCTGGCGGGCGCCGTTCGGGCGGGGGGTGCGGCATGACGGCCACGCTCGCGCGGACGAGGGCGGCCGTGCGCCGCCCCGGCGCCGCTGGGCCGCAGGCCCTCGCGGCTTCCCTCGGACAGGACCAAGCCCCCCGCGCCGCCGCGCCGCAGGCCCTGGCGGGCGCCGTCACAGCAGGAGGTGCCGCATGACCGACACACTGCCGCGGACGGAGGCGCCCGCGGGCAAGCAGCCTCGGACCGGGTCGCCGTTCGGGCTCAACTACCTCGGGTTCACCTCGGCCATGGGCTTCTCCTCGCTCGGGGACGCGGCCTGGTACATCGCGCTGACCTGGACGCTGGCGCGCAGCGTCAGCCCCTCGACCGCCGGTGCGCTGCTCGCGCTGGCCTCGCTGCCGCGGATGGTGGCGCTGCTCGGTGGCGGCGTGCTGGCGGACCGGAAGGGGCCGCGCGCGGTCATGGTCGCCACCGACCTGCTGCGGTTCGCGGTGATGCTCGGAGCCGCGGGCGTGATCGCGGTGGCCGGCCCGTCCGTCCCGCTGCTGTTCGCGGTCGCCGCGGTGGTCGCGCTGCTCAGCGCGTTCTTCATCCCCGCCTCCGGCGCGGTCAAGCCGCTGCTGCTGGAGGAGCGCGACCTGGTCCGCGGCAACGCGCTGTACATGCTCGGGCTGCGCGGCGGCCAGGCCGCCGGTGGGCCGATCGGGGCCTGGCTGCTGGGCGTCGGCGGCGTCGCCTCGATCGCCGTGGCCAACGCCGTCGGGTACCTGCTCTCGGCCACCGGTTCGTGGCGGGTGCGCTACCTGCGCGAGCCCGCCCCGCCGGCCGAACGCAAGCCGTTCTGGCCGCAGTTGGTGGACGGCCTGCGCTACCTGCGGCACGAGCGCGGCATCCTGCTGCCGGTCGCGCTGATCGCGCTGACGGAGCTGGCCTGCGCGCCGCCGGTCAACCTCGGCCTGGTCATCCTCTCCGGCCGGCTCGGCGACGGCGCCGGTGGCGCGGGCCTGCTGCTGACGGCCTACACCGTCGGCTCGGTGCTCAGCGCGGTGATCTCCATGGCGCTGCCGCCGCTCAAGCGCGGAGGGCTGGTGCTGCTGGTGGACACGGCGCTGGCCGGGGGATGCCTGCTGGGGATCGGCCTGGTGCACAGCCTGTGGCCCGCCTTCACCGCCTACGCGCTGCTCGGGCTGGTGGCCGGTCAGTCGGGCGTGGTGCTGGTGTCGCTCACCCAGCGCCGCACCGCGGCCGAGGTGCGTGGGCGGGTGATGGCCGTGCTGTCGCTGGTCATCTACGTCTCCGCGCCGCTCGCCAACCTCGTCTACGGCGTGCTGCTCGGTCCGGTCGGCTTCGCCGGCACCATGGCCGGGTTCGCCGCCCTCGCCTTCGCCGCGACGGTGATCACCGCGGTGACGCCGGGGCTGAGGAGTGTCCGCCTTGACTGAGAACGGCGGCCCGGCGGTGGGCCTGCGTGCCCTCGGCGCCGCGCTGCGCGCGGGAACGCTGAGCAGCGCGGAGCTGACCCGGAACTGCCTGGCGCGGATCGCCTCGGCCGACGGCGAGGTGGGCGCGGTCCTCGCGCTCGCCCCGGACGCGATGGCCGAGGCCCGGGCTGCCGACGCCCGCCTGACGGCGGGACGCGCACGCGGCCCGCTGGACGGCATACCGGTGCTGGTCAAGGACAGCATCGACACGGCCGGGCTGGCCACCACCGCCGGTTCGCGGCTGCTGGCCGGCTCCCCGCCGGTCCGTGACGCGGCCGTGGTCACCCGACTGCGCGAGGCGGGGGCGGTGCTGCTCGGCAAGACCAACCTGACCGAGTGGTCCAGCTTCCGCTCCACCCGGGCCTGCGAGGGCTGGTCCGCCGTCGGCGGGCAGACCCGCAATCCGCGGGCGGCGGACCGCACCCCCGGTGGCTCGTCCTCCGGATCGGCGGCGGCCGTCGCGGCGGGCATGGCCCCGCTCGCCCTCGGCACCGAGACCGACGGCTCCATCGTCGGCCCGGCCGGGCTCTGCGGGGTGGTCGGTCTCAAGCCGCCGCCGGGCTTACTGCCCTCCGACGGTGTGGTGCCGGTCAGCGCGACCGAGGACTGTGTGGGCGTGCTCGCGCCCACGGTGGACGACGCGGCGCTGGCGCTGAGTGTGCTCGGCCGGCTCCCCGTTCCCGAGCCCAGACCACCCGAAGGGATGCGGCTCGGGCTGTGGCGGCTGCGGATCCTGCCGCGCCGGGCCGCGCTCGCGGTCGAGCGGGCGGCGGACCAGCTGCGCTCCGCCGGTGCGCAGGTGGTCCCCGTGGAGCTGGAACTCGACCGCGACCTGCTGACCGACGGTCTGCGGGCGATGTATGCGGAGTTCCGGCCCAGTCTGGAGAGCTACCTGCGTTCCCGCCCCGGCGTACCCGGGACGCTGGCCGAGCTGGTGGAGGCGAACCTGGCCGATCCGGTCGAGCTCTCCCTCTTCGGCCAGGACCTGTTCGAGACCGCGTTGCGGATCGGCGACGAGGACCGCGCCCGCGCCCGGGAGAGCCGGGCCCGCGCCGTGGCTCGCGCGGGCTCACTGCTCGACGGGGTGCTGCGCGAGCACGGCCTCGACGCGATCGTCGCCGCGACCAACGAGCCGGCCTGGCTGATCGACCACCAACTCGGCGATCCCTACTCGCCGGGGAGCTCCACCCTGCCCGCGCTGGCGCGGCGCGCCAACGTGTCGCTGCCGCTGCGCCCGGCGGGCCCGCCGGTGGGCCTGTCGGTGTTCGGACCCGCCACGTCCGGCGAACTGCTGGGCCTGGCCCGGGGAATCGAGTCGGCGCTCGCGGGAAACTGCCGGTCGTTCTGCCCGGAACTCTGCCTGTGAAACAGTCGAGGACTTTCTAGTCTTCATTTACGGATCGCTACGGATCGCTCTCGAAGAAAAAGAACCCGGAGGTCGTCATGCCGAATCAGTTCGACGCCGAAGAAGGCGTTTTCCTCGTCCTCGTCAACAGTGAGAACCAGCACTCCCTGTGGCCCGCCCACTTCGACGTCCCGGCCGGCTGGAGCGTCGCCTTCGGCCCCGCCGCCCGCGCCGAGGCCACCGCGTACGTCGAGACGCACTGGACCGACATCCGCCCGGCGAGCCTCGCCGGCGCCGTCTGAGGCGGGTGGCCGTGATTCCGCTGTCCTTCGCGCAGTCCCGCCTCTGGTTCCTGCAACAGGTGGACGGGCCAAGTGCGACCTACAACGTGCCGCTCGCGGTGCACCTGCGCGGGGACCTGGACGTCGCGGCCCTGCGGGAGGCGGTGACCGACCTGGTCACCCGGCACGACACGCTGCGCACCGTCTACCCCTCCCGGGACGGGATGCCCTGGCAGCGGGTGCTGACCGCCGAGGCGGCCCGCAGGCAGCTGCCGTGGAGCGAGGCGCGGTGCCGCGCCGAGCACCTCGACGCGGAGCTCCACCGGGCCGCCCGGCCCGGGTTCGACCTGGCGCGGGACCTGCCGATCCGGGCCCAACTGCTGACCGTGTCCGACGCCCCGGTCGAACAGCCGCACCACGTACTGCTGCTGACGATGCACCACATCGCGACCGACGGCTGGTCCCTGGCCCCGCTGACCCGGGACCTGGCCGCCGCCTACCGCGCCCGCCACCGGGGAGAACAGCCGGGCTTCGCCACGCTGCCTGTCCGCTACGCGGACTACGCCGAGTGGCAGCAGGAACTGCTCGGCTCGGCGGGGGAGGAGGGCAGCCTCGCGGCCGAACAGCTCGCCTACTGGCGCTGGGCCCTGAAGGACCTGCCGGAGGAGCTGCCGCTGCCGGCGGAGCGCCCGCGGCCCAAGGCGCCCTCCGGGCGCGGCACGGTCCTGCGGGTGGCGCTGGACGCGGACCTGCACGCCGGCCTGCTGGCGCTCGCGCGGCAGCAGCGGACGACGCTGTTCATGGTGCTGCACGCGGCCTTCGCCGTGACGCTGACGCGGCTCGGCGCCGGGACCGACATCGTGCTCGGCACTCCGGTCGCCGGGCGGCTCGACGAGGAACTGACCGAGCTGGTGGGCTTCTTCGTCAACACCCTGGTGCTGCGCACCGACACCTCGGGCGACCCGGGCTTCGTCGAGCTGCTGGACCGGGTGCGGGAGGCGGACCTGGACGCCTTCGCCCGCCAGGAGCTGCCGTTCGAGCGGCTGGTGGAGGCGCTCAATCCGCGCCGGGTGCCCGGCCGGACGCCGCTCTTCCAGTTCATGCTGCTGCTCCAGAGCCACGAGGCGCCCGTCCTGGACCTCCCGGGCCTGGCGGCGACCACCGAGGTGGTCGAGCTCGACGTCGCCAAGTTCGACCTGACCGTCGAGCTGGCCGAGCACCGCCGCGAGGGCGCCGCCGCCGACGGCATCGACATGCTGCTGAAATTCGCCCCGGACATCCTCGACCGGGAATTCGTCGAGGCCCTGGCCGAGGAATTCGAGCAGGTTCTGCGCACCGTGGTCGCGGACCCCGCGACAAGACTTCTGAGCACCACGAGAACCGATCCAAATTCCGTGAAGACCGTGCAGGTGAGAAAGGGACGCCAAGCCATGACGGACGACATACCGCTCTCCTACGCCCAGCGGCGGCTGTGGTTCCTCAACAAGCTGGAGGGGCCCAACAGCACCTACAACGTCGCCCACACCATCCGCCTGCGCGGGGCCCTCGACGTGGCCGCGATGTGCACCGCCGTCTCCGACGTCGTCGGCCGGCACGAGGCGCTGCGCACCGTGTTCCACGAGATCGACGGCGAGCCCTACCAGCGGGTGGTGGACTCCGGCGAGGCGCGGGTCGAGGTGCCCTTGCTCGACGTGCCGGCCGGGGCGCTCGCCCTGGAGCTGGACAACGCCGCCCGCCGCGCCTTCGACCTGCGCACCGAACTCCCGCTGCGCGCCGACCTCTTCGCGGTCGGCCCGGAGGAGCACGTGCTGCTCCTGGTGATGCACCACATCTGCAGCGACGGCTGGTCGCTCGGCCCGGTGATGCGGGACCTGGCCGCCGCCTACGAGGCGCGCAGCGCCACCGGCGAGGCCCCGAGCTGGGAGCCGCTGCCGGTCCAGTACGTCGACTACACCCTGTGGCAGCAGGACGTGCTCGGCACCGCCGACGACCCGGACAGCCTGCTCTCGCGCCAACTCGGCTTCTGGCGCGAGGCGCTGACCGGCCTGCCGGAGGAGCTGACGCTGCCGGTGGACCGCCCGCGTCCGGCCGAGGCCAGCCACCAGGGCGCCATCGTGATGCGGACCATGGACCGCGACCTGCACCGCCGCGCGCTGGCCTTCGCCAAGGAGAACAACGCCACCCTCTTCATGGTGCTCCAGGCGGCCGTGGCCGGTCTGCTCACCCGCCTCGGCGCCGGCACCGACATCCCCTTCGGGACGCCGACCGCGGGCCGCACCGACGAGGCGCTGGACGACCTGGTCGGCTTCTTCGTCAACACCCTGGTGCTGCGCACCGACGTCTCCGCCGACCCCAGCTTCCGCGAACTGGTCGCCCGGGTGCGCGCCAGCGACCTGGAGGCCTACGCCAACTCCGACGTGCCCTTCGAGCGGCTGGTCGAGGAGCTCAACCCGGTCCGCTCGCTGGCCCGCCACCCGCTCTTCCAGATCATGCTGGTGGTCCAGAACAACGCCGAGGCCAAGCTGCAGATCGCGGGCGTCGACGTGGAGATCGAGCCGGTGCTCACCGGCACCGCCAAGTTCGACCTCACCTTCGGCATCACCGAGCAGTACGACGAGCACGGCCCCGCCGGTCTGTTCACCGTCGCCGAGTACGCCACCGACCTGTTCGAGCGCTCCTCCGTCGAGCAGCTGATCGCCCGCCTGGAGCGGCTGCTCGGCAGCCAGCTGGCCGAGCCGGACGCGCCGGTGGGCCGGCTGGAGGTGCTCTCCCGGGCCGAGCGGCAGACCCTGCTGGTCGACTGGAACGACACCGCCGCCGACTTCCCCGCCGACCTGGGCGTGCACGAGCTCTTCGCGCAGCGCGCCGCCGAGCACCCCGACGCCCTCGCCCTGGTCTTCGAGGACGAGCGGATCAGCTACGGCGAGCTGGAGCAGCGCGCCAACCGGACAGCCCGGCACTTCGCCGCCCGGGGCATGGGCCGCGGCGACATCGTCGGCGTCTACCTGGAGCGCGGGATCGAGCTGGTCGTCGCCGTGCTGGCGGTGCTCAAGGCCGGCGCCGCGTACACGATGCTGGACCCGGAGTTCCCGGTCGAGCGGATCACCGGCCTGCTGGAGCAGACCGGCGCCCGCTTCGACGTGACCCGCTCGGGCCTGGCCGGCCGGATCGGCACCGGCGACGGCGCCCGCACCGAGATCGTCCTCGACGAGGACGCGGCCGTCGTCGCGGAGCTCTCCGCCGAGCCGCTCGGGCGCACCGCCCAGCCCGGCGACGCCGCCTGCGTGATGTTCACCTCCGGCTCCACGGGGCTGCCGAAGGGCGTCGTCTCCCCGCACCGCGCGATCGTCGGCACCCTGGTGGGTCAGGGCTTCGTCGACTTCGAGGCCCCGCACGTGTGGTTGCAGTGCGCGCCCGTCTCCTGGGACGCGTTCGCCCTGGAGCTGTTCGGACCGCTGCTCTCCGGCGGAGTCTGCGTGCTCCAGCCGGGCCAGCGCCCGGAGCCCGCCGTCATCGCCCGGCTGGTGACCGAGCACCGGATCGACACCATGCACGTCTCCGCGAGCCTGCTCAACTTCCTGCTGGACGAGTACCCGCGGGTCTTCTCCGGGCTCTCCCAGGTGATGACCGGCGGTGAGGCCGCCTCGGTCTCGCACGTGATGCGGCTGATCCACGAGCACCCGCAGCTCAAGCTCGTCAACGGGTACTCGCCCGCGGAGAGCATGATCTTCACCGTCGCCCACGAGATCACCGCGGCCGACGGCGAGGGCGGCCCGATCCCGGTCGGGCGGGCGCTGCGCAACAAGCGCCTGTACGTCCTCGACGACTCGCTCGGCCCGGTCGCCCCGGGCGTCGTCGGCGAGCTGTACATGTCCGGCGTGGGCCTCGCGCACGGCTACGCGGCCCAGCCGGGGCTGACCGCCTCCCGCTTCGTGGCCTGCCCGTTCGGCGCACCCGGCGAGCGCATGTACCGCACCGGCGACCTGGTCCGCTGGCGCACGGACGGGGTGCTGGAGTTCCTCGGCCGCGCCGACGACCAGGTCAAGATCCGCGGTTTCCGGGTCGAGCCCGGCGAGATCCAGACCCTGCTGGCGACCCACGAGGGCGTCGCCCAGGCGGTGATCGTGGCCCGCGAGGACGTGCCCGGCGACAAGCGCCTGGTCGCCTACCTCGTCCCGGCCGGCCCGGAGACCCCGGACACGTCCACGCTGCGCGCCTTCGTCGGCGACCGGCTGCCGGAGTACATGGTCCCCTCCGCCTTCGTCGCCGTGGACGCGCTGCCGCTCACCCCGACCGGCAAGCTCGACCGCCGTGCGCTGCCCGCCCCCACCTACACCGCCACCGGCGCCGGCCGGGTGCCGCGCAACGAGCAGGAGGAGAAGCTCTGCGGCCTGTTCGCGGAGATCCTCGGCCTGGAGGGCGGCGTCGGCATCGACGAGAGCTTCTTCGACCTCGGCGGCCACTCGTTGCTGGTCACCCGTCTGATCAGCCGGGTGCGCTCGGTGCTGGGCTCTGAGCTCACCATCAAGGCCGTCTTCGAGGCCCCGACCGTCGCCGGGCTGGTCGGCCGACTGGGCAGCGCGGCCAAGGCCCGCCCGGCCCTGCGCGCCCGGGTCCGGAGCACCTCGTGATCCCCCTCTCCTACGCCCAGGCGCGGATCTGGTTCTTCGAGCAGGCGGAGGGCCACCAGTCGGAGGGCGGGGACGACACCTACAACCTGCCCTACGCCCTCCGGCTGCGCGGCCCGCTGGACCCCGCCGCCCTGCGGGCCGCCCTCGGCGACCTGCTGGAGCGCCACGAGGCGCTGCGCACCGTCTACTACGAGCACGACGGCCGCCCCTACCAGCGGGTGCTGACAGCGGATCAGGCGGGCCTGCCCTGGGCGCAGTCCCAGGTCGCCGAGGACGGGCTGCGGGCGCTGATCGACGCCGACTGCCGGGCCGGGTTCCGGCTGGAGACGGAGATCCCGATCCGCGCCCGGCTCTGCACCGTCGGGCCCGAGGACCACGTGCTGCTGCTGGTGATGCACCACATCGCCAGCGACGGCTGGTCGCTGGCCCCGCTGGTGCGCGACCTGGCCGCCGCGTACGCGCGGCGCGTCCAGGGGATGGCCCCCGACTGGGAGCCGCTGCCGGTCCAGTACGCCGACTACACCCTGTGGCAGCAGGAACTGCTCGGGGACGTCGAGGACCCGGACAGTCTGATGGCCCGCCAGCTCGACCACTGGCGCACCGCGCTGGCCGGTCTGCCCGAGGAGCTGCGGCTTCCGGCGGACCGGTCCCGCCCGGCGGCCCGCACCTACCGCGGCTCGGCGATCGCCGTCCACGCGGACGCGGAGCTGCACCGCCGGCTGATCGCCTTCGCCCGCGACCGGCAGGCGACGGTCTTCATGGTGGTCCAGGCGGCCCTCGGCGCCCTGCTCACCCGGCTCGGCGCCGGCGAGGACATCCCCGTCGGCTCGGTCACCGCCGGGCGCACCGACGAGGCGCTGGAGGACCTGGTCGGGTTCTTCGTCAACACGCTGGTGCTGCGCACCGACACCTCCGGCGACCCGACCTTCCGCGAGCTGGTCGACCGGGTCAGGGAGGCGGACCTGAGCGCCTTCGCGCACCAGGACCTGCCCTTCGAGCGCCTGGTCGAGGAGCTCAACCCGCCCCGGGTGCTGGGGCGCCACCCGCTGGTCCAGATCATGCTGCTGGCGCAGCAGTCCGACGCGGACGGCTCGGCCGCGGAGAGCTCGGCCTGGCCGGGCCTGACCGCCGAGTCCGTCGCGGTCGGCACCGACGCGGCCAAGTTCGACCTGACCATCGCGGTGCAGGAGCAGTACCGCTCCGGCGAGCCGGACGGGCTCCGCTTCGTCATCGACCTCACCACCGACCTCTTCGACGAGGACACGGTGACCCGGCTGGGGGAGCGGCTGGTCCGCGTCCTCGGCGCGAGCCTGGCCGAGCCCGGGCGCCGGATCGGCGGCCTCGACCTGCTCACGGCCGAGGAGCGGACGGCGGCGCTGGCCGCCGCCGAGGGTCCACGTCTGGACCTGTCCCGCGAGCCGCTCGTCCCCGACGCGATCGCGGCCCTCGCCCGCACGACGCCGGACGCGCCGGCCCTCGAATGCGGGGAGGTGACCCTCACCTACGCCGAGCTCGTCGGCCGGGCCGACGCCTTGGCGGCCCGCCTGACGGCCTCCGGCGTCCGGCGCGGCTCGCTCGTCGGCATCTGCCTGGACCGCGGCGCCGACGCGGTGGTCGCCATGCTCGCCACCCTCCGCGCGGGCGCGGCCTACCTCCCCCTCGACGCGAGCTACCCGCCCGACCGCATCGCCTTCGTCCTTCAGGACTCGGCAGCGGCAGCCGTGGTCACGACGACCGCCCTGGCGGCGGCGCTGCCCAAGGGGGCAGGCGTCCGGCTCCTCCTGCTCGACGCGCCACCCGCGTCCACCGCGCGAGCGCGGTCGACGGGCCATCCGGCGGATGGAGCGGCGGAGCTGGAGACCGCCGATCCGCCCGTGCTCGGCGCGGGAGCGCCGGGACGACCGGGGCGGAGTGGGCCCTCGGCGCAGGGCGCAGGGCGGCCCGTGGCCGCGCCCGCCGCCCCGGCGGCGGGGCTCACGGGGGCCGACGCCGCGTACGTGATCTACACCTCCGGGTCGACCGGGCGGCCCAAGGGGGTCGTCGTCGAGCACCGGCAGCTCGTGGACCTGTGCGCCTGGATGGGGCACGAGTTCGCGCTGCGGCCCGGTGACCGGGTCGGGCAGGTGGCCAACGCCGGGTTCGACGCGTCCGTCATCGAGATCTGGCCCACGCTCGTCGCGGGAGCGACGCTGTGTCTGGCCGAGCAGCGGGTGCTGGACGACGCCGACGCGCTGCCGCAGTGGCTGGAGCAGAGTGGCATCACCGGCAGCTTCCTCCCCACGCCCCGGCTGGAGGCCGCGCTGGACCGGCTGGTGGAGCGGCCCGGGGCGCTGCGGTTCCTCTACGCCGGCGGTGACGTGCTGCGCCGCTGGCTGCCCGAGGGGACGCCGTTCCGGGTGGCGAACATGTACGGGCCGACGGAGTTCACCGTCGGGGCCACCACGTTCGACCTCACCCCCGAGTCCGCGCACCCGGGCGAGCTGCCGCCCATCGGCGGGCCGAACGCCAACACCCGTGCCTACGTGCTCGACAGCGGCCTCGCCCCGGTGCCCGACGGCTGCGAGGGAGAGCTCTACCTGGCGGGGGAGGGCGTCGCACGCGGCTACCTCGCGCGCCCGGCGCTGACCGCCGGCCGTTTCGTCGCGGACCCGTACGGTCCGCCCGGCAGCCGGATGTACCGCAGCGGCGACGTCGTCCGCCGCCGCCCGGACGGCGCCCTCGCCTTCGTCGGCCGGGCCGACCAGCAGCTCAAGCTGCGCGGCCTGCGGATCGAGGCCGGAGAGGTGGAGGCCGCGCTCGCCCGGCACCCGGCCGTGGCGGAGGCCCTGGTCACTGTCCACACCGGCGCGGTCGGGGCGCAGCAACTGGTCGGCTACCTGGTGCCCGGCCCCGGCGCCGAGCTGCCCGAGGCCGCGGAACTGGCGGCGCACGCACGGGAGTTCCTGCCCGAGCACATGGTGCCCACGGCCTGGGTGCCGCTCGCGGAGCTGCCGCTGACGCCCAACCGCAAGATCGACCGGGCGGCGCTCCCCGCGCCCGCGCCGGTCGCCCAGGGGCCGTCCCGCCCACCGCGCACCGAGCGCGAGGCGGCGCTGTGCGAGATCTTCGCGGAGCTGCTGCGCCCCCACTCCGACGGTGACGGCGGTGACGGCGGCGACAGGGGTGTCGTCGGTGCCGAGGACGGCTTCTTCGCCCTCGGCGGCCACTCGCTGCTAGCGACGCGGCTGGTCAGCCGTATCCGCACCGCGTTCGGCGTGCGGCTCGGGCTGCGCGCGGTCTTCGAGGCGCCGACCCCGGCAGCCCTCGCCGCGCTGGTCGACCGGGCCACGGCCGGGGACACGACGGCGACGGGAGGCTCCGGCCTGGAGGTGCTGCTGCCGCTGCGGAACACCGGTGCGCTGGCGCCGTTGTTCTGCGTCCACCCCGCCGCCGGCATCAGCTGGGTCTACTCCGGCCTGTTCAGTGCGCTGGAACCCGAACGACCGCTGTACGGACTCCAGTCGCGGGCCTTCGAGGACCCGGCGGGCGCGCCGTCCGACCTGGCCGCCATGGCCAAGGGCTACCTCGAGGAGGTCCGCACGGTCCAGCCGCACGGCCCCTACCACCTGCTCGGCTGGTCCTTCGGTGCCGGTGTGGCGCACGAGATGGCGGTGCAGTTGCAGCAGTCCGGCGAGGAGGTCGCCCTGTTGGCGATGCTGGACGGCTACCCGCCGCTGCCGGACCAGGAGCGCGTCTGGGCGCCGGACGATCCGGTGACCCTCGCCGCGCTGCTCGGCACCCTCGGCTACCCGCTGCCCGAGGAGCCGCTCACGCCCGAGGGCTACCGCGCCCTGGCCACCGCCGGCGGACCGCTGGCCGGCCTGGAACCGCGGCTGCTGGACGCGCTGCCGCGCGTCTTCGCCGCCAACCTCAGCCTGCTGGAGGGCCACCGGCCCGGCCTCTTCCACGGCGACGTGCTCTACGTGCACGCCGTGGCGGACAAGACCGCCGCCTCGCCGCGACCGGAGCTGTGGCTGCCGCACCTGGACGGACGGCTCGACCGGCACCCGATCGACTTCGCCCACGCCCTGCTGACCACCCCGGAGGCCGTCGCCGCCTACGCACCGCTGCTCACCGCCCGTCTCGACCACCCCTGGAGCGTCGCCGCATGAGCGTGCCCGCAGAGACCACCACCCTCGTCCCTACCGGCACCGAACAGGTGCTCCGTTTCTACGCGTTCGTCGACGGCGGCGACGCGGACGCGATGTCCGCGCTGTTCGCGCCGGACGCCGTCTACCAGCGCCCCGGCTACCCCGACCGGATCGGCCCCGAGGGCCTGCACCGCTTCTACACCCAGGAGCGCACCATCCGCGACGGCGGGCACGTGCTGCACCACCTGATCGCGGAGGGCCCGGACATCGCCGTGTTCGGCGAGTTCCACGGCACCCTGCACAGCGGCGCGCCCGTCGACCTGCGCTTCGCCGACTACTTCGGCGTGGGCCGGGACGGCCTGTTCACCCGCCGCGAGACCTACTTCTTCGCCCAGCTCGCCTGACCCGACGTCGACACAGACCACTGAGGAGGAACCCCACCATGACCGCCATCGCCGAGCCGCCCGTCGCCCCTGTCGCTCCCGTCGAGGTCGTCCGCAACCCCGGCCACGGGGAGTCGTTCACCGCCCACATGGTCAGCGCCGAGTGGAGCGAGGAGACCGGCTGGACCGCGCTCGACCTGGTCCCGCTCGCCGACCTGACCATCCACCCCGGCATGATCGGCCTCCACTACGGCCAGGTCGCCTTCGAGGGACTCAAGGCGCACCGCCGCATGGACGGCGCGATGGGCGTCTTCCGGCCCCGCGACCACGCCGCGCGCTTCCAGCGCAGCTGCCGCCGGCTCGCGATCCCGGAGCTGCCCGAGGAGACCTTCGTCGAGGCCCTCGACCTGCTGATCTCCGCGGACCAGGGCCACCTCTCCGACGACCCCTCGCACAGCATCTACATCCGCCCGATCATCTTCGCCACCGACACCTCCCTGATGCTCCGGCCGTCGCGGACGTACCGGTTCCTGCTGATGGCCTTCGTGGCCGGCGGCTTCTTCGGGGAGGACGTCGAGTCCGTCTCCGTCTGGATCAGCCGCCAGTTCGTCCGGGCCTTCCCCGGCGGCACCGGCGACGTCAAGATCGCGGGCAACTACGCCCCCTCCTTCCTGGCCCAGCGCGCCGCGGAGGCGGCCGGCTGCGCGCAGGCGGTCTGGCTGGACGCCCACGAGCGCCGCTACGTCGAGGAGATGGGCGGGATGAACATGTTCCTGGTCCGCGGCACGGGTGCGGACGCCCAGGTGATCACCCCGCAGCTGACCGGCACCCTGCTGCCGGGCGTGACCCGCCGCACCATCCTCGCCCTGGCGGAGCGCCTCGGGCACTCCGTCGCGGAGGAGAAGCTCACCGTCGACCAGTGGCGCGAGGAGTGCGCCTCCGGCTCGATCACCGAGGTCTTCGCCTGTGGGACGGCGGCCGTGGTGACCCCGGTGGGGCGGGTGGTCGACGGCGACTCCGGTTGGACCATCGGCGACGAGGGCCGCCCGGGTCCGGTCACCCTGAGCCTGCGTCAGGCCCTGATCGGCCTGCACCACGGCGAGACCCCGGACCCGGAGGGCTGGCTGCACCTGGTGCGCTGAGTGCGCGCGTGGAGCCCGCGCGTGCCCTACTCGGTGACGGCCTGCCGCGCGCGTTCGCCGAACGCGCGCAGCTGCTCCACCAGCGCGGGAGGGGACTGGACCGTGAAGGGGAGGTCCAGCATCAGCAGGCGGACCGCCGTCCAGTCGAGGCGGTCCGCCTCCGCGCTCCAGCGGGTGCGCCCGGGGGAGAGGGCGGCCAGGTCGCCGGGCGCGGAGGCGCCGAGACGGGTGCGGACGGTCTCCGCGTCCGCGTCGAAGTCGACGACCATGGGCGCCGACGGGTACATCCGGCGCAGCTTGTCCTGGACGAAGGCCGCCGCGTCGGTCGCCGGGAGTTCGCGGGCGCTCGCGCGGCCGCCCGTGGCGGCCGGGTCGACGAGGCGGTCGACGCGGAAGAGCCGCCAGTCGTCGCGGTCGAGGTCCCAGGCGACGAGGTACCAGCGGCGGCCCGTCGCGACCAGGCGCTGGGGTTCGACGTGGCGGCGGGACTCGGCGCCGTCCGAGGCGCGGTAGGCGAAGCGGACCCGCTCGTGGTTGCTGATCGCGCCCGCTATCACCGTCAGCACCGCCGGCTCGACGCGCGGGCCGCCGCCCGTCATGGTGACGACGGCGCTGCCGAGCGCCCCGACCCGGTGGCGCAGCCGGGACGGCAGGACCTGCTCCAGTTTGGTCAGCGCGCGCAGCGACGCGTCCTCGATGCCGTCCACCGCGCTGCCGGCGGCCGCGCGCAGGCCGACGGCGATGGCGACGGCCTCCTCGTCGTCCAGCAGCAGCGGCGGCAGCGCGCGGCCCGCGACCAGGCGGTAGCCGCCGATGGCGCCCATCGACGCCTCGACGGGGTAGCCGAGCTCGCGCAGGCGGTCGATGTCGCGCCGGATGGTCCGGGTGGTGACCTCCAGCCGGTCGGCGAGCTCGGTGCCCGACCACTCCCTCGGGGTCTGCAGCAGCGAGAGCAGATTCAACAGTCGTGCCGAGGTGTCCATCATGTTTTCCAGGTTCGGCGCCCACTAGGACAGGTGCTGTCCTACATGCCCCATAGCTTAGGTGGTGTCAGGGAGCGAGCAGCACGAAGGAACGGCAGGAGACTCTCATGAGCACCACCGGAGCCACGGACCGCAGGCGTTGGATCGCCCTCGCCGTCGTCATGACGGCGAGTTTCATGGACCTGGTCGACGCGACGATCGTCAACATCGCCATTCCGAGCATCCAGCGCGACACCGGCGCCGGCTTCAGTGCGATCCAGTGGATCACCGCCGGGTACGCACTGGCCTTCGCGGTCGGCCTGATCACCGGCGGCCGCCTCGGCGACATCTACGGCCGCAAGCGGGTCTTCCTGATCGGCACGGCCGGCTTCACCGCCGCCTCCCTGCTCTGCGGGCTGGCCGCCAACCCGGAGATGCTGGTCGCCACCCGGATGCTGCAGGGGGCCACGGCCGCGCTCATGGTGCCGCAGGTGCTGTCGATCATCCACGCCACCTTCTCCGGCGAGGAGCGCGGCAAGGTCTTCGGGATGTTCGGCGCGATCATCGGTCTCGCCGCCGTCACCGGCCCACTGCTGGGCGCGCTGCTGACCACCTGGAACGTCTTCGGCCTGGAATGGCGCCCGATCTTCCTGATCAACCTGCCCTTCGGCATCGCCGGCCTGGTTCTCGGCCGCCGCTTCATCGACGAGTCCAGGGCCCCGCAGGCGCTCAAGCTGGACCTGGTCGGCGTCGCGCTGGCCACCGCCGGTCTGCTGATGGTGATGTACCCGCTGGTCCAGGGCAAGGAGAACGGCTGGCCGGTGTGGGGCTGGGTGCTGATGGCGGCCGGCGCCGCGACGCTCGGCGGCTTCGTCCGCTACGAGCGGTTCAAGGGCGCCAAGGACGGCTCGCCGCTGGTCGAGCTGGGCCTGTTCCGGACCCGCAGCTTCGCCGCCGGCATCGGCGTCCAGCTGGTCTTCGGGGTGGGCATGGGCATCTTCTTCCTGGTGTGGACCCTCTACATGCAGATCGGCCTCGGCTGGACCCCGCTGCACGCCGGTCTGACGGGCCTGCCGTTCACCGTCGCCTGCTCGGCCGCCGCCGGGATGTCGGTCCAGCTGCTGGTGCCGCGCCTCGGCAGCCGCCGGGTGCTCCAGACGGGCGCGCTGACCACCGCCGCGGGCGCGCTGCTCTACGTCGGCGAGGCCTACCGCTACGGCCAGGGCATCCACTCCTGGCAGATGGCGCTGCCGCTGCTGGTCATGGGCGCCGGGATGGGCATGATCTTCTCGCCGCTGACCGACGCGGTCCTCTCCGAGGTCCCGAGGCAGCACGCGGGCTCCGCGTCCGGCCTGATCAACACGACCAACCAGCTCGGCAACGCCTTCGGGCTGGCGCTGGTCTCGGTCGCCTTCACCGGCTCGACGGTGATCCGCTCCTTCGGTCACGCGATGTTCTGGATGGTCGGCGCGCTGGCGGTGGTCACCGTCCTGATGGCCGCGCTGCCCAAGCGCGGTGCGCACGGCCCCGAGGCGCTCGCCCCGGCCGACTCCGAGGCCGCCGACCAGGCGGTTCTCGTGAGCTGACCGCTCGCGGCACAGGGCCGCAAGGCTCGTCCAAGGCCGGGTGGCCAGGCTGCTCGCGACACGTCGCGAGGGGCCCGGTCACCCGGTTTCGCACGATGACCCGGCGTGTATTAGGGTGGTATCTCGACATCAAGATATCTGCCGCTACACTCGACCTGGATCGCGTGAGCAGCGCGCCCGGAAGACCCAGAACACAGGGAGAAGTCGTGTCCGCGAACAGCTTCGACGCCCGCAGCGCACTGCAGGTGGGCGACGAGTCGTACGAGATCTTCAAGCTCGACAAGGTCGAGGGCGCCGCCCGCCTTCCCTACAGCCTGAAGATCCTCCTGGAGAACCTGCTCCGGACCGAGGACGGCGCGAACATCACCGCCGACCACATCCGGGCGCTCGGCAACTGGGACCCGAACGCGGAGCCCTCCGAGGAGATCCAGTTCACGCCCGCCCGCGTGATCATGCAGGACTTCACCGGCGTGCCCTGTGTCGTCGACCTGGCCACCATGCGTGAGGCCGTCAAGGAGCTCGGCGGCGACCCCTCCCGGATCAACCCGCTGGCCCCGGCCGAGATGGTCATCGACCACTCGGTCATCGCCGACAAGTTCGGCACCAAGGACGCGTTCACCCAGAACGTCGAGATCGAGTACGGCCGCAACAAGGAGCGCTACCAGTTCCTGCGCTGGGGCCAGACCGCGTTCGACGAGTTCAAGGTCGTCCCCCCGGGCACCGGCATCGTGCACCAGGTGAACATCGAGTACCTGGCCCGCACCGTCATGGTCCGCAACGGCCAGGCCTACCCCGACACCTGTGTCGGCACCGACTCGCACACCACCATGGTCAACGGCCTGGGCGTGCTGGGCTGGGGCGTGGGCGGCATCGAGGCCGAGGCCGCGATGCTGGGCCAGCCGGTCTCCATGCTGATCCCGCGCGTGGTCGGCTTCAAGCTCACCGGCGCGCTGCCGGACGGCGCCACCGCCACCGACCTGGTGCTCACCATCACCGAGATGCTGCGCAAGCACGGTGTCGTCGGCAAGTTCGTCGAGTTCTACGGTGACGGCGTCGGCGCCGTGCCGCTGGCCAACCGCGCCACCCTCGGCAACATGTCGCCGGAGTTCGGCTCGACCTGCGCGATCTTCCCGATCGACGGCGAGACCATCAACTACCTGCGCCTGACCGGCCGCAGCGAGCAGCAGCTGGCGCTCGTCGAGGCCTACGCCAAGGAGCAGGGCCTGTGGCACAACCCGGCGGTCGAGCCGGTCTTCTCCGAGTACCTGGAGCTGGACCTCGCCACCGTCGTGCCGTCGATCGCCGGCCCGAAGCGCCCGCAGGACCGCGTGATCCTGGCCGAGGCCGCCACCAGGTTCCGCTCCGCCGTGCGTGACTACATCTCCACCTCGGACGAGTCGGGCGAGGAGTCCTTCCCGGCCTCCGACGCCCCGGCGTCCAGCAACGGCATCCACAACCCGTCGCCGGTCACCGCCCCCGACGGCTCGACCTACGAGATCGACAACGGCGCCGTCGTGATCGCCTCGATCACCTCCTGCACCAACACCTCCAACCCCTCGGTCATGCTGGGCGCCGCCCTGCTGGCCAAGAAGGCCGTGGAGAAGGGCCTGACCGTCAAGCCGTGGGTCAAGACCACGCTGGCGCCGGGCTCCAAGGTCGTCATGGACTACTACGAGAAGGCCGGCCTCCTCCCCTACATGGAGAAGCTGGGCTTCAACCTGGTCGGCTACGGCTGCGTGACCTGCATCGGCAACTCGGGCCCGCTGCCCGAGGAGGTCTCCAAGACCGTCAACGACCACGACCTGGCCGTCGTCTCGGTGCTCTCCGGCAACCGCAACTTCGAGGGCCGGATCAACCCCGACGTCAAGATGAACTACCTGGCCTCGCCGCCGCTGGTGGTCGCCTACGCCATCGCGGGCAATATGAACGTCGACATCACCCGCGACGCGCTGGGCGCCGACGCCGAGGGCAACCCGGTCTACCTGCACGACATCTGGCCGACCGAGCAGGAGGTCGCCGACGTCATCGCGACCTCGATCGACCAGGACATGTTCACCAAGGACTACGCGGACGTCTTCGCGGGCGACCACCGCTGGCAGTCCCTGCAGGTGCCGACCGGCAACACCTTCGAGTGGGACGCCGAGTCCACCTACGTCCGCAAGCCCCCGTACTTCGAGGGCATGGCGCACGAGCCGGCTCCGGTCACCGACATCGCCGGTGCCCGCGTCCTGGCCAAGCTGGGCGACTCGGTCACCACCGACCACATCTCCCCGGCCGGCAACATCAAGGACGGCACCCCGGCCGCCGAGTACCTCAAGGCGCACGGCGTCGAGAAGCGTGACTTCAACTCCTACGGCTCGCGCCGTGGCAACCACGAGGTCATGATCCGCGGCACCTTCGCCAACATCCGTCTGCGCAACCAGATCGCGGCCGGCACCGAGGGCGGCTACACCCGCGACTTCACCCAGGCCGACGGCCCGGTGTCGTTCATCTACGACGCCTCGCAGAACTACCAGGCCGCGGGCACCCCGCTCGTCGTCCTGGCCGGCAAGGAGTACGGCTCCGGCTCGTCCCGCGACTGGGCGGCCAAGGGCACCGCGCTGCTCGGCGTCAAGGCCGTCATCGCCGAGTCCTACGAGCGCATCCACCGCTCGAACCTGATCGGCATGGGCGTCCTGCCGCTGCAGTTCCCGGAGGGCCAGACGGCCGACTCCCTCGGCCTCACCGGCGAGGAGACCTTCTCCTTCACCGGCGTGACCGAGCTGAACGAGGGCCGCACCCCGAAGACCGTCAAGGTCACCACGGACTCCGGCGTCTCCTTCGACGCCAAGGTCCGGATCGACACCCCCGGCGAGGCGGACTACTACCGCAACGGCGGCATCCTGCAGTACGTGCTGCGCTCGCTGATCAAGTAATCCCGGCGCGCTACGGCTCCGAGCGGCCCTGCTCCCCTTCGGGGGAGTAGGGCCGCTCCGCTGTTCCCGGGCGACGGTCGAGCAGCACGTACGTGGCGGCTGTGACGACCGCGACGGCTGTGGCCAGGACGACCCGACCCCACCAGCCGGCCAGGGCGAAGCCCGCCGCGCCGACGACCAGGATCGCGGCTGCCACCCACTGCCGGGCTGTCCAGGGTTCCTCGCGCCGCCCGTAGGCACGGACGAGCTGCCCGATCCAGAACACGGCGATGACCGTAGGCGGCCAGTGCACCGCGTCCTGCGAGAGGTTCCCCAGCATGGTCGTCCCCCGTCGACTGTGCCCGTGTTCGGATTGTGCGCCGCAGGGAGCGTTGACGGTTATAACCCCGCATGTAACCCTAGAGGGGTTACAGATACTCGGCCCATCCCTCGGAGGCCTTCATGCCCAAGATCAACGTGTATCTGCCCGACGACCTCGCCGCCGCCGTCAAGGCGGCCGGAATCCCCGTCTCGGCCGTGTGCCAGAAGGCGCTGACGGATGCCGTCCAGGTGGTGACGGTCGCCCGCAAGGGCGTCGCCGCGCTGCGGGACCCGGAGTTCGACCCCGGCTCCCGGCCGGAGTTCACCGGGCGCCTGGGCGAGCGGATGACGGCCCGGCTGCGCGCCGCGCTCGAGCTCGGCCGGCAGGCCGCCGGGGACGGCCCCCTCGGCACGGCGCCGCTGCTCGTCGGCCTGCTCGACGAGGGGGAGAACCTCGCCGTCCGCCTGCTGCCGGTGCTCGGCGCCGACGCCGACGCGCTGCGCGAGGCGGCGGTGACGAGCACCGCCGAGGAGTCGCTGCCCGTCGCGGCGGGTGAGGGGGGCGGGTTCTGGTCGGGCATGACGATGGCGGCCCGCAGCGCGATCGGCGCGTCGCTGGAGGCGTCGATCGAGCTGGGGCACAACTACATCGGCTGCGAGCACCTGCTGCTCGGCCTGCTCGCCGAGCCGGAGTGCGGCGCGGGCCGCGTTCTGCTCGACGCGGGCCTGGACGCGGCGGCGGTCCGCCGCGCGATCGGCTCCGCGCTGGCCGGCTTCACGCAGGCCCGTCAGTCGGCCGCGCCCGCCGCCGGGGAGGAGGTGCTGCGTCAGGTCGCGGACCGCCTTCGGGCGATCGAACGGCGCCTGGACGCGGCGGGGTTGTGAGGGTCGTTCAGCCGTTCCAGACCTTCATCGAGTACACGTTGTCGTTCCACTGGTCCCCGACGTAGCCCTGGTCGCCGTGGTTCACGCCGCTGCCCTGGCCGGAGAAGCCGGTGCCGGTGAAGATGCTGGACGCACCGCAGTTGTTGTAGACGCGGTACGAGGAGATGCCGTTCACCTGGGAGTTGGCGTCGGTCAGGTCGCCGAAGCTGTAGCCCTGGGAGTCGCACGCGCCGCTGCGCCCGTACAGGCTGGTCTGCTGGCCCTCGAATCCCGCGTCCTGGTAGAGGGTCACCAGAAGGGTGTTGTCGGCGCGGACCGCGCGCAGCGCCGGTGCGTCGGTGCTGTCGGCGCAGGTGTGGGAGAGGACGCGGTGGTGGTCCGCGACGACGGCGCAGGCGCGGGCCGTTCCCGTGGGGTGGGTGGCCGGGGCGAAGCCGGTCGTGGTGGCGGCGGTGGTGAGGGCGAGGGCGGCGGACAGGCCGAGAAGGCGCCAGGAGGCCATGGGAGATCCCTACTGTTCGTGGTCGATCCACTGCGTAGGGTAGTGGCTCGGCCAGAGTCCGTGCATGACAACCCACTCCGGCGTGGCGGAGTAATTCGAGTGACGCCACCGCCGCGTGCCGGTTAGCCTCGGCCCATGAACGTCACCGGCCGAACCACCACCGCGACCGCGCGAGCGACAAGCTCGCCGGTTGCCGCCGCCTGACGTACCGTCACCCACCCCTCGGCGACCGGAAACGGTCCGCCGTGTGGTGCTCGGTGTCTTTCCGTGTTCCCTCGCTCCCGCAGGCCTGTTTCCGGCGCCCTCGCCACCCGCCCGCGAGGAGCCACCGTCATGAACACCCGCCTGACCACCGAAGAGATCGTCCGGACCTTCGTCGAGTACTACGAGGACCGCGGCCACCGCCGCGTCACCGGCTCGACGCTGCTCCCACCGCCCGGGGATCCGGTGCTCTTCACCACCTCGGGCATGCACCCGCTCACGCCCTACCTCGAAGGCCGCCCGCACCCGCTCGGCCGGCGACTGGTCAACGTCCAGCGCTGTCTGCGCACCACCGACCTCGACGAGGTCGGCGACACCACCCACCTCACCGTCTTCGAGATGCTCGGCAGCTGGTCACTCGGCGACTACGAGGGGCCGCAGAGCCTCGACTGGGGCTACGGCCTGCTGACGGACGGTTTCGGCATCGACCCCCGCCTGCTCCATGTCACCGTCTTCGGCGGCGACGAGCAGACCGGTCCGGACACCGACTCGCTCGACCTGTGGCAGGACCGCGGCGTCCCGGTGGAGCTCACCACCGAGGACAACTGGTGGTCGAACGGCCCGACCGGTCCCTGCGGTCCGGACTCGGAGATCTTCCTGTGGACCGGCGACGGCCCGCCGCGGTCCACGCCGACCGGTGACGACCGCTGGGTCGAGATCTGGAACCACGTGATGATGCGTCACCGCCGCCTGGACGACGGCTCACTCGTTCCGCTGCCCCAGCGGAACGTCGACACCGGGCTCGGCCTGGAACGGTTGTCCTCCCTGCTCCAGGGGCGCCGGTCGGTCTTCGAGTGCGACGTCTTCGATCCCTGGCGCCGCCTGCTGCCGCCGCTGTGGCGGTTGGACGAGCCCTCGCTGCGGCTCGTCGGGGACCATCTGCGCTCGTCCGTCGTGGTGATCGGCGACGGCGTCCGTCCCTCCAACACCGGCCAGGGCTACGTGCTGCGCCGCCTGGTGCGGCGCCTGCTCACCGTCCTGTGGCGGGACGACTCCTCCCGCACCCTCGGGGACCTGCCGGACGAGCTGGTCCGGCACACCCTGGACCGCTTCCGGCAGCGGCTCGACCCCGGCGTGGTGCGCGAGGTGCTGCTCGACGAGGAGCGGCGGTTCGTGCGCCTCCTGGAGCGCGGCCGCCAGGTCCTGTCCCGCCCCCGCTTCCGGGGTCCGGACCGGCTGAGCGAGGAGGACCTCCACTACCTCCACGACACCCACGGCCTCCCGCGCGACCTCGTCCTTGGCCTGCGGCCGCGGTGAAGACGCCAACGGGCGGCGCCCCCACCACGGGAGCGCCGCCCGGCATGCCGTCGGATCACGTCAGGTCACGTCAGGTGACCGAGCCCTGGGCCTTGAAGAGGTTGGCCACGGACGTGTCGAAGTAGGGGCTCTGGTCCCACTTCGTGCTCAGGTTGCCCGTGCTGGTGACGCCGTCCACGTAGCCGAGGCCGATGCGGGTGTTGTACGAGACCAGCCAGGGGCCACCGCTCGCGCCGTGGCCCAGGTCGCAGCGGATCTGGAGCCGGCTGGTGCCGCGCTCCGGGCTCGTGCCGCCGGCGCAGTACATCTGGACCTGTGCCTGGCCGTAGTTGTCGGGGTAGCCGAGCACGTACACGGACTGGCTGCGGGTGCGGTTCCAGGTGATGCCGTTGCCGCCTGTGACGTCCACCAGCTTCCGGCCGTTGTTCGGCCACGTCGTCACCATCGCGACGTCGCGGGCGAGGTTGCTGGAGGTGATCCACACCGCGAACGTGCGGTACGACTTCGCGGCGAAGACGCCGTACGGCGCGGTGCCGTTGTGGTAGTCCGGGACGTACACCCACTTGGTCATCCAGGTGCCGCCGCGGCCCCCGTGGACGCAGTGCCCCGCGGTGAGGACCAGTTGCCGGGAGGCGCTGTTGAGCGCGCTCGCCGAGCAGGAGTAGTCGCCCCCGGTCCTCGGGTTGTGGAAGAACACCCGGCCGGCCGCCGCGGACGCGTAGACCACGTGCGGGGCGGGCTGGGCCGCGGTGCCCGGCCCGCGCTGCGCCGGGCGCGGCGGGACGGACCCGGGTGCCCCCGCGACGGTGGACGCCGAGGCGGTCGTGGTGAGGCCCGGGGCCGCGGCGGCGCCGAGCGGAACCGCCTTCCGCATCCGCTCGGGCGTCCAGTACGCCGCGGACGCCGCGCCGGAGTCGGCGCTGTTGTCCGTCGCCGCCACACCGGCCGTCGCCATCGGCACCGCCATCGCGGTGGTGCGCAACTGCGGGCCCGGGACGGCGCCTTGGCCCTGACCCGCGGCGATCAGGGTGAGCAGGGCAGCCGCTGCGGTCGGCAGCAGGATCGTGCGTAGTGCGCGCATGCAGAATTCCCCCCGTAAGGCGGACCCTCGGATCGGCTCGGCCATCCCCCGCCGACCGGGTCCACCGCACGATCATGCCAAATCCGCCGCCGCGCCGACAGATCGTCACCTGACGATGTCGAAGACCTGCTTCTGCAGCCCGTTGGCGTACACCTCGTGCTCGACCAGCTTCAGCTTCTGGGTGTCCTTGTCCGTCGTGCTGAACAGTCGCTTGCCCGCGCCCAGGAGCAGCGGGTAGACGAGCAGGTGGTAACGGTCGATCAGGCTCGCGTCGGAGAGAGCGTGGTTCAGTGCGGCGCTGCCGTGGACGATGATCGGCCCGCCCTCGGTCTCCTTGAGGGCGGCGACCTCGCCGACGGAGCGCAGGATCGTGGTCTCGCCCCAGTTGGGGACGAGCCGGTCCTCGGTGAGAGTGGTCGAGACGACGTACTTGGGCAGCGTCCGGTAGTGGGCGAACTCCGGCATGTCCGGCCAGACGGGGGAGAAGGCCTCGTAGCTCGTCCGGCCCAGCAGCACGGCGGTCGACTCCTCCTGCTCGCGTCCCTTGATCTCGAACGCCTCGGGGAGGAACTCGACCTCCTTGAAGGTCCAGCCGGAGTTCCGGTAACCGGGCTCGCCGCCCGGGGCTTCCATGACGCCGTCGACGGAGACGAACGCGGTGCTGATGAGAGTGCGCATGAGGGACCTCGTGTGTGGGGACTCGTGTGGGGAGGGGGGTTCAGGCGAGGAGCCCGGCCAGCCACTGCTGCCAGGCGCTCTCGGCGGCGGCGCCGTCGGTGCCGGGCGCGAAGAGGTGATGGAAGCTCAGGACGACGCCCGGGCCCTGGTGGACGGTGTAGAGGCCGTCGGCGGTACGGAGCGCGAAGCGCTCGTCGTCGGCCCAGACCACGGTGCCGTCCAGCGGCGGCAGCCCCGCGGGTTCCGCGTGCGCGCTCGCGCCTACGGTCACCGGGTCGGGGAGCGACAGCGCGCGGCCGAGCGCGGCGCGGACGTCCCTCGGCGACCGCTCGCCGGTCGGCGCCGCCGCGAAGACCGGGACGGCGGTACGGCCGGGGAAGTGCGTGAGGTACTCGCGCAGCGTGTGGAGGTGGAAGGGCCAGCCCCGGCGCAGCGCGTCGTACTCGTCCTGCCAGTCGTCGCCGAGCATGCCACTGTGGACGACGCGCAGGACGGTACTGCCGCCCTCCCGGCTCTCGACGAGGTACTCGAAGGCCATGAACCGCCCGTCCTCGGCGGTGGGTGTCCGGCTGGCGAAGCGCTTGCCGGGCTCGTAGGCCGAGATGACCGCCTCCGCGCGGTGCGGGCCGGTCTCCATGGCGGCGACGCCGCCCTCGCGGGCCTCGATCTGGTTGCGTCCCATGAACCAGGAGTCGACGCCCGGTCCGGTGGCGATCGCCGCCCAGACCTGTTCCGGGCTCGCCGGCAGGGTCGTCTCCAGCTCGATCTCGAACGGGTGGGTCATTCCGGGTTCTCCTGCTCCTTCTCCTGATCCGGCTTTCGGTGGGTCGGGCGGTCCGGTCCGGGTATCTGGTGCAGGCCCACGATCACCCGGTGGGTGCGGCCTGCGGGGGCCGCCTCGTCGTGGTAGCGGCTGACCAGCGCGGCGACCGTCTCGGCCAGCTCCTGTCCGAACGCCGCCCGGTCGGCGGCGGAGGCGAACCGCACCTCCGCGTCGATCCCGAAGGTGGCGACCCGCTGCCCGGCCCGTGCGGCTCCGGTCAGCAACCGGCCGACCTCCTGCACCAGCCGCGCGCCGAGGGCGAGCAGCCATCTGGCCGAGAGCTGGTCGGGCGAACGGGAGGGATCGGGGCTCACCGCGCCCAGCACGCTCGGTGAGATCACGTAGGACGCGGCGGCGGCACGGTAGATCCGTTCCGTCACGTTGCCCTTCCGTCGCTCTTCGGCGAGCTCGACCAGCCCGTGCCGCTCCAGCTCCTTCAGGTGGTAGTTGACCTTCTGCCGGGGCAGCCCCAGCCGTCCGGCCAACATCGCGGCCGAGCCGGGCTCGGCCAGGGCGGCGAGGATCCCGGCCCGGATCGGGTCCAGGGAGGCCTCGGCCGCGGCGGGTTCTTCGATCACGGCGATGTCCAGCACCACTCCAGAGTGCGACCGACAAGAAAATTTGTCAAGGAAGCAGAACTTGTCGGTGTGGCTCTCGGTGCTCTCGGCGTACTGTCGAATCACTACTCTGGAGGAGGGCTCCGATGCGCAGCGTGACCTACTCGATGAATGTCTCCCTGGACGGCTACATCGTCGGGCCGGACGGCCGCTTCGACTGGACGGCGCCCGACGAGGAGTTGCTCCGCTTCGTCAACGACGAGTACCGGGACGTCGACGTCCAACTGCTGGGCCGGCGGCTGTACGAGACGATGCTGTACTGGGAGACGGCAGGGCGGGACCCGTCGCTCGGTGACACGATGCGCGCGTGGGCGGCGCTGTGGAACCCGCTGCCGAAGGTGGTGTTCTCCACGACGCTGTCGACGGTCCAGGGTGCGGCGGCCCGCCTGGCCTCGGGCGGCCTGGCGGAGGAGATCGCGCGCCTGCGCGCCGAGCCGGGGGAGGGTCGTATCTCCCTCGGCGGCGCGACCCTCGCCGCGGAGGCGGCGGCGCTGGACCTGATCGACGAGTACCGGGCCCGTGTCTGTCCGGTCCTGGTCGGCGGCGGCACTCCGTTCTTCCCCCGCGACGACCGCCGGGTGAACCTCGAACGCGTCGAGACCCGCGCCTTCGCCTCCGGCGTCACCTACCTCCACTACCGCGTGGTGCGCTAGCCGGTCGTCAGGCGATGTAAAGGTTTCCTTGACACGGGAACCGTGTAAAGACATCCTTGACACGTGACTGATGCGCCGATGCCCCTGGCGGCCCTGGCCGCCCACCTCACCGAGCAGGCCGCCGTGCTGGCCGGGTCGGTCGGCAGCCCAGTGGCTCAGCCGGCCTATCTCGACCTCGTCCGGCTCGCCCGGGACGTCGACGGCTTGGCCGAGCAGGTGCTGAAGCTGTGCGTGCAGCAGTGCCGGGATGCCGGACACACCTGGCAGGAGATCGGGGATCTGCTCGGGGTCACCCGTCAGGCCGCGTTCCAGCGGTTCGGCAAGCCCATTGACCCGAGAACGGGAGAGCCCATGGACAAGACCGTGCGCATGACCGACGCCGCCGTCCGTGCCACCGCGATCGCGACCGCCGTCCTCGACGGCCGCATGGACGAGGCCCGCCGGTCGTTCAACGACGAGGTGCTGGCGGCGTTCACCGACGAGGTCCGCCTGGACGGGCTGGCCACGGTCACCGGTCTGGTCGGCGCGTTCGAGGGTCTCGGCGAGGGGGAGCCGTTCGTCCGCCGCGTCGGGGACCACGCCGTCGTCGACGTCCCGCTCCGCTACGAGGCCGGGGACATGAAGGCCCGCGTCGCCTTCGACGCGGACGAGAGGGTCGCCGGCCTCTTCATCCTCACCCCCGAGACCCCCTGAGGCAGACGGACATGACCACGCACGCCTACGACGACGGCACGATCATCTGCGACGACGAGGGGATCACCGTCCGTCGCTACTACCCCTGGGGAGCCAAGCGGATCCCTTACGCCTCGATCAGGGGCGTCGAGACGCTCCCGTTGACCGGAGCGAACAAGGTGCGCCGGTGGCGCATCTGGGGCTCGGGGGACTTCGTCCACTGGTGGAACCTCGACGCCCGTCGGCCGAGGAAGGACGTGGCCCTCGTGCTCGACGTCGGCCGCCGGGTCCGCCCGACGATCACCCCGGACGACGCGACCGCCGTCGCCCGCATCATCGCCGGCAAGGGGCGAGGGTGATGGGGTCGTTCCTCGCCACGTTGGTTCCCGTGGCACTCCTTCTCGCGACGGTGTTCTGGGTCCACCAGGACGCCTCGGTCCAGGCCGCGCGGGGAACCCCGGTCTGCTTCTCGGCGGGATCGCTGGAGGTGAGCAAGCCCGCCACCTGGGCTCTTGGCTGCCTGTGCTTGTGGATCATCTTCACGCCGCTCTACCTCGTGTGCCGACGGCAGTCGGGCTGACAGGCGGCGCGTCCGCCGGACCGCTGTGTCGCGTTCGTCTCGGCCTGGCCCAGGGTGGTTCGGCAGAGCGACCGTGCGACTCAGGCCTCGGGAAGGGAAGGGTCGGGTGTCCAAGGGGTCGGTGCGGTGATGGCCCAGCGTTCGTGATCCCGCCAGCCCCCGTCGATGTAGAGGTAGGCGGGCGAGACTCCCTCGTAGTGGAAGCCCAGCCGCTGGACCAAGGCCAGGGAGGCTTTGTTCGCCGGCTGGATGTTGGCCTCGAGCCGGTGGAGGCGCAGGTCGGTGAAGGCGTGGTGCAGGGTGATGGTGAGCCCCTCGGTCAGGTAGCCCTGGCCGGCGGACGGGGCGAAGGCCGCGTAGCCGATGGACGCGCCCTGGAAGCGGCCCCGGATGATCGAGTTGATGTTGACCATGCCGGCGGCCGCGCCGGTCTCCCGGACCCGGACCAGGAACCCCAGACTGGTGCCGTCGTCGAAGCGGCGCATCCAGGCCCGGAAATCCTCCGCGGTCGCGGGCAACTGCATCCACGGCCGGTGCAGCTCCGCGCTGGCCTGCACGAGCGCGCAGAACTCGTCCTGGTGGGCGAGGGTGAGCGGGCGCAGTTCGACCCGAGACGGCATCTTCAGCATGGGCCAACGCTAGAGCCTGTGAGTGGTCGGGGTGTGGTGATCGCGAGGGACGGCGACGGAACAAGAATCGAAAATATGTTCCTATACTGGTGGCGTGAACACCTCGCCCGTCCCTCCCGGCTGGCCGGAGCGCGTCCAGCCCCCTGGTAGCCCCGGCTGGGAGGAGTCCGCCCGCCGGTGGTTGTACGACCAGGTGCCGGGCGAGTGGCGGCGGTATCACGTGCTCTACAAGCACCCGCTGATGCTCGCCCGCGACGTGCGGTATCTGACCGACGGCTCCCTCCAGGTCGCCCGCTCGGCGTACTCGCGTGCCCGGGTGGAGCTCGCCGACCACTTCGAGCCGCATGCCATCGAGGAGCGCCTGCGCGCCTACGCGGAGGAGGGCGCCCGCCTCAGCGTCCTGGCGCGCCAGGTGCAGTTGGTGGAGGACGCCCTCTCGGGGGTGCGCTGGGTGCCGAAGCTGTAGCACCGCGGGGAGTCGGCTCACTCGAACGCCCGCGCCAGGCGGCGCAGGCCCTCGGTGATCTCGTCCGGGGTGTGGGTGGTGAAGGACATCCGCAGGGTCGCCCGGTCCGGGCGGGTGGCGAAGAACGGGGCGCCGGGGACGTAGGCGACGTCGTGGGTGACGGCGCTGCGCAGCAGGGCGGTGGCGTCGTGGCCTTCCGGGAGGCGGACCCAGAGGAACATGCCGCCGTCGGGGCGGTTCCAGGTGCTGCCCGCGGGGAGTGCACCCGGGAGGCCGGCCAGCAGGGCGTCGCGGCGGGCGCGGTAGGCCGCGCGGACGGTGGCGAGGTGGGCGTCCAGGTCCGCGTCGGCGAAGTAGCGGGCGGCGGCGGCCTGGTCGACGGTCGAGGTGTGCAGGTCGGCGGCCTGCTTGGCGATCACGCAGGCGCGGCGCAGCGCGCTCGGCGCGCGGAGCCAGCCGAGCCGCAGGCCCGGGGCCATGATCTTGGAGAAGCTGCCCAGCAGCACCGTGCGGTCCTCCGCGCCCGGAAACGCGGAGATCCACGGCTGTGCCTCGCCGCTGTAGCGGAGCTCGCCGTACGGGTCGTCCTCGACGACCCACAGGCCGCGCCGCGCCGCGATCTCCGCGACGGCGGTCCGGCGCTCCGCCGGGAGCGTACGGCCGGTGGGGTTCTGGAAGGTCGGGATCAGGTAGAGCAGCTTGGGCCGCTCCGCGGCGACCAGCGCGTCGAGCGCGTCCGGCAGCACCCCGTCCGCGTCGCTCGGGACCGGGACCACCCGGGCGCCGGCCAGGCCGAAGACCTGGAGCGCGGCCAGGTAGGTCGGGTCCTCCACGAGCACCGTGTCGCCGGGCTCCAGCAGCGCGGTGGCCAGCAGCGACAGGCCCTGCTGCGAACCGCCGGTGACGAGCAGGTCGTCCGCGCCGGTCGGCAGGCCGCGGGCGGCGAGCCGGGCGGCGACGGTGGCGCGCAGGGCCGGGTCGCCCTCCGTCGTGGAGTACTGCAGCACCTGCTGCGGTGCCTCGCGCAGCACCGCGTCGTACGCGGCGCGCAGGCCCGCCGCGTCGAACAGCTCGGGGGCGGGCAGGCCGCCGGCGAAGGAGATGACCTCGGGGCGTGCGGTCAGCGCCAGGATCTCCCGGACGGGAGACGCGCCCACGTCGGCGGCGCGGGCGGCGAGAGCGGGGACGGCGGCACGGGTGGCGGTGGTCTGGGTCATGCCCAGGCAGCTTAGGCAGAACTGCTCGGACGTCCGACGGTATTTCACATCGCGGGCACCGTGCGGCTTGTCCTCTCGTGCGGGCGGTGATACCCATGCCAAGAACTGACGCTTCGTCAGTTGCAGCCCGGAGGGACGAGCCCGTGACGGTCACCACGCTCCGCTTCAACCAGGTCACCCCCGGCCTGGACCGCAAGGACGTCGCCGCCCGCTACCACGCCACCGTCGAGATGGCCGTCTTCGCCGAGGAGCGCGGTTTCGACCTCATCACCCTGGAGGAGCACCACGGCGCGGCCGACGGCTGGAGCCCGGCACCGACGCTGACCGCGGCGGCGATCGCCGGGGCCACCCGCCGCATCCCGATGATGCTGTGCGCGCTGATCACTCCGCTCTACGACCCACTCCGGCTGGCCGAGGAGCTGACGGTGCTGGACCACCTCAGCGAGGGACGCGTCACCACCGTCGCCGGGATCGGCTACCGGCCGGCCGAGTACGAGCTGCTGGGCGTGGAGTGGAAGGAGCGCGGGCGGATCCAGGACGAAGTGCTGGCCGCGCTGCTCGCGGCCTGGACGGGGGAGGAGTTCGAGTACCGCGGCCGCAGCGTGCGACTCACCCCGCCGCCGCTGACCACCCCGCACCCGCCCCTGATCGTCGGCGGCTCCTCCAAGGCCGCGGTCCGTCGCGCGGTCCGGCTGCGGCTGCCGCTCTTCACCGCCGCCTACCTGCCTGAACTCGTCGACTACTACGCCTCCCTGGCTGAGGCGGCGGACTGGCACGAGGGCTTCGTCCTGCTGCCGCCGGAGCGCACCCGCATGGTGCACTGCACCGAGGACCCGGAGCGCGCGTGGGCGACGCTGGGCGAGCACTTCCTGCACGAGGCGCGGACGTACGCCTCCTGGCAGACGGCGGACATCCGCTCGGCGGTGGCGACCAAGGCGCTGACCGTCGAGCAGCTCCGCGAGGAGGGCGTCTACTGCTGCCTCACTCCGGACGAGTGCGTGGCGGTGGCGGCGGAGGAGGGGCCGATGGGCACCCTGCTGCTCCACCCGATGTGCGGCGGCATCCCCGTGGAGACGGGCTGGGAGAGCCTCCGGCTCTTCGCGGACCGGGTGATTCCCCGCCTCGGGAACCTCTAGAACGGAAAGGGCCCCGGACCGCAGAGGACCCCCGGACCGCAGAGGACCCCTGGCCGCGGGCGGCCAGGGGCCGGGCCGCTACCGGGTGGTGGCGCAGTGGGGCAGATCCGGAAGTGCGGCGGCATCGACCGTGCGGCCGTCGGCGGCCGCCAGCTGGAAGCCCGCGCCGGAGTCGATGCCCGACGGATACGAGGCGATCACCTTGTACGCGGTCGAGGCGGCCCGCATCTCCACCAAGCGCGTGGTGTTCCCGACGCCGAGCAGCGCGAACCGGCGCCACCGGCCGGGCGAGACGGCGACGGTCCGGGTGACCGTCCCGGGAACCTTGCCGAGCGCGCCCTTCTCGATCGCCTTCCGCCACGACGCGGGCGTGGGCACGAGGCAGTAACCGGTGGCGGTCCCGCCCGTCGCAGCCGTTCCCGCGTGCGCCGCCGTGCTGGTCTCCGCCACCGCCTGCTGCTGCGTGGCGGGCAGCGCGGTGAGCCCGCAGACCCCCGCCAGCGCCGCCGCGGCCAGCGACCACCGTCGACCGACTGATCCGTTCACGTCTCCCCCTTGTGTCCCAACTCTCCTTTGGACGGCCTGGGTTCACGCGCGGATCCCGCCTCGGCCCCGGCTGGGCGCACTGACGCCGAACCGTTGTCCGGCAAGGAGACGCCGAGGAAGCGCCGGGCAAGCGCCGGGGGAGCGGGGGACGCGGGGGGAACCGCTACGCGGACAGGTAGCCCCGGAGCAGCTTCTTGCACTCCGCGATCAGGACCGGGTCGCCCTCCGGGTCCTGCCGGAAGGCGAGGCGGAGGACCGCGTCGGCGCATTCCAGGGCGACGTGCAGGGAGACGCGCGCGGCGGCGCGGTCCTCGCCGCCGATGAGGTCGCCGAGGAGGGCCCAGAGACGGTCGGCGACGGCCGCGTTGTTCTCCAGGACCGAGTCCAGCAGATGCACGCTGCGGGAGTCCTCGCGACCGACCGCGCCGAAGTCGACGACGCCGAAGCCGGGGACGGAGCGGTGCATCGCGACGTACTCCTCCACGGCCAGATCGACCATGGTGGTGATGTCGGAGGGGCGCTCGGCCTCCATCCGCCGGGTCAGGCGGTCCATGAAGTGTTCGAGGTTGCGCTCCGCGAGCGCGCCCAGCAGGCCGTCGACGCCGGTGAAGAACTGGTAGAGCGTACCGATCGGCACGCCCGCCCGGCGGGCCACCTCCTTGGTGGTCAACGCCATGTAGCCGACCTCGTCGAGCAACTGCGCGCTGACGTCGAGGATCCGGTCGAAGCGCTCCTGGCTCCGTCGCTGCACGGGCCGACGGCGGACGGTGCCCGGGGCGGGGGCGGGAACGTGCATGGGGCCACTCTGCCTGATGCCCCCCACGCTTGGCGAGCCTCTGACATGAGTAGTTCTCATGTTCATGGCATGGTTCATCTGTCCCTGGCCCGCGTGGTGACGCCTGAACGCAGGGCGCGCCTTCGCCTGCGGCGGCCCAGGTCAGGCCGGTGCTGGCCGCGATTCGGCAACGTTTGGCGCATCAGTTTCTGTTCAGCCTTGACATGAGTTCACCCCATTGGCTCTGCTTGAACTTCAGAAGTTGTATTCAAGGGCGAAGCCAAGCCAGGGCTGAGGCCGTAACGAGGGCTCCACCGCAAGGTCGCGGTGGTGAGGATGGATCGATCATGTCCGTGGAAACGCCGGGTTCACAGTCGTCGCTGCACCGGGCCAACCTGGAGCGTGTGCTCCGGGCCGTCCGGATGGCCGGATCGCTGACCCAGGCCGAGATCGCCCGCAGCACGGGGCTCTCCGCCGCGACGGTGTCCAACATCGTCCGCGAGCTCAGCGAGGCCGGGACGGTCGTGGTCACGCCCACCTCCTCCGGCGGCCGCCGCGCCCGCAGCGTCTCGCTCAGCGCCGACGCGGGCATCGTCGTCGGTGTCGACTTCGGCCACTCGCACCTGCGTGTCGCCATCGGCAACCTCGCCCACCGGGTGCTCGCGGAGGAGAGCGAGCCGATCGACACCGACGCCTCCGCCGAGCAGGGCTTCGGCCGGACCGAGCAGCTGGTCGCCCGGCTGCTGGAGCAGACCGGCTTCCCGGCCGAGAAGGTCATCGGCGTCGGGCTCGGCGTCCCCGGCCCGATCGACGTGGAGACCGGCGCGCTCGGGTCGACCGCGATCCTGCCGGGCTGGACGGGCATCGCGCCGGCGCAGGAGCTGTCGCGCCGCCTCGGCATGCCGGTGCTCGTCGACAACGACGCCAACCTGGGCGCGCTGGGCGAGCTTGTCTGGGGTGCGGGCCGGGGGCTCTCGGACCTCGCCTACATCAAGGTCTCCAGCGGTGTCGGCGCCGGTCTGGTGATCTCCGGTCAGATCTACCGCGGCCCGGGCGGCACCGCCGGCGAGATCGGGCACATCACCCTCGACGAGGCGGGCCCGGTCTGCCGCTGTGGCAACCGCGGCTGCCTGGAGACCTTCGTCGGCGCCCGCCACATCCTCGGCCTTCTCCAGCAGAGCCACGGCGTGGACCTCACCATGCCCAAGGTGGTGCAGCTCGCCCAGCGCGGCGATCTCGGCTGCCGCCGCGTGATCGCGGACGCCGGGCGTCAGATCGGCACGGGTGTCGCCAACCTCTGCAACCTGCTCAACCCGCGCCGGATCATCCTCGGCGGCGACCTGGCCGAGGCCGGGGACCTGGTGCTGGACCCGATAAGGGAGTCGGTCGCCCGCTACGCGATCCCGAGCGCCGCCCGGCAGCTCTCCGTGGTGCCCGGCACGCTCGGCGGACGGGCCGAGGTTCTTGGAGCCTTGGCGTTGATCATGTCCGAAATGGGCGATTCCAACGCATTGCCGACGGCCTGACGTCCGGATTCCGGGGACCTGATCGCCGCCATGTCTTCAGGAAGATAACGAAAGGATTCGGATCAGCTGTTCGTCGACTTTAATTATTGACGCCAACCGGGTGTGCGGGGTTGACTCCTCCCACCTCGGTCGCAAAGTGGCGACCGCGTCAGGGAGGCACCCCAAACGATGAACAGCACTCTGCGCACCGCGGTCGTGGCGACCACCGCCGTCTCGATCGCCCTGGGCCTGGCCGCTTGTGGCAAGGCCGGCAGCAGCACTGCCAGCTCTTCTTCTTCCTCCAGCTCGGCCGCCGGCGGCTCCCAGGTCATCGGCCTGCTGCTCCCGGAGAACACCACCACCCGGTACGAGCAGTTCGACAAGCCGCTCTTCGAGGCCAAGGTCAAGGAGCTCGCTCCGAACGCCACGGTCCAGTACGCCAACGCGGGCGGCAGCGCCCAGACCCAGGCGCAGCAGGTCCAGACGATGATCAACGCGGGCGTCAAGGTCCTCGTCATCGACGCGCAGGACTCCGCCCAGATCAAGTCCTCGGTCCAGGCCGCCAAGGCCAAGGGCATCAAGGTCGTGGCCTACGACCGTCTGGCCCAGGGCCCGGTCGACGCGTACGTCTCCTTCGACAACGAGAAGGTCGGCGAGCTCCAGGGCCAGGGCCTGCTCACCGCCATGGGCTCCGCCGCCACCCCGACCGCCAAGGTCGTGGAGATCGACGGTGACTCGGCCGACCCGAACGCCGCCGACTTCAAGAAGGGCTTCACCACCGCCGTCGCCGGCAAGGTGGACATCGCCTACGACGCCTCCGGTCTGTGGAAGCCCGACGTGGCCGCGCAGAAGGCCACCGCCGCCTTCAACCAGATCGGCGCGAAGAACGTCGCGGGCGTCTACTCGGCGAACGACGGCATGGCCGCCGGTATCGTCACCTCGATGAAGAACGCGGGTGTCAAGGCCCCGATCGGTGGCCAGGACGCCCAGCTCGACGCGGTGCAGCGCATCGTGGCCGGCACCCAGTCCTACACCGTCTACAAGGCCTACAAGCCGGAGGCCGAGGCCGCCGCGCAGCTGGCCGTGGACCTGCTGAACGGTCAGTCCATCACCTCCGTCGCCAGCGCCACCAAGGTCAGCGGCTCCGGCGACTCGGTTCCGTCGGACCTGCTCACCCCGGTCCTGCTGACCAAGGCGAACATCAAGGACACCGTCGTCGCGGACGGCCTCTACACCGTCGCGCAGATCTGCACCGCGGACTTCGCGACCGCGTGCACGGCCGCGGGCCTGCAGTAGGCCTGACGAAACATCAGTCGTCCGTCCGCGCAGGGGATTCCCCTGCGCGGACGGGTGCGGCACATTCACATTCGAAGGCATGACGCACGACCTCGCAGGCGCTGGGGACGGCGCGGCATCCCACCCGAGGCACCGGGTGGGAAGAAGGAGTTGGTTCACGTGACAAGCGCGCCCGTACTGGCGTTGCGCGGAGTCTCCAAGCGGTTCGGTGCCGTCCAGGCGCTGACCGACGTCGAGTTGGAGGTCCACGCCGGAGAGGTGGTGGCGCTTGTCGGTGACAACGGCGCCGGTAAGTCCACCCTGGTCAAGACCATCGCGGGGGTTCACCCCATCGACGAGGGCGTCATCGAGTGGGAGGGGCGCCCGGTCGACATCAGCCGGCCGCAGGACGCCCAGCACCTCGGCGTGGCGACCGTCTACCAGGACCTCGCCCTGGCCGACAACCTCGACGTGGTCGCCAACCTGTTCCTCGGGCGTGAGCTGAAGCGCCGCGGCACCCTCGACGAGGTGGCCATGGAGAAGAAGGCGCGCGAGCTGCTGGACACCCTGTCCATCCGCATCCCGTCCGTCCGCATCCCGATCGCCTCGCTCTCCGGCGGTCAGCGGCAGGTCGTCGCGATCGCCCGTTCGCTGATCGGCGACCCGAAGGTCGTCATCCTCGACGAGCCCACCGCCGCCCTCGGCGTCGAGCAGACCGCCCAGGTCCTCGACCTGGTCGAGCGGCTGCGGGCGCGCAACCTCGGCGTCATCCTGATCAGCCACAACATGGCCGACGTCCGCGCCGTCGCGGACACCGTCGCGGTCCTGCGCCTCGGGAAGAACAACGGCACCTTCCCCGTGCAGCAGACCACGCAGGAGACCATCATCGCCGCCATCACCGGCGCCACCGAGAACGCGGTGACCCGGCGCGCGGCGCGCACGGCGGAGGCAGCGAAGTGAGCAACGACATCAAGACCCCCGCGTCCGCCCCCACCCCGGCGGTCGACCCCCGGCTGCTCCAGCGCGAGGCCGGCCTGGCGGGCTACCTCGACGAGTTCAAGCGCAAGGTCCGCGGCGGCGACCTCGGTTCGCTGCCGGTCGTCATCGGACTGATCGTCATCTGGGCGGTCTTCAGCCTCAACGACGGCAAGTACTTCGCCGCGACCACGGGCACCTTCGTCGCCTACTACATGGTCGGCGTCGGCCTGCTCTCGCTCGGCCTGGTCTTCGTGCTGCTGCTGGGCGAGATCGACCTCTCGGTCGGCGCGGTCAGCGGCCTGGCCGCCGCGCTCTTCGCGGTGCTCTCGGTCAACCACGGGATGAACCCGTGGCTGGCCGTGCTGGCGACGCTGGTCGGCGGCGCGCTGATCGGTGCCCTCCAGGGCTGGATCTTCGCCAAGATCGGCGTGCCCGCGTTCGTGGTCACCCTGGCGGGCTTCCTCGGCTGGCAGGGCGTCATGCTCTGGCTGCTCGGCTCCTCCGGCACGATCAACCTCCCCGACACCGGCCTGAACCACTTCTTCTCCGGCAACTCCTTCTTCATGGGCGGGGACATCGCCGGCGGCTACATCCTGGCCACCCTCGCGACCGCCGCGCTGGCGGTCAGCAGCTTCCTGGAGCAGGGCCGACGCCGTTCGGCCGGTGTCCCGTTCCGCCCGACCAGCGAGATCGCGCTGCGCACGGTCCTGCTGGCGGTCGGCGCCTTCGGCGCGGCCTACGTGCTGAACCAGGACCGCGGCGTGCCGAACGCGCTGGTGGTCTTCCTGGCGCTGCTGATCATCGCCGACTTCGTGCTGCGCCGCACGAGCTACGGCCGCAAGATCTTCGCGGTCGGTGGCAACATCGAGGCCAGCCGTCGTGCCGGTATCTCGGTCTCCGCCATCCGGATCTCGGTCTACGCGATCTCCGGCACCTTCGCGGCCCTCGGTGGTCTGGCCATCGCGGCCACGACCAGCGCCGCCGGCCAGGCGGGCGCCGACCCGAACAACCTGATGATGGCCATCGCCGCGGCCGTCATCGGCGGCACCAGCCTCTTCGGTGGGCGCGGCCGGGTCTGGTCGGCCCTCCTCGGCATGCTGGTCATCTCGTCGATCCAGGCCGGTCTCTACATGCTGGGCCTGAACCTCGACATCCAGTACATGATCATGGGCGTCGTCCTCCTCGCCGCCGTGGTCGTGGACTCCCTCTCGCGCCGCACCCAGAAGTCCTCGGGTCGCGCCTGACACGCCGGAAGGCGTGACGTCGTCCGAACGGACGAACGAAAGCGCCGTCGGCCCTCCGCAACGTGAACGGCTCTCTTGAGGGGGAGAGCCGGTCACGGGGCTGACGGAACGCAAAATGACCGCCCGGCACCGATACCGCTCCGGTGCCGGGCGGTCGCGCGTCCGCAGGGGACAACTAGACTGAGCGGACTTGGGCGTCCACGGCCGCCCGGGTGGGACGAGGCGGCGGGCGAAGAAGCCCGGCGCCGGACAGTGACAGAGGAGGAACGGGTGGCCCTGCTGACCCGCATTCGGGGACCGCGCGATCTTGACCGTCTCAGCCCGGGACAGCTGGCCGTACTGGCCGAGGAGATCCGCGGCTTCCTGGTCGAGGAGGTCTCCAAGACGGGTGGCCACCTCGGCCCCAACCTGGGCGTCGTCGAGCTGACCATCGCGCTGCACCGCGTCTTCGAGTCGCCGAAGGACCGGATCCTCTTCGACACCGGACACCAGTCCTACGTCCACAAGATCCTCACCGGCCGTCAGGACTTCAGCCGCCTGCGCATCAAGGGCGGCCTGTCCGGCTACCCCTCGCGCGCCGAGTCCGAGCACGACGTGATCGAGAACTCGCACGCCTCCACCGTGCTGGGTTACGCCGACGGTCTGGCCAAGGCCAACGAGCGGCTCGGCCACACCGACCGCACCGTCGTCGCCGTCATCGGCGACGGCGCGCTGACCGGCGGAATGGCCTGGGAGGCGCTCAACAACATCGCCGAGAGCGACCGCCCGGTGATCATCGTCGTCAACGACAACGAGCGCTCCTACTCGCCGACCATCGGCGGCCTGGCCAACCACCTCGCCACCCTGCGCACCACCCAGGGCTACGAGCGCTTCCTGTCCTGGGGCAAGGACGCGCTCCAGCGCACCCCGGTCGTCGGCCAGTCGCTGTTCGAGACCCTGCACGGCGCCAAGAAGGGCCTGAAGGACTTCATCGCCCCGCAGGGCATGTTCGAGGACCTCGGCCTCAAGTACGTCGGCCCGATCGACGGCCACGACGTCTCCGCCCTCGAGTCGGCGCTCAAGCGCGCCAAGGGCTTCGGCGGGCCGGTCATCGTCCACTGCCTGACCCAGAAGGGCCGCGGCTACCGCGCCGCCGAGCAGAACGAGGAGGACCGCTTCCACGCGGTCCCCGTCATCCACCCCGACACCGGTCTCCCGGTGAAGACCGCCGGCCAGGACTGGACCTCGGTCTTCGGCGAGGAGATGGTCGCCATCGGGCGGGAGCGCACCGACGTCGTCGGCATCACCGCCGCGATGCTGCACCCCGTCGGTCTGGCGCCCTTCGCCAAGGAGTTCCCGGACCGCATCTACGACGTCGGCATCGCCGAGCAGCACGCAGCGGTCTCCGCGGCGGGCCTGGCCACCGGCGGCCTGCACCCCGTCGTCGCCGTCTACGCGACGTTCCTGAACCGCGCCTTCGACCAGGTCCTGATGGACGTGGCGCTGCACCGGTGCGGCGTGACGTTCGTGCTGGACCGCGCCGGTGTCACCGGCACCGACGGCGCCTCGCACAACGGCATGTGGGACATGTCGATCCTCCAGGTCGTGCCCGGCCTGCGGCTGGCCTCCCCGCGCGACGCCGACCAGCTGCGCGCGCAGCTGCGCGAGGCCGTCGCGGTCGAGGACGCGCCGACGGTCGTGCGCTACTCCAAGGGCAGCGTCGGCCCCGCGATCCCGGCCGTCGGCCGGGTCGGCGGCATGGACGTGCTGCGCGACGGCGGCGCGGACGCGGACGTGCTCATCGTCTCCGTCGGCGCGATGGCGCAGACCTGCCTCGACGCGGCGGAGAAGCTCGCCGCGCAGGGCATCGCCGCCACCGTCGTCGACCCCCGCTGGGTCAAGCCGGTCGACCCCGAGCTCGCCCCCCTCGCGGCGCGGCACCGCGCCGTGATCACGGTCGAGGACAACGGCCGCGTCGGCGGCGTCGGCGCGACGATCGCGCAGGCCCTGCGCGACGCGGGCGTGGACGTCCCGCTGCGGGATCTGGGCATCCCGCAGGAGTTCCTCGACCACGCGAGCCGCGACGAGATCCTGGGCGAGATCGGCCTGACGCCCGACGGCGTGGCACAGAAGGCGGCCGCGCTGGTCGCCAAGGTCTCCCTGGACCCGGCGACGGTGCTCTGAGTTCTGGCACACGAGTCAGGTGCACTCTCCAGGGGCGCGGGGCAGGGCTGATATGCGGCTCCGCCGCGGGACGCGAGAAACCACTGATGAGCGGATGGCCCCCGACGTGCAGGGCCATCCGCGCAGGGTGGTTGTCCGCGCCCCGCGGCGGAGCCACGTATGGGCAGGGTCCCGCGCCCCTTTCGTGTGCCTCCTCCTCGCCGTGGTCCTGCTGACCCGGTTGCCGTCGTTCGTGCGACCGTTCTGGAACCCCGACGAGGGCTACCTCGCCACCGAGGCGCGGATGCTGGGGCACGGCGGGACGCTCTACGTCGACGTCGTGGACCGCAAGCCGCCGCTGCTGCCGTGGCTGTACCAGGGCGCGTTCGCGCTCTTCGGCTCGGACTCGCTGTGGCCGTTGCGCGTCCTCGCGGTCGTGGCCACCCTGGTCACCGCACTGCTCGTCGCGTCCGTCGCCCGGCGGCGCTGGGGTGCGGGGACCGTGGCGGGCGTGCTCACCGCCCTGCTCAGCGTCTCGCTGGCGCCCGAGGACGCCCAGGCGGCGACCTTCGAGGTCTTCATGCTCCCCGCCACCGCCGCAGCGTTCTGGTGCGCCGACCGCGGGCGCTGGCTCGGTGCCGGCCTCGCCGTCGCCCTCGCCGCGATGGTGAAGCAGACGGGGGGAGTGGTGCTGCTCCCGGTCCTGTTCCTGCTGTGGCGCACCGACCGGCGCCCCGCCGCCCTCACCCGGCTGCTGCTCGCCTTCGTCGTCCCCGTCGCCGGGCTCGCGCTGCTGACCGGCCCGGGGAACTTCCTCTTCTGGGTCGTCTCCGGCTCCGGCGACTACGCCTCACTCGACGGCGCCTGGGCCACCGCCCTCGGCCGCGCGGGCGGCAACGCCGCGATCCTGCTCGCGGCCGCCGTCCCGGCGTTGATCCTGCTCACCCGGCAGCTGCGCGCCTCCCTGCGCGCCTCGCTCCGCGAGGACGCCGACCTCTGGCTCTGGCTCGGTGGCTCGGCGGTCGGCGTCGCGGTCGGCTTCCACTTCTTCGGGCACTACTACCTCCAGCTCGTCCCGCCGCTGGCGCTGCTCTGCGCCTCCGCGCTGCACCGCGCGGGCTCGCCGCGGTGGACGCGGGCGGCGCTCGCGTGGACGGCCGTCGCCGCCGCGGTGTTCGTCACACTCGGGCTGACCGTCTCCACCCAGCCGGTGCGGCGCGTGCAGGCCGTCGCACGGGCGGTCGACGCGAACAGCACACCGGACCAGAGCGTGCTCGTCTGGGGCATGCATCCGGAGATCTACTGGCTCGCCGACCGCGCGCCCGCCAGCCGCTACCTGACGGCCGGGCTGCTCACCAACTTCGCCGGGGGCCGGGACGGCAAGGGGGTGAGCGTCCAGAGGGCCGTGGCGGGCTCCTGGGCGACCTTCGAGCGCGAGATGAGGGACCACCCGCCCGCGCTCGTCGTGGACGACTCCCAGGGGGCTCCCTACGCCCCGGCGGCCGTCCCGCCGATCAGGGATCTGCTCGCCGCGCGGTACGAGCGGATCGGCGCCGTCGGGGGCGCCGTTCTCTACCGGCTACGCGCCCGTCAGCCGGTGATCCGGTTGAAGTCTTCTCAGGTTCGCATGAGAGGCTGACCCCCGTCCCTCCGCCTGGTGATCCGCCGCAGCGAACAACCGAGCCGGCGAGCAGGCGGGTACGGGACCCCCAGCAGGGACCGAGTAGTCGAGGACAGGTGGCAGTGAACAGCTCCACGGACAAGAGCCCGCAGGAGCCGGCGGGAGTGTCGGTTCGCAAGACGCCGTGGCGGCGCTGGCTGACGGCCGGCGGCATGGTTGTCGCGATCTTCGTGGTCGCGGGAGTGATCGGCTCCGTCGTGCGGGCCCACAAGGAGACCCAGCTGGCGCCGCCCGCGGGCGCGACCGGCGCCAGCGCGCTGGCGGTGCCGCAGTGGGGCCACGCCGCGGTCACCCTGACCGTCTACGAGGACATGCGGGACCCGGCCACGCTGGCCTTCGAGAACACCTACGGCGCGACCCTGCGCCAGCTGGTCGCCTCCGGCGTGGCGAACGTCTACTACCGCGAGACCACGGGCGTCGACGCGGCCCAGGGCGGCAGCGGCTCGCTCCAGGCCGGCAACGCGCTGGGCTGTGCGCTGGACGCGAAGAAGTTCGCGGACTTCCGCGCGGTGCTGCTGAACAACCAGCCGGCCGAGTCGGACGACGCGTTCGGCTCCAAGAGCCACCTGATCACGCTGGCCAAGAAGGTCAAGGAGCTGGACACCGACGTGTTCCGCGCCTGTGTGGACAACGGTGACCACAAGGTCTGGGTGCAGGACTCGAACAAGGCCTTCACCGCGGGGAACTTCGGTCCGGGCCCGGTCCTGACGATGCTGGTGGACCAGACGAACACCAACGAGGCGCAGGCGCAGGCGGTCATCTCCTCGACGCTGTCCCTCACCCCGAAGGAGCTGCAGGACCGCGTCCTCGCAGCCGCCGTCCAGGCCACCCCGACCTCGGCGGACCTCCCGTCCATCGCGGTCACCAACGGCGCCACCCCGACGCCGGCGGCCGCCCCGACCACGCCGGCGCCGTCGCTGTCGGCGAGCGCTTCGGCGAAGCCGAAGAAGAGCACGAAGAAGCCGACGGCCACCGCTTCGGCGTCGGCCCACTAGGCACCTCCCCAGGGGCGCGGGGAACTGCGCGGGGAACTGCGCGAGCAACCACCGGCATGCGGACGGCCCTGCGCGCCCCGGACCTTCTGCTCATCAGTGGCTTGTCGCGCAGTTCCTCGCGCCCCTTCACGTGGTGCCACGAATGCCGAAGGGCGGCTCTCCCGATCACTCGGGAGAGCCGCCCTTCGGCGTTGGCTACCGCCTTACGCCGGGACGCTCGCGACGCCCTGGGCGAGGAAACGCCTGCCGTTGACCCGCTCGGAGACGCCCTCGCGGTCCAGGTACGGGGTGATGCCGCCCAGGTGGAACGGCCAGCCCGCGCCCGTGATCAGGCAGAGGTCGACGTCCTGCGCCTCGGCGACGACGTCCTCGTCCAGCATGAGCTGGATCTCCTGCGCCACCGCGCCCAGCGCGCGCTCGCGGACCTGCTCCTCGGTGAGGACCTTGTCGCCCTGCTGGAGCAGCGCCACGACCTCGGGGTCCAGCTCCTGCTGGCCCGACGCCCAGGTGTAGAAGCCGCGCTTGCCGGCCTGGACCACGCGGGCCAGGTTCTCGGAGACGAAGAAGCGCTCCGGGAAGGCGTGGTGCAGGGTCTCCGACACGTGCAGGGCGATGGCCGGGCCGACCAGCTCCAGCAGCACGATCGGGGACATCGGCAGACCGAGCGGCTCCACGCCCTTCTCGGCGACGGCGATCGGGGTGCCCTCGTCGATGATCTGCTGGATCTCGCCCATGAAACGGGTGAGAATCCGGTTCACGACGAACGCCGGGGCGTCCTTGACCAGAACGGCGGTCTTCTTCAGCTTCTTCGCGACGCCGAACGCGGTCGCGAGCGACGCGTCGTCGGTCTGCTCCCCGCGGACGATCTCCAGCAGCGGCAGGACCGCGACCGGGTTGAAGAAGTGGAAGCCGACGACCCGCTCGGGGTGCTCCAGCTTCGAGGCCATCTCGCTGACGGACAGCGAGGAGGTGTTGGTCGCCAGGATGCAGGTGGGCGAGACCACGGCCTCGACCTCGGCGAAGACCTGCTGCTTGACGCCCATCTCCTCGAACACGGCCTCGATCACGAAGTCCGCGTCGCCGAAGGCCGCGGCCTTGTCGAGCGAGCCGGTGACCAGGCCCTTGAGGCGGTTCGCGTTGTCGCCGTTGACGCGGCCCTTGGCGAGCAGCTTGTCGATCTCGCCGTGGACGTAGCCGACGCCCTTGTCGATGCGCTCCTGGTCGATGTCCGTGAGGACGACCGGCACCTGGAGGCGGCGGGCGAACAGCAGCGCCAGCTGCGAGGCCATCAGACCGGCGCCGACGACGCCGACCTTGGTGACCGGGCGGGCCAGCGCCTTGTCCGGCGCGCCGGCCGGGCGCTTGCCGCGCTTCTGGACCAGGTTGAACGAGTAGATGCCGGCACGCAGCTCGTCACCCATGATCAGGTCGGCGAGGGCGGCGTCCTCGGCGTCGAAGCCCGCCTGCAGGTCGCCGTCCTTGACCTGGGCGATGATGTCCAGCGCCCGGTAGGGGGCCGGAGCCGCGCCGTGGACCTTGCCGTCGACGACGGCGCGGCCCCAGGCCACGGCGTCGTCCCAGGCCTGGCCGCGGTCGATCTCCGGACGCTCCACCGTGACGGCGCCGGTGAGGACCTGAGCGGTCCACAGCAGCGACTGCTCGACGAAGTCGGCCGGCTCGAAGATCGCGTCGGCGATGCCGAGCTCGAAGACGTCCTTGCCCTTGAGCTGCTTGTTCTGGGCCATCGAGTTCTCGATGATGACCTGGACGGCCTTGCCCGCGCCGATCAGGTTCGGCAGCAGCGTGCAGCCGCCCCAGCCCGGGACCAGGCCCAGGAAGCACTCCGGCAGCGAGAAGGCCGGCAGGCCGCTGCTGACGGTGCGGTAGGTGCAGTGCAGGCCGACCTCGACGCCGCCGCCCATCGCCGCGCCGTTGTAGAAGGCGAAGGACGGGACGGGCAGGGCCGCGATCCGCTTGAAGACGTCGTGGCCGCCCTTGCCGATGGCCAGCGCGTCGCTGTGCTCCTTGAGCACCTCGACGCCCTTGAGGTCGGCGCCGACCGCGAAGATGAACGGCTTGCCGGTGATCCCGACGGCGACGATCTCGCCGGCCGCGGCCTCACGCTCGACCTGGTCCAGCGCCTCGTTCAGCTTGGCGAGGGAGCCCGGGCCGAAGGTGGTCGGCTTGGTGTGGTCGAAGCCGTTGTCCAGGGTGATCAGCGCGAAGCGCCCGGCACCCAGCGGCAGGTCGAGGTGGCGCACGTGAGCGGTCGTCACGACCTCGTCCGGGAACAGCTCGTGAGCCTTGAGCAGCTGCTCGGTGGTGGTCGTCATCACTTGCTCCCGTGACCGTCGAAGTGCGGGTTCTCCCAGATGACCGTCGCGCCCATGCCCATGCCGATGCACATGGAGGTGAGGCCGTAACGGACGTCCGGACGCTGCTCGAAGCGGCGGGCCAGCTGCGTCATCAGGCGCACGCCGGAGGAGGCCAGCGGGTGGCCGAAGGCGATCGCGCCGCCGAACGGGTTGACCCGCTCGTCGTCGTCCGCGATGCCGAAGTGGTCCAGCATGGACAGGACCTGGATGGCGAAGGCCTCGTTGATCTCGAACGCGCCGATGTCGGCGATCGTCAGACCGGCCTTGGCCAGCGCCTTCTCGGTGGCCGGGACCGGGCCGATGCCCATGACCTCGGGCTCCACGCCGACGAAGGCGTAGGAGACCATGCGCATCTTGACCGGCAGGCCCAGCTCGCGCGCGACGTCCTCGGCGGCGATCAGGGAGGCGGTGGCGCCGTCGTTCAGACCGGCCGCGTTGCCGGCGGTGATCCGGCCGTGCGGGCGGAACGGGGTCTTGAGGCCCGTCAGCGACTCCAGCGTGGTGCCCGGGCGCATCGGCTCGTCGGCGGTGGCCAGGCCCCAGCCGGTCTCGCCGCCCGCCGGGTCGGTGCGGCGGATGGCCACCGGCACCAGGTCGGGCTGGATGTTGTTGTCGGCGTAGGCCTTGGCGGCCTTCTCCTGGCTGCGGACGGCGTACTCGTCGCAGCGCTCCTTGGTCAGGTGCGGGAACCGGTCGTGCAGGTTCTCCGCGGTCATGCCCATGAACAGGGCGGACTCGTCGACCAGCTTCTCGGACAGGAAGCGCGGGTTGGGGTCCACGCCCTCACCCATGGGGTGACGGCCCATGTGCTCGACGCCGCCGGCGAGGGCGATGTCGTAGGCACCGAAGGCGATGCCACCGGCCACGGACGTCACGGCGGTCATCGCGCCGGCGCACATGCGGTCGATCGAGTAGCCCGGGACGGTCTTGGGCAGGCCGGCCAGCAGTGCGGCCGAGCGGCCGAGGGTCAGGCCCTGGTCGCCGATCTGGGTGGTGGCGGCGATCGCGACCTCGTCCACGAGGGCCGGGTCCAGGTTCGGGTTCCGGCGCATGAGCTCCCGGATCGCCTTGATCACCAGGTCGTCGGCGCGGGTCTCGGCGTAGATGCCCTTGGGGCCGGCCTTGCCGAAGGGGGTGCGGACGCCGTCGACGAAGACGACGTCCCTCGCGGTACGAGGCACGGTGGCTCTCCTCCCAAGCGCCCGTTCGCGGCGGGCACGGTGTGGTCACAGCGGAACGGCGAACGTCCCGAGAGTGATGCTACCCGCCAGTAACCAACGCGCCAAGGAGGGGAGGGATGAGCCGTGGGTCACTCCCTGGCGAAGCCGACGGCCGAGCCGGTCGCCGAGCCGTTGGCCGCGCGGTTGGCCGAGCCGCTCGTGGAGCCGTTCGCCCCGAGCCCGTTCGGGTTCACGCCGGGGATCACCTTCGCCGTCACGAAGGCTTTGGCGATCACCGGGGAGACCAGCTCGACCTGCCAGGTCCGGGCGCCCAGCGCGGTGAGCGCGTCCGCGACCGACTCGGCGGTGACGCGGGTGGGCGGTGCCCAGGCGAGGCGGCGCACCAGCTCGGGGGTGACCAGGTTCTCCTGCGGCAGGTGCAGCTTCTCCGCGAGCGAGGTCACCGCGGCGCGGGCGGCGGAGAGCCGGGCCGCGGCCAGGGGGTCCTTGTCGGCCCAGGCACGCGGCGGCGGCGGGCCCTCGTGCGCGGCGGTCGTGGGCGGCAGCTGGGCCTCCGGCACCTCGCGGGCGGCTTCGATCGCGGCTATCCACTGCTCCAGCGCGCGCCGGTGCACCCGCGGTCCGAAGCCGGACACGGCCTGCAGCCCGGCGATGGAGCTCGGCATCGCCAGCGCGGCGGCGACGATCGCGGCGTCGGAGAGCACCCGTCCCGGGGAGACGTCGCGCTCCCGCGCGATCCGGTCGCGCACCTGCCACATCTCCCGCACGGCGGCGAGCTGCCGGCGGCGGCGCACCTTGTGCACGCCGGAGGTCCGCCGCCACGGGTCGACGCGCGGCGGCGGCGGGGGAGCGGCGACGATGGCGGCGAACTCCTGCTGCGCCCACTCCAGCTTGCCCTGCTCGGTCAGCTCCTGCTCCAGCGCGTCCCGCAGCTCGACCAGGACCTCCACGTCGAGCGCGGCGTAACGCAGCCACGGCTCGGGCAGCGGGCGCGTGGACCAGTCGACGGCGGAGTGGCCCTTCTCCAGGCTCAGCCCCAGCACGTTCTCCACCATCGGCCCGAGGCCGACGCGCGGGAAGCCCGCGAGACGCCCGGCGAGCTCGGTGTCGAACAGCCGGGTCGGCCGCATGCCCAGCTCCGCGAGGCACGGAAGGTCCTGGTTGGCGGCGTGCAGCACCCACTCGGTGTCGGCGAGGACCGCGCCGAGCTCGGACAGGTCCGGGCAGCCGACCGGGTCGATCAACGTGCTGCCGGCACCTTCGCGCCGCAGCTGCACCAGGTAGGCGCGCTGGCCGTAGCGGTAGCCGGAGGCACGCTCGGCGTCGATGGCGACGGGGCCGTGACCGTTCGCGAAGCGGGCGACGATGTCGGCGAGCGTTTCGGCGTCGGCGACGACGGGCGGGATGCCCTCGCTGGGCTCGAGCAGGGGGACCGCGTTGATTACCTGCCCGTGGGCATCGTTGTCAGCTCTGTCGATGGCGTCTTCACGGGCGTCGGTCACGGAAGAAAGACTACGCCCGCAGCCGGTGGATGACCTTCCGCACGTGCACACATGCGCACCGGGGACGAGGCAACGCCGAGGGGCGCGGGGAACTGCGCGAGCAACCACCCGCGTGCGGATGGCCCTGCTCGATCCGGGACTCACCACCTCGGGTGGCTTGTCGCGCAGTTCCTCGCGCCCCTGGGGCTCCCAGAGGGGAAACGTTCCGCTAGTGGATGATGCCGGTGCGGAGAGCGACGGCGACCATGCCGGCGCGGTCGCCCGTGCCCAGCTTGCGGGCGATGCGGGCCAAGTGGGACTTGACGGTCAGTGCGGAGAGCCCCATGGCGACACCGATCGCCTTGTTGGACTGCCCCTCGGCGACCAGCCGCAGCACCTCGACCTCGCGGCCGGAGAGCTCGCGGTACGCCTGCGGCGCGGGCGCGCCCTGCGCGGCCGCCGCGGCCTGCTGCATGCCGGGCGCGGCGCCCGGCGGCAGCTGCGCCCCGGGCAGGCCCGGACGCCGCATGTGCGACGCGGCGCCGGGCAGGCCCGGACGCAGCGCCGGGACGCCGTTCATGCCCGGGCGCTGCGGAACGCCGTTGCCGATCCGGGTGCCGGTCACGACGTAGCCCTTGACGCCGCTGGCGAGCGCGCTGCGGACCGCGCCGATGTCGTCGGCGGCGGAGAGCGCGAGGCCGTTGGGCCAGCCCGCGGCGCGCGTCTCGGCCAGGATGGCGAGGCCGGAGCCGTCGGGGAGGTGGACGTCGGCGACACAGATGTCACGAGGGGTGCCGACGCGTGGCCGGGCCTCTGCGAGGGACGAGGCCTCGATCACGTCGCGCACTCCCAGGGCCCAGAGATGCCGGGTGACCGTGGAGCGAACGCGCGGGTCCGCGATGACCACCATGGCGGTGGGCTTCGTCGGACGGTAGGCGACCATGTTTGCGGGGTGCTCAAGGAGAACGGACACCAGGCCTCCTGTGGTGAGGTGCCGGGAAGAGGGTCACTGTCTGCTTCGGCACCATCGGTGCCCGGCTTTAGCGAATGATCACGATTGAGTGAGGGGCAAATCGGGCAGTTCGGATATTTTGTTCAGCTCGATTGAGCCTAAGTCACCCGAAAGTGATCAAAAGCGGTCGACACGCCGAACACCTGACCCAAATGTCCGAAATGGGATTCCCCAGCGTACGCCGAAGGTGACGAACCTTCACCTGAACGGGAAGAAGAAACCTCACGCCCCGCCACGCGGCTGGCGCCGCGTCGGCATCGGCACGACGCTGCTCACCGGCGCGGTCACGCCCGTCGACGGCGCGCCCAGCGCCCCGGGAGCGGGCAGGGGCAGCGGGGACGGCGGCAGGCCCGCGCACTGGCACAGCAGCTCGCCCCAGGCGCGCAGGTGCGCGCCCAGGTTGAGCCCGCCGTCACCGCGCGCGACCGGCGTCCACGACGCCCGGATCTCGATCTCGGTGCTGGACGGGCGGTCCGCCATGCCGCCGAAGTACTGCGAGTACGCGCGCGAGACCGTGCCGCTGGGCTCGGTGTAGGAACAGCCGAACTGCTCCAGCGCATCCGTCAGCCAGGACCAGCCGACCTCCGCCAGCAGCGGGTCGTCCGCGATCTCCCGCTCCAGCTCCGCCTGCGTCAGCGAGACCAGCCGGAACTCGCCCTGCCAGGCCTCGTGTCCGGAGGGGTCGTACAGCAGCACCAGGCGGCCGTCGGCCAGTTCCTCGCCGTCGGCCTCGACGGTCGCGGTCAACGCGTGGGCGTAGGGGGCGAGACGACGCGGCGCCGGAGTCTCCCCGAGCGTGAGCTCCGGCCGCAGCCGGGTACCGAGCAGCTCCGCGACCGCGGCACGGAACGCCTCGGGAACGCCCTGCTCCCCGGTCCCCCCGTCACCGAACGCGGATCCGCCCTCGTGCCTCGGCTTTCCGCCGTTCACCCCAGCCATGCCGGAAGACTATGCGCCCGGCTCGTCCCCGCAGCGCAGACACCACGGAAGAGCGCCGCTTCGAGCGTGCGAAGATTTCAGCGTGACCGAGAGCGAGAGCAGCAAGAGCAACAGCCCGACGTACGACTCCGCGTTCATGCGCGCGTGCCGAGGGGAGGAGGTCCAGCACACCCCGGTCTGGTTCATGCGCCAGGCCGGCCGTTCGCTTCCCGAGTTCCGCAAGGTCCGCGAGGGCATCGCGATGCTGGACTCCTGCATGATGCCGGAGCTGGTCAAGGAGATCACCCTGCAGCCGGTCCGCCGGCACGACGTGGACGCGGCCGTCTACTACAGCGACATCGTGGTGCCGCTCAAGGCCATCGGCGTCGACCTGGACATCAAGCCGGGTGTCGGCCCCGTGATCGCCCGCCCCGTGCGCAGCCGCGAGGACCTCGCGCAGCTGCGTCCGCTGGAGCCCTCGGACGTCCCCTACGTCACCGAGGCCATCGGCCTGCTCGTCGCCGAGCTCGGCGAGAAGCCGCTGATCGGCTTCGCCGGCGCGCCGTACACGCTGGCCAGCTACCTCGTCGAGGGCGGCCCGTCGCGCACGTACGAGAACACCAAGGCCATGATGTACGGCGACCCGGAGCTGTGGGCCGAGCTGGTCGACCGCCTCGCCGTCATCACGGCCGGATTCCTCAAGGTGCAGATCGAGGCCGGGGCCTCGGTCGTCCAGCTCTTCGACTCCTGGGCGGGCGGGCTGGCGCCGGACGACTACCGTCGCTCCGTGCTCCCCGCCTCGCAGAAGGTGTTCGCGGAGGTCGCCTCCTACGGCGTCCCGCGGATCCACTTCGGCGTGGGCACCGGCGAGCTGCTGGGCCTGATGAGCGAGGCCGGCGCGGACGTCGTCGGCGTCGACTGGCGCGTCCCGCTGGAGGAGGCGGCCCGCCGGATCGGCGGCACCAAGCCGCTCCAGGGCAACCTGGACCCGACGGTGCTGTTCGCCCCCGAGTCCGCCGTCCGTCAGAAGACGGACGAGGTCCTCGCCTCCGCGAAGGCCTCCGGCCGCGGCCACATCTTCAACCTCGGCCACGGCGTCCACCCGACCACCGACCCGGACGCCCTGACCCGCCTGACCGCCTACGTGCACGAGCAGACGGCGCGATAGCCGACAGGGGCGCGAGGAACTGCGCGACAATCCCCCAGCCTTCGGCCGGGAGGTGCCCCCTCTGATGAGCAGATGGTCCTCAATGTTCAGGGCCATCCGCACGTCGGTGGTTGCTCACGCAGTTCCTCGCGCCCCTGCTGTCAGTCCTCGCCTGCCCCGTCCTTCCGTCCCCGACGGGTGAAGCGGTACGCGCCGTAGAGGATCAGGGCCAGCGCCGCCAGGAACGGCAGGCTCGCGCTGAGAGCGATCAGCAGCCCCCGTCCGACCATGTACAGCGCGTGCCAGCCGGAGGCCAGCGCGTGCCCTGCCGCGCTCCACGCGCCGTTGGTCTTCGGCTTCACCGGCGGCGGAGGCGTCGCCGTCTGGAACAACTCCACCGTCACCGTCGACAGGGCGACCTGGCCGCGCAACGCCGAGACCTGGGACTCCAGGGAGTTCAGATCGGACTCCCGCGAGGTGACCGCCTGCTCCAGGGTGATCATGTCGCTCAGTGAGCCGGCCTGCTTCATCAGCGTGGTGAGCCGGTCGATGCTGGCCTTCTCGCTCGCCACGCGCGCGTCGAGGTCGACGACCTGCGAGGTGACGTCCTGGCTGGAGCGCTGCTGGGCCAGGACCGTGCCGAGCGAGCCGAGCTGCCCGAAGACGGTGTCGTACGACGCCGACGGGATGCGCAGCACCATGAGCGCGCCCTCGCCGGACACGTCCGAGGGGATGGGCAGCGTGGAGGCGGCCGGGGTGTCGCCCACGTTCCACGTCAGCGTGGCCGCGTCGCCGACCTGCTCGGAGTCGAGGTAGCCGCCGACGGACTGTGCCAGCGTCTGTGCCTGCTTCACGGCCGCGTCGACGTGCGCGCAGCGCAGCTGGATCTGGCCGCTGTAGATGACGGACCGGTTCGATGCCGCCGCTGCCGCGCCCGATGCCCCGGACGAGGGGGCCGCACTCGCCACCCCCGCCGAGCCCGCACCCCCCGCCGAGCCCGCACCCCCCGCCGCCGGGGGTGCGGCTGCGGCGCCGGGCGCGTGGTCGGCTCCCCCCGCGGCGCTGCTGTTGCTGCCGCCCGCCTCGGAACAGCCGGTCAGCGCCAGTCCTGCCACCAGGAATGCCGCCGCCAAGGACGCCCCGAGCCGGCGTCTGTGGTCCCTCGATCGCATGTGTTCGCTCCCCTCGTCACAGATCTCGCGCATTGGATGCCCGATCTGTGGGCGCGGTTCCCGACGCCGTGTCAACAAGGCGGTAACGAAAGGATCGAGCTCCGGCCACGGTCAGCGGTCCGGAGCCGGTGTGCGAGAGTGAAGGACATGGACCGCACGACGCACACCCCCACCACCGACCAGGCCCGACCGCTCCCGCAGGTGGTGGTCGTCGGCGGCGGGATCGCCGGGCTCGCGGCGGCCGCGCGACTGCGGGGCGTCGTCGACGGGGTCGAACGGGCGCGCGTCACGCTGCTGGAGGCCTCGCCGAGGTTCGGCGGCAAGCTGAAGTCCGGAGAGGTCGGCGGGGTCGGCGTGGACCTCGGCGCCGAGTCGATGCTGGCGCGGCGGCCGGAGGCGATCACGCTGGCCCGGGCCGTCGGCCTCGGCGACGCGCTGCAGCCGCCGACGACCGCGAAGGCGTCGATCTGGACCCGCGGCGCGCTGCGCCCGATGCCGACCGGCCATCTGATGGGTGTCCCCGGCGACCTCGCCGCCCTCGCCGCCTCGGGCGTCGTCTCGCCCGAGGGCCTGGCCCGCGCCGCCGAGGACGCGACGCTGCCGCGCACCGAGGTCGGCGAGGACATCGCTGTCGGGGAGTACGTCGCCGCGCGCCTCGGCCGCGAGATCGTGGACCGGCTCGTCGAGCCGCTGCTCGGTGGCGTCTACGCCGGGCACGCGGACGCGATCTCGCTCAGCGCCGCCGTCCCGCAGTTGCTCGCCATCGCGCAGCGCGAGCGCTCCGCCGTCGAGGGCGTGCACGCGGCGCTGGCCGTCGCCGCGCAGAGCCCGAACCCGGCGCCCGTCTTCACCGGCATCGACGGCGGCATCGGCCGCCTGCCCGGCGCCGTCGCCGACGCCTGCCGCGCCGCCGGGGCCGAGCTGCGCACCGACACCGCCGTCGCCTCGCTGCGCCGCGCGCCCGACGGCTGGGCGCTCCGCACCGAGGGCGGCGAGCAACTGGTCGCGGACGCCGTGGTGCTGGCGGTTCCCGCGCCGGTCGCGGCGCGGCTGCTCGCCGACCTGGCCCCGGACGCCGCCGCCGAGCTGGGCGAGATCGCCTACGCGGGCATGGCCCTGGTGACCCTCGCCTTCCACCGCGCCGAGCTGGGCCCGCTGCCGGGCAGCGGCTTCCTGGTCCCGCCGGTCGACGGACGGGCGATCAAGGCGTCGACCTTCTCCAGCAACAAGTGGGGCTGGCTCGACAAGGCCGCCCCCGAGAGCTTCGTCCTGCGCACCTCGCTGGGCCGCGAGGGCGAGGAGGCGGTGCTCGACCTCGACGACGCCGAGCTCGTCGCCCGCAGCCGCGCGGACCTGCGCGAGGCGGCCGGCATCACCGCCACCCCGTACGCGACGGCGGTCACCCGCTGGCGCGGCGGTCTGCCGCAGTACCCCGTCGGACACCCGCAGCGCGTCGCCCGCATCGAGTCGGCGATCGCCGCTCTGCCGGGCCTGGCCCTGTGCGGGGCGGCCTACCACGGCGTCGGCATCCCCGCCTGCATCGCCGACGGCTGGCGCGCGGCAGCGGCGGTCGCGGCGGCCACGGTCACGACGGACCTGGTGTCGGGAGAAGAGTGAGCAAGGGAGAGAATGTCCCCATGAGTGACCAGCACACTGAGCACACCGAGAAGGCGAAGCCGAAGGCTCGCGAGCTGAACGACGTCATCCGTTACACCCTGTGGTCGGTGTTCCGCCTCAAGGACGTGCTGCCGGACGACCGCGGCGCGATGGGCGCCGAGGTCGAGGAGCTGTTCGCGCAGCTCGCCGAGAAGGACGTCACCGTCCGCGGCACCTACGACGTCTCGGGCCTGCGCGCCGACGCCGACCTGATGATCTGGTGGCACTCCGAGAACAGCGACAACCTGCAGGAGGCGTACAACCGCTTCCGCCGCACGGAGCTGGGCCGCCGCATGGAGCCGGTCTGGTCGAACATGGCGCTGCACCGCCCCGCGGAGTTCAACAAGTCGCACATCCCGGCGTTCCTCGCGGACGAGACGCCGCGTGAGTACATCTGCGTGTACCCGTTCGTGCGCTCGTACGACTGGTACCTGCTCGAAGACGCGGAGCGTCGCGAGCTGCTGGCCGAGCACGGCAAGATGGCCCGCGGCTACCCGGACGTGCGCGCCAACACGGTCGCGTCCTTCGCGCTCGGCGACTACGAGTGGCTCCTCGCCTTCGAGGCGGACGAGCTCTACCGCATCGTCGACCTCATGCGCCACCTCCGCGCGAGCCGCGCCCGCCTGCACGTGCGCGAGGAGGTCCCGTTCTACACGGGCCGCCGCAAGGCTGTCGCCGACCTGCTCGCGGGTCTGGCGTAAGGACGTTGCACCACCTCAGGGGCGCGGGGAACTGCGCGACAAGCCACTGATGAGCAGATGGTTCCCCAGCAACAGGGCCATTCGCACGCCGTTGGTTTCCCGCGCAGTTCCCCGCGCCCCTAGCGCTTGCGCGAACGAACTGTCAGAGCAGTCCGCAACCGCTGGTCGCGGAGCGCCTTCGGGCCGCGGAGGACCAGCGTGAGCAGCGGGTCCCGGGTCCGGCGCTGCGGGCGGAGGGCCCGGAGGAGTTGCTGTCCTGCCGGAGCCGCCCACGGGGTGACCGGGTGGAACTCCGCGCGGGCCATCAGCAGCGTGCCGGCCGTCAGGATCAGCGGCAGGACGAACCACGCAGCAGGCGCCAGCAGGCTGTCGTGCGCGCCGGTGAGCAGGTCCCGCGCGCCGACGGCACCCAGCGCCGTCGTCCCGAGCGCCACCGTGGCGAGGAGCGCGACGCGGACCGCCGTCACCGCCTGCGCCATCGCCGCGCGCGAGCCTGGCGTCACCGCGAGGCCGAGCTCCGCGAGGGAGCGGGCCAGGAGGCCGACCGAGGGGCCGTGGGCGACCTCGCGGCGGACCTCGTCCGTGCGGCGCTGTCCGTCGGGGCCGAGCGCCGCGATGACCTCGGACTCCAGCTCCGTGCCGGGGAGCGGGCGGGCCACGGAGGTCCAGCCGGTGTGGGCGATGTGGAGCAGGCCGCGGCCGGTCATGTCGACGAGCGTCACGTCCACCACCCGCTCCGGCCCGCCGGCCAGGTACGCCGCCTCGACCGGCTCCGGGGGCCGCGACGGCCCGTCAGAGGACCGGCCCGGCGCCGACGCGCCGGTCAGCAGCGGATCGCTCGCGGCAGCCAGCCGGCACAGCCGGAGGGACGACAGCACCGCCAGCAGGAGCGCGGGGACCAGGAACAGGTACGGCATGCTGGTCAACCAACCCGAGCCGTGGCGGCTCCTCAAGAGCGGCCCGCCGACGGATACGCAACCGTGACGTGGCGGTGACCAGCGCCAGCGCCGCCAACGCGGCCAGCAGCAGGAAACCGACGAGCGGTGGCCGGGTCGGCGACGCGTTCGGCGCGGTCGCGCCCATCGTGGCGTGGGACCAGCGGAAGGTGGCGACCGCCGCGAGCAGCAGGGCCAGCACCAGCGCGCCGAGCAGCAGCCGCCGGGCGGTCCGGAACGCGCGCGCGCTGTGCCGACCGCGCGAGCCGGTCCACAGGACCAGCGCCGCCGCCGGGCCGACGCCGACCGCCGCGGTGACGAACAGTGGATCGAGGCTCATCGGGACACCTCCCCCGAAGAAGGAGGGAGCCAGGTCCCCCGCACCTGGCTCCACAGGGGAGAGCATGTCCGTTGGCCGGGTCCCCGGGAAGAGCCGGGCGGGATTCTCAGAGCTAGATTTGAGCTTTCCCCGGGCCCGTGGCGCCCCTTGCGGCGCCGAACTCGTCCGGTCCCGAACTGATCCGGTGGAGGCGGCGTCCCGCATCCGTCATCCGTCGCAGCAGGTCGTGGGCGTCGCTCGGGGTGATCAGGCGCTCGCGCACCGCAGCCGCGGCGAGGTCGTAGGTCTCCAGGGTGGTGATCCCGCGTCGGCGGGCGTAGCGGGCGGCGTCGCGGTCGTCGGAGATCCAGACGGAGCGGCGGAACTCCGGCTGCCTCGTCATCAAGGCGAGCGTCTCGGCCTCGCCCAGATGCTGGGTCGGGCGGCGCCGGTCGCCGCCGAACACGGCGCGGCGCAGGCGTTCCACCTCGGTGCGGACGCCTGCGTCGGTGATCTCGATCGGTTCGCCCAGCGCGCCGCCGTCGACCAGGCCGGTCAGCGGGGGCAGGTGGCGGGCGGAGAGCCTCGCCTCCCGGGCGACCGCCTCGGACCATCGGCCCCGGCCGTCGAGCACCTTCTCCAACAACGCCAGCCGGTCGACGGCCGCGAAGTTGCAGAGCACCGTGTTGTCGGGGAACCACCACTGGGTCCGGCCGGTCATGGCTGGTAGACCAACTCCCCCTGGAGGGCCGTCGGCTCCGACGTCTCCAGGCGGCCCTCCAGCTCGCCCGTCTCCATGCCGAGCAGAGCGGCCAGCGGGCGCAGCGTCGTCTCGCCCGCCTCGAACGCTGACCACAGGCCGTCCGCGAGCCGGGGCGGCGGGCGCTCGGCGACGGCGACGGCCGCCTCGCGCAGGTAGGCGTCCATCGCGGCGGCGGCCAGATGGCACTCGGCGGTGGTGCGGCGCCGCAGCCGGGCGTGCTCGGCGGCGCCGATCAGGCCCAGGCGCCGCAGCCGGGCGGCCAGCGCGCTGGGCGACACGCGGAAGCGGACCACGAGTTCGGCGAAGTCGAGCGCGTCCGCGGCGTCGCGTACCTCGGGTTCCGGCATCAGCAGGGCGGCGGCGAAGGCGTTGGCGCGTACCTCGTCCGGCTCGGACTGACGGCCCGGCGCGACGGGGGACTCGGCCAGCGGCTCGGTGGCGTCACCGGCGAGCAGATGGCCGAGCTCGTGCGCGAGGGTGAACCGCTGCCTGGTCCACCGCTCGTCGCGGCGGGCCAGGGCCAGCCGGAAGCCGTCCTCCTGCCAGGCGAACCCGTCGACGGCGCCGGGCAGGTCGGTGACGGCGAAGTCCACGCCGAAGGCGTGCTCGCAGGCGGCCAGCAACTCGCCGGTGGCGAGCAGTGCGGGCTCCGCGCCGACGAGGGCGTGGACCCGCGTGCGGACGTCGGCGGCCAGCAGCTCGCCCTGTCCGTCCGGATCGCCCGGCGGCAGGGCCGGCAGGGCCGGCAGTTCGGGGGCGCGACCCAGCAGGTCGAGCACGTCGTAGGCGGCGGTGAACCGCTCGGCGCGCTCGCTGAGCCCGGCCCCGTGCGCGGCGGCGTCCCCGCGCGCGGCGATGCCGGCCGGGGCGTGCTGACGCCCGGTCAGCAGCCAGTCGACGCTGACCTGGGCGGCCTCCGCGATGAGCGCGAGGTCCAGCGAGCTGAAGCGGCGTACGCCGCCGAGGGACTTGGAGAGCTTGTCGGGCGTGATTCCCGCACGCGCGGCGAAGGCGGCCTGGCTCTGGCCCGCGGCCCGGATCACCTCGCGTACCCGCCCGGAGACGGATTCGTCCATGCCCTACACGGTACGACCGTGTTGCGAGAATCGCAACGCTGCTACCGTTCCGTCGTCCGGATTGTTCCGGGGTTTCGTTCCGAGTGGGGGAGGCGGCGCATGAGCACGCCCGGGTACCAGCAGGTCCAGATCTCCGAGGTCGCCCGCGGCCGCCTCGACGGCTCGCGGCAGGGGCGTCCCTGCTTCACCTCCGACCTGTCCGTCAACGAGTTCGTGCTCGTCACCGAGTCGGGTTTCGAGCCGCTCGGCATGGTGATGGGCACCAGCGTCTACCACGTGGGTGTCCAGTACGGGAACTGGAAGGTCAGCCAGGAGCTGGGCGTCCTCACCCAGGCCATGTACAACGTCCGCGAGTTGGCCATGGCCCGGATGGAGGCGGAGGCCGCGCAGCTCGGCGCGGACGGCGTCATCGGCGTCGAGCTCCGCCCGATGAACTACGGCTTCCTCGCCGATGTCGTCGAGTTCATCGCGGTCGGCACCGCGGTCAAGGCCACCGACGGCACCAACTACCGCACTCCCAACGGCAAGCCGTTCACCACCAGCCTCTCCGGCCAGGACTTCTGGACGCTGTGGCAGCACGGCTGGCTGCCGCGCCGCCTGGTGCTGGGCAACTGCGTCTACCACGTGGCCCACCAGACGCTCCGCCAGACCCTCTCCCAGGTGGGCCAGAACGCGGAGATGCCTCAGTTCACCCAGGCCCTGTACGACGCCCGGGAGCTGGCGATGGCCCGGATGCAGTACGAGGGCCAGCAGCTCGGCGCGGACGGCATCGTCGGCACCTTCGTGGACGACTTCCGCTACTGGGGCGAGCACGGCGTCGAGTTCTTCGCCACGGGCACGGCGGTCAGCAAGGTCCGCCCGGACGTGAACCCGATCAAGCCGACGATGACCATGCCCTTGAACGGCTGAGTTTCGCTCCCGCAGGCAGTTGCACCTCCAGGGGCGCGAGGCTCTACCGACGTGCGGCTCCTCCCCCGGCCTTCGGCCGGGAGGTGCTCCGAGGTGCCCCCCGCGTGGGCGCGAGCAACCACCGGCGTACGGATGGCCCTGCGCGTTCGGCCTGCCGGCTGCGTGGGTGGCTGCTCGCGCGCGCAGTTGATCGAGCAGGCAGTTGATCGTGCAGAGCCTCGCGGCCCCTGGAGGTGCGACTCACCCCTGTGCAGAAGTCAGAAGTCATCCGAGGCGGCGCAGGAGCCATGAGGCCAGGCGGCCCGTGCCCGTCTCCGCCTCCGCCTTGCGGCTCGCGGCCACCGCCGCGAAGCCGTAGTCGCGCATGCGTTCCTCGTACGCGCCGACCGCGGCGACCAGCGCGGCGGGGGAGTCGTCCCGGCGCTCCGTGAGGACGCGGCACAGCAGCGCCGCGTCCTGCAACGCCGTGTTCGCGCCGGAGCCGCGGGCGGGGCTCATGGCGTGGATCGCGTCACCGAGCAGCGTCACCCGGCTCGGCCGCCACGCGGGGAGCTCCTCCGCGCTGCGGATCACGGCGACGAAGGTGTCGGCGACGTCCGCCGCCGCGACGAGCTCGCGCAGTTGGGGGTGCCAGTTGCGTACGGCGCGGCAGGCGAGCGTGTGGAGGGTGGTCGGATCGGCTCGGTCCAGCGCCGCCTCCGACACCCCGAACTCGCGTGCCTGCGCGCTGACCGCCCACATCAGGTAGTCGGGGACCGGGGACAGGCGCGCCTCGGGCGCGAGGCGCGCCGCCGCGTGCGGCGGTTGCTCGCGGAGGCGGACGAGACCGGCGGCCACGCCGGTCCGGCCGCCGACGACCGCGGTGAAGCCGTGCAGCAGTGCCGGCGGCAGCAGCGCGCGGGTCCGTTCGGTGAGCGGAGTGCGGCCGTAGAGGGCCCGCCCGCCCGTGTCGTCGACGACGGCGTGCGGCAGCAGCTGCCGTCGCACCGCGGAGTGCACGCCGTCCGCGCCGACCAGCAGGTCCGCCCGCGCGGTGTCGCCGTCGGCGAAGCGGACCTGTACGCCCTGACCGTCCACGGCATAGCCGGTCACGGCGCGCCCGTGGTGGATCCGGTCCGCGAGCCCGGTGCCCAGCACCTCGCGCAGCGTCCGGCGATGCACGGACGTGCTCAGCGTGCCAGGCGCGTAAGGATCCTGGCCGCTCGCGTCGACGACCTCGTGCAGGACGCGGAGTCTCGGGCTCAGTACGGTGAAGCGCCGGCTGGGCAGTCCGCAGGTGGCCTGGAAGAGAGCGAGGAGGCCGGGCGGCAGGCACTGCTCCAGCGCGAGCCCCGCTCGCGCGTCCAGGTGCAGCCGGTACCCCTGCGGTCGCGCGTCCGGCCCGTCGTCGCGCTCGTAGACGTCGACCTCGAACCCCGACCGGCGCAGGCCCTGGGCCAGACAGAGCCCGCCGAGCCCGGCCCCCGCGACGGCGACGGACAGATCCCTCGCATGCACATCCCCCATGGGCGCGTTCTCCCCGCTCGACGGCGGGTTACTCAGGATTGTTGGATGAGTACTGGTATGTACGTTTCGTGAAGAATCGTCTCCTGGTCGCCTCCATCGGCGGCGCCTGCACGCTGGGCGCCGCGGCTGTCACTCTCGTGCCGTCGTTCAGCCTCAGCTCGGCCCTTGCCGCCCCGAACCCGGGTGCGTTGGCCAGCGCGACACTGGTCCAGCTGACGAACACCCAGGTCGACCCGATCAACCTGACCGCGTACTCCGGTGTGTACGGCACGGCGCAGAGCACCGTGGTCGGAGAGGACGACCCCGGTGACTTCAGCGACCCGGACGACATGCTCTCCCGGATCACCATCGCGACGAAGAACGACCGGACCTCCGCGCAGAGCGCCAAGTACTACGCCCAGTCCAACCTGACGGGTCTCCAGGTCGACCTGAACAGCAAGCCGCTGATCAGGCTCGGGGCGGCGGCGGGCTCGGTGTCCTCGATGGACTCCTACGCCGAGTGCGTCCCGCCGCCCTACGGCCCCTACGCGCTGGCCTACAACCGCACCGCGGGCAGCGTGATCACCGTGCTGGGCCGGCAGGTGCAGATCGGCACCAGCACCCTGACCGTCACCGGCGCCGACATGGGCGTGCCGACGATCGGGACGAGCACGCTGCGTGTCGTCGTCGCCCCGCACGAGGACCCGGCGACGCAGTCCCGTCAGTTCCGGGCGTCCGCGTGGCTCGACATCGACGTCTCCGGCACGCTGAACGACACCTCCGGCAACGAGGTCTACCGGGGGAAGATCACCCGTCTGCGCCTGGGCGAGGTCCACGCCGACTGCGGCGAGAACGGGCCCACCCCGACGCCCACCCCCACCGGGACCGCGACCGGCACGCCCACGCCGACCCCGACCAACTCCGTCAACAGCGGCTCCCCGACCCCGACCGAGTCGCCCACCGAATCCCCGACCCCGACCCCGACGCCCACGCCCACCGGCTCGAAGAGCCCGACGCCGAGCCCGACCCCGACCGGCTCCGGCACCACCACGTCCTCGCCCACGCCGCCGACCCCGACCCCCAGCACGTCCGAGGGCGGTGGTCTGGCCGACACCGGCGCCGACGGGTACACCCCGCTGCTGGCCCTCCTCGGTGCCGCGCTCGCCGCCACCGGTGCGGGCGTGTTCCGCTTCGGCCGCAGGGCGGGCCGCCACCTCTGAGTCAGGTGAAGCTCATGACGACGGCCCCGACGACCATGAACAGGACGAACAGCGGGAGCGCGAGCAGCACGAAGAGGATCGCGAGGCTGCCCACCGTGTCCGAGCCCGGCGGCTCGGCCCGGTTCAGCAGCACGAGGGCGGCCACCGGAACACCCAGCGCGTACAGGGAGACCAGCGCCCACAGGGCGAAGTCCAGAGCGGACTTCTGGTACGGGCGCCCGCCGACCATCCGGACCGGGACGCGGGTGCCCGCGGCGTAGTCCCGGCTCGCCATCTGAAGCTGGACCTGCGTCGCGGGGCCGCCGCCGTTCGCGACGTAGGTCCCGCCGCAGTTCACGGTGGAACCGGAGCCCTCGCCGCTGCCCTTGACCAGCCGACAGTCCGAGACCGTCACCACGCCCGTCGTCGGGCCGACCCCGAGCGCCGCGGCGATCCGTGGACCGGGAAAGGCCCAGACGAACCACACCGCGGCCGCCAGGAACGGCCCGACAAGGATCACGACCAGGAGTCGCGCCAAGAACTCGCCGAGTCTGTCCCCCCGAACCCCCATGACCCCGAGGACGCGCACCCGCGTCGTCGGGGTTCCGCGGGGACGGGGCCTACGCCTTCTCGGGGCGCAGCGTCAGCGAGATGGAGTTGATGCAGTACCGCTGGTCCGTCGGCGTGTTGTAGCCCTCGCCCTCGAAGACGTGGCCGAGGTGCGAGCCGCACTTCGCGCAGCGGACCTCGACCCGGCGCATGCCGTGGCTGTCGTCCTCGATGTACTGGACGCGGTCCTCGGCCAGCGGCGAGAAGTAGCTCGGCCAGCCGCAGTGCGAGTCGAACTTGGACTCCGAGCTGAACAGCTCGTTGCCGCAGGCGCGACACGCGTACACGCCGACCGTCTTGGTGTCGGTGTACTCACCCACGAAGGCGCGCTCCGTGCCGGCCTCGCGCAGCACCGCGTACTCGGCCGGGGTCAGCTGCCCGCGCCACTCCGCGTCGGTCTTCTCGATCTCGTAGCCCATGATCAAGCGCTCCTTCGGTCGGTCCGGCTCGCTCAGGCGAGGGTGTCCAGGCGGGAGAGGATCTCCGGGCCGAGGAAGGTGACGTCCCCGGCGCCCATCGTGAGAACGAGGTCACCCGCCTTCGCCATTCCCGCGACGAGGTCCGGCACGGCGGCCAGCGAGTGGGCGCCCTGCACGTCCGCGCCCTTGGCGCGGGCCGCCTCGATGACGATCTCGCTGGTGATGCCCGGGATCGGGTCCTCACGGGCGGGGTAGATGTCGAGCACGACCACCTGGTCGGCGAGCGACAGCGCCTCACCCATCTCCAGGCCCAGCTCGCGGGTGCGGCTGAACAGGTGCGGCTGGAAGACCACGACGACCCGGCCCTCGCCCGCGGCCTCACGGATCGCCTGAAGGTCGGCGGCGATCTCGGTCGGGTGGTGCGCGTAGGAGTCGATCACCTGGACGCCCGCCGCGTCGCCCTTGAGCTGAAGCCGGCGCCGCACGCCCTGGTAGCTGCTGAGCGCGGGCGCGAGTTCCGCCGCCGGGACGCCGAGCCGGACGCCCGCGGCGAGCGCCGCCACGGCGTTGTGCGCGTAGTGGCGGCCGGGGACGTTGACGGTGAAGGTCAGCTGCTCGCCCGCCGGCAGCGCGACGGTGACCTCGCTGGTCATGCCGCGCGGGGCGATCCTCAGGATGCGGAAGTCCGCGCCCTCGCTCTCGCCGACGGTGACGATGTCGAAGCCTCGGCCCGAGACGCGCGAGGCGAGCTCGGCGGCACCGGCGTGGTCGGTGTCGACCACCAGCGCGCCGCCCGGCACGATGCGGTCGGCGAAGGCCTCGAAGGACTCGAAGATCTCGTCCATCGAGGCGTAGTTCGCGTGGTGGTCCAGCTCCACGTTGAGGACGATGGCGACCTCGGGCGTGTACTTCTGGAAGCTGCGGTCGCTCTCGTCGGCCTCGGCCACGAAGATCTCGCCGGTCCCGTGGTGGGCGTTGCTGCCCGGCTCGTTCAGGTCCCCGCCGATGGCGAAGGACGGGTCCAGACCGAGCGAGGTGAGGCTGACCGCCAGCATGCTGGTGGTGGTCGTCTTGCCGTGGGTGCCCGCGACGGCGAGCGCGCGACGGTCCCGCATCAGCGCGGCGAGCGCGTCGGAGCGGTGCACGATCGGCAGGCCGCGGCGGCGTGCCTCGGCGATCTCGGGGTTGTCCTCCCGGATCGCGCTCGACACGACGATGGCACTGGCGCCGGCCGGCACGTGCTCGGCGGCGTGCCCGACGTGCACGTCCGCGCCGAGCTGGCGCAGCGCGAGCACGACCGTCGACTCCTTGGCGTCACTGCCCGAGACCTGCGCGCCCCGCAGCGCGAGGATCTTGGCGAGCCCGGACATGCCGGCGCCCCCGATCCCGATGAAGTGCGGTGCGGTGAGGGAAGCGGTGGCTGCGTGCGCAGCCGAGGCGTCGGTCATGGTGTCGGGCTCCGGGGGGTCGCGTCGACGACGGGCGGTCGCCTCGATTCTGCCGTATGCGCGGGAGCGCACGATGCAGGCGGGACGCTGCACCACCAGGGGCGGCGCGGGCCGGAGGCTAGGCCTGCTGGGCGAAGAGCTGGAGGACCGGGACGCCGACCTTGTGGCGGGCCTGGGAGGCCCAGTCGCGGTGGAAGAGGCCCTCGACCCAGTGCGGGGCGGCCAGCACGATCACCTCGTCCGCCGACACCTCCTTGACCAGGTCCTGCAGCCCCTCCAGCGGGTTGTGGTCCACGACCGCCCCCTCCGCGCCGCCCGCCCCGCCCTCGCGCAGCGCCCGGAGCGTGTGCTGGAGGGCCTGGTCCGCCGCGCTCAGCGCGGCCTGGCCGTGGGGTTCCTCCCGCTCCTTGGCGGCCTGCTCCAGGTAGCCGAAGGCCACGTCGTCGATGGCCCGCAGCAGCTCGTCCTGCTTGCCGCGCGGCTGCATCACCACGTGGAAGAAGACCGGCTCGTCGCCATGGAGTGTGGTGACCAGCTCGACGTCGGCGTCCGACAGCGCCTTCTCGATCAACAGAACGGTAGTGAACACGTGCGTCCTTCTTCCCTCGTCAGCCGGAGAACCTGTCGTCCAACCGCCACTGCGTGTGCTGCTGCTGTGCGCTGCCTTTGCATCCTCTCGCAATATCCGGAGGCGACCCCTCCGTTATTGCGCAATCTTCACGCTACGGGCGTACCGGGCGAAGAGGAAACCTTTCTCCTCCAGGAGCCCGATGAGTTCCATGCGCTGGGCGATCGACTTCGCGCCATGGGCGATCCGGGGCGCGTCGCCGGCCGCCAACAGGGGTGCGAGGGTCAGGCAGAGCTCGTCGAGATGGCCGCCCTCGGCCAACTGGCCGAGCAGCCGGGGACCGCCCTCCGTCAGCACGCGGGTCCAGCCGCGTTCGGCCAGTGCCGCGACCGCGCGGCCGAGGTCGACGCCCTCCGCGCCGGCCACCACCACGTCCGCGACCTCGCGGGCCGCCGCGAGCCGCGCGGGCGGGGCGGCCTCGGCCGTGACCACGACCGTCGGCACCAGCGGCGAGGTGAACAGCGGGAGCGTGAGGTCCAGGTCGAGGCTGTTGCTCACCACCGCGATCACGGGGGCAGGACCCTGGCCGCGCGCCGCGCGCCCGGCGGCGAATTCGGCGCGGGCCATGGCCGGGCGGTAGCCCTCGGCGCGCACCGTCTGCGCGCCGACCAGCACCACGTCCGCCAGCGCCCGCAGCACACCGAAGATCCGCTTGTCGGCGGCGGAGGAGAGGCCCTCGGAGAGCCCGTCGAGGCGGGCCGCGCCGTCCAGGCTGCTGACCATGTTGGCGCGCACCCACGGTCGTCCGGCGCCGGACCCGGTGCCGCCGGCCTCGGCCGGGTACGCGTACGCGGCGGCGATCGCGTCGAGGCTCCAGGGAGCGTCGCCCCCGGCGTCGACGCCGCTGTCGTGGCCGTCGTTCGGGCCCGGGCTGGAGGTGAAGTCCGTCACATCCGGGGCGTACGGAAGCAGTCTGCGCACATGGGGCAGTCTTCCACGCCCCTGTGGACCGTACCCTTGGGACTCGTGTCGCCTGCCCCTCACATAGCCCTGGCCGAGCGCCGACCCGTCGTCGCCGCGGAGCGGCTGATCGCCGAGATGATCCCGCCGCCCCGCTTCCAGCAGGCGCGCTTCAGCACCTACATCCCGGACCAGCAGCAGCCCAGCCAGGCCGAGGCCGTTCGGGTGCTGGAGGGCTTCGCCGCAGGACTGACCTCCCTCGAGGGCGCCGCTAAGCCGGCGAAGAAGCGCTGGTTCGGCCGGGCCGCCGTGCCCGCCCAGGCGTCCGGCCCCGGCGGCGTCTACCTCGACGGCGGCTACGGCGTCGGCAAGACCCACCTGCTGGCCTCCCTGTGGCACGCCACCCCGGGCGAGAAGGCCTTCGGCACCTTCGTGGAGCTGACCAACCTCGTCGGCGCGCTCGGGTTCCAGCAGGCCGTGCAGGCGCTCTCCGGGCACACGCTGCTCTGCATCGACGAGTTCGAGCTGGACGACCCGGGCGACACCGTCCTGGTCTCCACGCTGCTGACCCGCCTCGCCGAGGCCGGGGTCAAGCTCGCCGCCACCTCCAACACGCTGCCGGGCAAGCTCGGCGAGGGCCGCTTCGCGGCGTCCGACTTCATGCGCGAGATCCAGGGCCTGGCCTCCCGCTTCCGCAGCCTGCGGATCGACGGCCAGGACTACCGCCACCGCGGCCTGCCCGAGGCCCCGCCGCCGTACAGCGACGCCGAGGTCGCCCACCTCGCCGACGCCCACGGCGCGAGCGCCTCCCTCGACGACTTCGACGCCCTGCTGACGCACCTCTCCGAGGTCCACCCGAGCCGCTACGGCGCCATGCTCGACGGCGTCGACGCCGTCTTCCTGCGCGGCGTGACGCCCGTCGCGGACCAGAGCACCGCGCTGCGCCTGGTCGTCCTGGCGGACCGGATGTACGACCGGGAGCTCCCGATAGTCGCCTCCGGCGCGGCGTTCGACTCCATATTCAGCGAGGAGATGCTGAACGGGGGCTACAAGAAGAAGTACTTCCGCGCCATCTCCCGCCTCGTCGCCCTCGCCCGCGACAGCAAGCAGATCGTCGCCGCGGGTTGATCCATCCGCTGCTGGCGGCGCGCTACAGCCCGTACGCGTTCGCGTCGGGCCCGCGCGTCCCCGACGAGGTCGTCGACACGCTGCTCGACGCCGCCCGCCGGGCGCCGTCCGCGGGCAACTCGCAGCCGTGGGGGTTCCTGCCCGTGCGGCCGGGCGAGGCCGCGTACGCGCAGGTCGCCCCCCACCTGGCGCCCAGCTCCGCACGGTGGGCGCTGGACGCGGGGCTGCTGGTCGTCACGCTCACCCGGCGCTGGGTCGACGACCCGGAGATCGGCTACTCCGAGTTCGCCGACTACGACCTCGGCCAGTCCGTGGCCTACCTGACCGTGCAGGCGCAGGCCCTGGGCCTGCAGGTGCACCAGTTCCGGGCCTTCGACCTCGACGGCCTCACCGCCGAGCTGAAGCCGGCGCCCGGATGGGAGATCGTCTCCATGCTCGCGGTCGGCCGGGCGGCAGACGAGCCCGCCCCGGTCAGGGAGCGCCGCACCGTCGCCGACCTGACGACGGCGCCCTTCCGTACCGAGGCTCAGGACTGGCCCCAGACGCCCTAGACCCGGGCCGCCGCCATGATGTGCGCGCTCGATGCGATCAGGGCGAGGTCCTGTTCGGCGGCCCGGGCGGCGCGGAGTGCGGCGGTGACCAGGTCGTCGCGGTCCTCCACGAGCTCCGAGGCCAGCAGCGGCCAGAGCGGGCCCTCGATGCCGTAGACCCGGGGCTCGCCGAGGCCGGCCGCGCGGTACTCCTCCTGGAGCTCGGCGACGGTGTGGAAGTAGGCGACGGTGAAGCCGGTCTCCGGGTCGTTCACGCCGCTCTCGGCCAGCTCCGCGGCGAGCCGCCCGGCCGCCTCGTCGGTCGGCAAATGACCGAGAGCGGAGAGGTGCAGCAGCGGCGAGTGGCGTGAGATCACCGCGGCCAGCACCACGCCGCCGGGCCGGACCACGCGCCGGGCCTCGCGCAGCGCCGCGATCCGCTCCTGCCGGTCCGTGAGGTGGTAGAGCGGCCCCAGCAGCAGTGCCGCGTCGTAGGAGTCGTCCGGCTGTTCCAGGCTGCGGGCGTCGCCGTGCGCGGCGGCGAAGGAGCCGTAGCGGGAGGCCTGCTCGACGTGGAGGGGGACGGGGTCCAGCAGCGTCACGTCGTGGCCGCGTGCCGCCAGCTCCGCGGCGTGGACGCCGGGGCCGCCGCCGATGTCGAGGACCCGCGCCGGGCCGGTGGGCAGGTGGCGGTCCAGCAGCTCCAGCGTGCGCAGCCGCTCCACCCGGCCGCGCGCGTTGCGGTGCAGGCGCTCGGCCTCGCAGTAGTCGTCGGTGTAGTACTCGATGATCTGCCGGGGGATGCTCATGACGAGATGCTGCCAGCGGGCCGACGGGCGGCGCCTTCGAATATCGGGGCCGTTTGTCAGTGCCGGGTCGTACGGTTGGTGGCGTGAGACCCACCACCGATCTTCAGCGGTCCATGGCGCCCTTCGAGGTCGTCAGTCCCTACCAGCCCAACGGCGACCAGCCCACCGCCATCGCGGAGCTGGAGCGCCGGGTCCGCGCGGGTGAGAAGGACGTCGTGCTGCTCGGTGCCACCGGCACCGGCAAGTCCGCCACCACCGCGTGGATGATCGAGAAGCTGCAGCGGCCCACGCTCGTCATGGCTCCGAACAAGACGCTCGCCGCCCAGCTGGCGAACGAGTTCCGCGAGCTGCTGCCCAACAACGCGGTCGAGTACTTCGTCTCGTACTACGACTACTACCAGCCCGAGGCGTACATCGCGCAGACGGACACCTACATCGAGAAGGACTCCTCGATCAACGAGGAGGTCGAGCGGCTGCGCCACTCGGCCACCAACTCGCTGCTGACCCGGCGCGACGTCATCGTGGTCGCCTCCGTCTCCTGCATCTACGGCCTCGGCACGCCGCAGGAGTACGCGGACCGGATGGTCCAGCTCAAGGTGGGCGACGAGATCGACCGGGACGCGCTGCTGCGCCGTTTCGTCGAGATCCAGTACAACCGCAACGACGTCGCCTTCACCCGCGGCACCTTCCGCGTGCGCGGGGACACGATCGAGATCTTCCCGGTCTACGAGGAGCTCGCGATCCGGATCGAGATGTTCGGCGACGAGATCGAGGCCCTCTCCACCCTGCACCCGCTCACCGGCGAGGTCATCAGCGAGGACGAGTCGGTCCACGTCTTCCCCGCCTCCCACTACGTCGCCGGCCCGGAGCGCATGGAGCGCGCCATCACCGGCATCGAGGCGGAGCTGGAGCAGACGCTCGCCACGATGGAGAAGCAGGGCAAGCTGCTGGAGGCCCAGCGGCTGCGCATGCGCACCACGTACGACATCGAGATGATGCGTCAGATCGGCACCTGCTCCGGCATCGAGAACTACTCCCGCCACATCGACGGGCGCACCGCCGGCACCGCGCCGAACACCCTGATGGACTTCTTCCCCGAGGACTTCCTCCTCGTCATCGACGAGTCCCACGTCACCGTGCCGCAGATCGGCGCGATGTACGAGGGCGACGCCTCGCGCAAGCGGTCCCTGGTCGAGCACGGCTTCCGGCTGCCCTCGGCCATGGACAACCGGCCGCTGAAGTGGGAGGAGTTCGTCGAGCGCATCGGGCAGACGGTCTACCTCTCCGCCACGCCGGGCAAGTACGAGCTCTCCCGCTCGGACGGCCAGGTCGAGCAGATCATCCGCCCGACCGGCCTGATCGACCCGGAGATCGTGGTCAAGCCGACCGAGGGCCAGATCGACGACCTGGTCCACGAGATCCGCAAGCGCACCGAGAAGGACGAGCGCGTCCTGGTCACCACCCTGACCAAGAAGATGTCGGAGGATCTCACCGACTACCTGCTGGAGCTCGGCATCCGGGTGCGCTACCTGCACAGCGACATCGACACGCTGCGCCGCGTCGAGCTGCTGCGCCAGCTGCGCGCCGGCGACTACGACGTGCTGGTCGGTATCAACCTGCTCCGTGAGGGCCTCGACCTGCCCGAGGTCTCCCTCGTCGCGATCCTGGACGCGGACAAGGAGGGCTTCCTGCGGTCGCCCACCTCCCTGATCCAGACGATCGGCCGTGCCGCCCGTAACGTCTCGGGCCAGGTGCACATGTACGCGGACCGGATCACCGCGGCGATGGACCACGCGATCAGCGAGACCAACCGGCGTCGCGAGATCCAGCAGGCGTACAACACCGAGCACGGCATCGACCCGCAGCCGCTGCGCAAGAAGATCGGCGACATCCTGGACACCCTCACCCGCGAGGACATGGACACCGCCGAGCTGCTCAGCACCGGCTACCGCCAGGGCGGCGGGGGCGGCCGGGGCCAGAAGGCGCCGGTGCCGGTGCTCGGCCTCAAGGCGGACGCCAAGGAGGCCAGGAGCCTGCCGGCCGCCGAGCTGGCCGAGCTGATCGCGGAACTGACGGAGCGTATGCACAATGCGGCCGCCGAATTGCAGTTCGAGATGGCGGCCCGCCTGCGTGACGAGGTGAACGAACTGAAGAAGGAGTTGCGCCAGATGCGCGAAGCCGGAATGGCCTGAGTGTTCGACGCCCGTTTTCTTCACCCGTCCTTCGGGCCGAGCGCCTATGGTGCTCGATAGAAGCTGCACAGGGAACGGACAACGGTCCACGGGCGTCCGACACATGTGGGGAGGGCCGAGCCATGTCGGTGAGTCTGAGTACGGGCCAGCGCATCCGTCTCGAGGGGCCGGAGGGGGAGGCGGGCCCGCCGGTGATCCGGCTCGGGCTCGGCTGGCAGGGGGCGCCACGCAAGGGGTTCTTCGGGGGGCGGCGGCGGGAGCGGGAGGTCGACCTGGACGCCTCCGCCGTGCTCTACGCCAGCCGCACCCTGGCCGACGTGGTCTTCTTCCGGCACCTGGTCAGCAACGACGGCTCGGTGCGGCACGCCGGGGACCGACGCAGCGGCGGCCTGGACACCGAGTCGATCAGCGTGGACCTGGGCCGCGTCCCGCCGCACATCACGCAGATCGTCTTCACGGTGAACTCCTACAACGGGCAGAGCTTCGCCGAGGTCCAGCGCTTCCACTGCCGGCTGGTCGACGAGGCGTCCGGCGCCGAGCTGGCGCGCTTCACCCTCAACGGCGGCGGGGAGCACAGCGGCCAGGTGATGGCGAAGGTCGACCGGGACGAGGACGGCGCCTGGCAGCTGACCGCGATCGGCGTTCCAGCGCAGGGGCGCACGTTCCAGGAGATGCTGCCGGTCATCGAGCAGTACCTGTGACGGTCGGTGCGGTCGGTGCGGTCGGTGTGAGAGAAGTCTCTTAGCCGACCGAATGTTTGGAGTCGATCTTTATATCTGCCTAATGTGCGGGGGTCCGCCCCCACAGTCGGCGGACACCCGCATCGGGCACGCCGAGTCCAGCCCCTCGATGCCGGGAAACGACGAGTCACCAGGGCCGGAGCGGGGGAACCACAGGTAAGCCGCCCCTGCCCTTTTCCGGGCCGGGGCTCGGGGTGAAGCCGCGTGCGCGCGGCCGGGCCACTACTTCTCCGGCCCGAATCCGACAGCTCACCTCGCAGGCGTCGGAGAGGCCCACCTCATGCGCCGCACCCTGTCGACCCCTGCCCGCATAGCCGCGCTCACCGCGGCGCCCGCCCTGCTGCTCGGCGGCGTCGCCGCCACCTCGGCCCAGGCCGCGACGCCCCGCGTCAGCGAGACCGGCCTGACCGCCACGACCACCGCCTCCGGGACCACCGCCAAGCTGACGGTCACGTCGAGCTCCTGCGTCACCTTCCGCTCCCTGGGCGTGGCGGTCCGCGACGCGGCCGGCAACAACCTGGACTTCCCGCAGTGGCACAGCAACGCGCGGGTCTGCTCCGGCGGTCTGACCCTCACCGCCTCCCGCCAGTTCCCGGCCGGCAGCTACACCATGTTCGGCGCCTACCTGGACACCGCCGGCACCTGGCACAACCTGGCTGCCAAGACGCTGACCGTCGGTGGATCCAGCACCAAGCCGACGCCCGCGCCGACGCCGACGCCCACGCCCTCCCCGTCGACCCCGGCCGCCGCCGGCTCGATCCCGGCCGGTGTGGCCTCCTCCAGCACGCCGATCTGGTCGGACGAGTTCAACTCGCTGAACACCAGCCGCTGGGTCTCCAGCACCACGACGTCGTACCAGTACGGGAACCACAACCCGAGCGACAACAAGCTCGACTGGCTGGACCCGAACGACGTCTCCGTCGCGAACGGCGTCGCCACCTTCACCGCGCAGCCCAGCTCGCACACCCTGGAGAACGGCAAGCAGGCCTGGACCACCGGTCTGCTGACCACGGAGGGTTCCCAGGAGGGCTTCCAGGTCAAGACCGGCGACTACGTCGAGTCCCGGATGAAGCTGCCGACCGGTCAGGGCGCCTGGCCGGCGCTGTGGACCTGGAAGAACGGCAACGGCGAGATCGACTCCTTCGAGTACCACCCGGACAACCCGAACCTGCTGGAGCTGACCAACCACGTCAACGGCGGCGGGACGTACTACACGAACGCGAACGCGATCAAGCCGGGTGGCTGGGTCACCATCGGCACCAAGTACGGCGCGAACTCGGTCGACTGGTACGTCAACGGCGTCAAGGTCTACTCGGACAACACGGGCGTGGGCGCCAACTGGTCCGCCTACCTGATCCTCAACCTGTCCCTCTCCGCCGGTCAGTACCACCCGGCGCCGAGCGGCAGCACCCCGATCACCTTCTCCGTCGACTACCTGCGCGTCTACCACTGAGGTTTGTTAATCTGGTCGGGTAAGCGGAGGGGAGTACTCCCTGAAACGACACGTCCGTCATCACGGCGGTGCCTCGGCACCTCCCGGGCGTGTCGGCCCGGCCGGTTCCCGGCAGGGCGGAGGAGACCTCCGGCAGTGAAGCACGCTCGCTTCTGCCGGAGGAAGGACGTCCGTGGACGTTTCCGTGGCCATGTGGGTCACCACCATCGTGGTTCTCGTCGCCCTGATCGCTGTCGACTTCTTCGTCGGCGGCCGCAAGCCGCACGAGGTCTCCATCCGTGAGGCGGCCGTCTGGTCCGCGATCTGGATCGGCCTCGCCGGGTTGTTCGCCGGCTTCCTGTGGTGGCACTCCGGTTCCGCGCCGGCCGGGCAGTTCCTCGCCGGGTACGTCACCGAGAAGTCGCTCAGCGTCGACAACCTCTTCGTCTTCGTGCTGATCATGGCGAAGTTCGCCGTCCCGCGCGTCTACCAGCAGCGGGTACTGATGATCGGGGTGCTGATCGCCCTGGTGCTGCGGGCGGTCTTCATCGCGGCCGGCGCCGCCGTGATCGCCTCCTTCTCGTGGATCTTCTTCCTCTTCGGGGCCTTCCTGATCTGGACCGCCTGGAAGCTGATCAAGGAGGCCCGCGGCGGCTCCCCGGACGAGGAGTACGAGGAGAGCAAGCTGATGCGCGCGGTCGAGCGCCGCTTCCCCACCACGGACGGCTACCGCGGCACCCGGCTCACCGTCGTCGAGGGCGGCCGCCGCCTAGTCACCCCGATGCTGCTGGTGATCCTGGCCATCGGCACCACCGACGTGCTCTTCGCGATGGACTCCATCCCCGCGATCTTCGGGCTGACGCAGGACGCCTACATCGTCTTCACCGCCAACGCCTTCGCGCTGATGGGCCTGCGCCAGCTCTACTTCCTGGTCGGCGGACTGCTGGACCGGCTGGTCCACCTCTCCTACGGCCTGTCGATCATCCTCGGCTTCATCGGCGTGAAGCTGCTCCTGCACGCCCTCCACGAGGCGGGCGTCCACGCCGCGCCGGAGATCGGCACGCCGCTCTCGCTCGCCGTCGTGGTCGGCGTCCTCGCGGTCACCACGGTGACCTCCCTGATCGCCTCACGCCGGTCGGCCGCGCGCCCGGCGGCGCCCGCGGCCGACGCGAAGGAGATCTCAGGAGCGGGGGAGCGCTAGCTCCTCCAGTTCCGCGGCCGGGACGATCCCGGCGACGCGTGGCGGCTCGGCCGGTTCCAGGAGCCGGCTGGGCTGCCCGTCGACGCCGACGGGCAGGTCGCCGTCGAGGGTGATCCGGCGGACCAGGCGCGGCTCGTCGCCGTAGTCGTTGACCGCGTAGTGCTGGGTGGCGCGGTTGTCCCAGATCGCGACGTCGCCGACCTCCCAGCGCCAGCGGACGGTGTGCTCGGGCTTCTCCACGAAGCGCTGGAACAGGGCGATCAGCTCGCGGCTGTCGTCGCTGGCGAACCCGACCAGGCTCTGGGTGAAGGCGCCGAGCAGGATCGTCTTCTCCCCGGTGACGGGGTGCACCCGCACCACCGGGTGCTCGGTCTTGAACGCGGTCGACACGAAGACCTGCCGGAACAGCTCCGCGACCTCTCGGTTCTCGGCCAGCTCCGGCCGCAGGCCGAGCCGCGCCGCGTAGTCGAAGTCGTTGGTGTGGACGGCCCGCAGGTGCTCGGCGAAGACCTTCAGGGCGGGCGGCAGTGAGCGGTAGGCGGCGGCGGTGTTGGCCCAGATCGTCTCCCCGCCGGCCGGTGGCAGCTCGACGGCCCGCAGGATGGAGGCGGCCGGATAGGAGGGCACGAAGGTCACGTCGGTGTGCCAGTTGTTCGCCCGCACGCCCTTGGTGGCGTCCAGCTCGAAGACGTATCGCCCGTCCGCGGCCGGGACGGTCGGGTGCCCGACCGGCTGCCCGAGCAGTCGGGCGAAGGCCTCGTGGCTCGCGTCGTCGAGGTGGTGCTGACCCTTGAAGAAGATCACCTTGTGCGTGTGCAGGGCCGCGCGGATCTGCGTGACGGTCTCGGCCGACAGCTCGCCGCCGAGCTTCACCCCGTGCGCGAGGGCGCCGATGCGACCACCGAGTTGCGTGAGTTGCAAGGGAGTTGGGGCCGTTGCCATGGCGTTCACCCTTCCGATGAGAACGTGTTGCAGCTCATCGTGGACCCGCGACGTTGCAGAGTCATGGCTCGTGCATGAAGGATCATCCGACAGCGTCGGCAAGGATGAGGGCATGAGCGAGAAGGAAGAGGCCGGGGCGCAGGCCCCGCGCCGTACGGGGCGCCGACCCGGTGGCGCCGACACCCGCGGCGCGGTCCTGGAGGTCGCCCGCGCGGAGTTCGCCGCCCGTGGCTACGAGCAGACCAGCATGCGCGGCATCGCCCGCGCCGCCGGGGTGGACGCCGCCCTGCTGCACCACTACTTCGGCAGCAAGGAGGGGTTGTTCCTGGCGGCGCTGGACTTCCCGATCGATCCCTCCGCGGTGGTCGAGCTGGTCCTGTCCGGCGACCGTGACGGGATGGGCGAGCGCCTGGCGCGCTTCGTCCTCGCCCTGTGGGAACAGCCCGAGGTCCTTCACCGGCTGCTGGCGGTGTTGCGCACGGCGGTCGGCAGCGAGCAGATCGCCGGGATCCTGCGCGAGTTCATGGTGCGCGAGCTGGTCCTCCGCCTCGCCGCCGACCTGGGCGGTCCGTCCCCCGAGCTGCGGGCGGAGCTGGTGCTCTCCCAGATCATCGGCCTCGCGGTGGCCCGCTACGTCATCGGTGCCGAACCCATCGCCTCCGCGACGCCGGACGAACTCGTCCCCCTGCTCGCCCCGACGTTGCAGAACTATCTGGCAGTCGAGTAGGTCGGGCGGTTCCGGTTCTTGACCGCAGGGGGCTCGGGCGCCAAACTCAGCGCATGATGAATTCAACGCCCGCGATCGACGTGCGCGGGCTGCGCGTCACGCGGGGCGGTAGGCCCGTGCTGCACGGGATCGATCTGGTGGTCGAGCGCGGCTCGGTCACGGGGCTGCTCGGACCGAGCGGCTGCGGAAAGACGACGCTGCTGCGCAGCGTCGTCGGAGTGCAGCGGGTCGAGAGCGGGGAGGTGCGGGTGCTCGGGCTGGCGGCGGGGGCGCCGGCCCTGCGGGACCGGGTCGGCTACGTGACGCAGGCACCGTCCGTCTACGCCGACCTCACCGTGCTCGCGAACCTGCGCTACTTCGCCGAGGTCCTCGGCGCGCCGAAGGGTGATCCGGCGCGGGTGCTGGAGGAGGTCGGCCTGACCGAGCACGCCGGGGACCTCGTCGGTCGGCTCTCCGGAGGCCAGCGGGCCCGCGTCTCCCTCGCGGCGGCGCTGCTCGGCACACCTGAGCTGCTGGTGCTCGACGAGCCGACCGTCGGGCTGGACCCGGTGCTGCGCCAGGAGCTGTGGCAGCTGTTCCACCGGCTCGCCGCGGGCGGCGCGACGCTGCTGGTGTCCAGCCACGTCATGGACGAGGCCGCCCGCTGCACCGCGTTGCTGCTGATGCGCGAGGGGCGGCTGCTCGCCCACGACACCCCGCAGGCGCTGCTCGCCGCGACCGGCGCGGCGGACATCGAGCAGGCCTTCCTCACCCTCGTCGCCGGAGCCGCACCAGCATCCGGGACCGCACCAGCATCCGGAGCCGCACCAGGACTCGGAAGGGCAGCCGGAACGGAGGACGGCCGATGAACCCGCACCGCACGCTCGCCACCGCCCGCCGGGTGCTGCTGCAACTGCGCAGCGACCCGCGCACGATCGCCATGCTGCTGCTGGTCCCGTGCCTGCTGATCGTGTTGCTCAAGTACGCCTTCGACGGGCGGCAGGAGGTCTTCGACAGCCTCGGGGCGCCGTTGCTCGGGATTTTCCCGATGATCGTGATGTTCCTGGTGACCGCGGTGGCCACGCTGCGCGAGCGCACCACCGGCACCCTGGAGCGGCTGCTGACGATGCCGCTCGGCAAGCTGGACCTGCTGCTCGGCTACGCGCTGGCGTTCGGGCTGGTGGCCCTGGTCCAGGGGCTGCTGGCGTTCGGGCTGACGGTCGGTCTGCTCGGGCTGAGCGTCGCGGGGCCGAGCTGGGCGCTGCTCGCCGTGGCCGTCGCGGACGGCCTGCTCGGGATGGCGCTCGGGCTCTTCGTCTCCGCGTTCGCCGCGACGGAGTTCCAGGCCGTGCAGTTCATGCCGGCCTTCCTGCTGCCGCAGCTGCTGCTCTGCGGGCTGTTCACGCCGCGTGACACCATGGCGGGCTGGCTGCGCGCGATCTCCGACGTGCTGCCGCTCAGCTACGCCGTCGACGCGATGAACAGGATCACCACGCAGAGCGGATTCGACGGCGCGCTCGCCGTGGATCTCGTGGTGGTGCTGGGCTGCACGCTGCTGGCGCTGGCCCTGGGCGCGGCGACGCTGCGGCGCCGAACGGTGTGACAGGACTGGCCGCCGTCCCGGGTCTGCCCTAGGGTCCGAAGGGACGAAAGGGGCGAACCGTGAAGGTCCTGGAGATGATCGGGTTCTCGATCGCTGTCATCGCCATCTGCGCGGGACTGCTGGTCTTCCTCATGGGCGGCTTGAGGTTCCCGAACGAGGGCCGGTCCAAGCACCAGCACTGAGCACGCGAGAGCGCCCCGCACCGGCCTGCCGGTGCGGGGCGCTCTCGCGCGTGCTGACGTCGGTCAGCTGCGAGGTCAGCTCTGCGGCACGATGTTCTCGGCCTGCGGGCCCTTCGGGCCCTGCGTGACGTCGAACTCGACCTTCTGGCCCTCGAAGAGCTCACGGTAGCCCTGCGAGCTGATGTTCGAGTAGTGGGCGAAGACGTCGGCGCCGCCGCCGTCCTGCTCGATGAAGCCGAAGCCCTTCTCGGCGTTGAACCACTTCACGGTTCCGGTGGCCATAGGTTTCCCCAATCTCCAGAGTTGGTCGGCCCGTTGCGGTCTTGCGAGGGCCGAGTCGCCGGAATGATCACCCTGGTCCGGAGAGACCTCAGAAAGCACGAACGCCCGTGATCGCGATCACGGGCGGTGAAGCTTAGGGAACCACGACTGCAACTCCCTCAAGCCTACAGGATCGGCCTTTGCCTCACTCTTCGGCGTGGCGGAAGCGAAAGGTCGTAGCCCGTTGATCGCGGAACGTGTACCGTCTTGCCTTGCATCACCGCAGAACGAGGAGAAATACAGATTATGGCGACCGGTACCGTCAAGTGGTTCAACGCCGAGAAGGGCTTCGGCTTCATCGAGCAGGACGGCGGCGGCGCCGACGTCTTCGCCCACTACTCGAACATCAACTCTTCCGGCTTCCGTGAGCTGCTGGAAGGCCAGAAGGTCGAGTTCGACGTCACGCAGGGCCAGAAGGGCCCGCAGGCGGAGAACATCACCGTCATCTGACGCCACCCGGCTCACGTACGACGCCCCGCAGCGGCTGGTCCGCTGCGGGGCGTCGTCGTGTCCGGCCTGCCCCCGGGCGGCCTCAGACGGAGAAGCGCAGGTACTCGCTGGTCGCGCGCTTCGGTGCGGCGGGGTCGGGGAGGATCGCCAGCGCCTCCAGATCCGGCTGCCGCTCGACCCAGGCCAGGCCCGCCTCCGGGCCCATGGCGAACGCGGCCGTGGCACAGGCGTCGGTGCGGGCCAGCCGGGCCGGGCCGGAGGTGACCAGCGTCAGCGAGAGCAGGCCCGTCGCGGACTCGCCCGTGCGCGGGTCGAGGATGTGGGCGCCGCGCTCGCCGGTGCCCGAGGTGGCGACCACCAGATCGCGCCCGGCCAGCACGGCCGCCAGCGAACCGGGGCGGAACGGGTCGGCCACGCCGATCCGCCAGGGCCCGCCGACGGACTGCACGTCGCCGCCGCCGTTCACGCAGTGCTCCGTCGACCCGGCCTCGCACAGCAGTGCGCAGGCTTGCTCGACGGCCCAGCCCTTGACCCAGCCGCTCGGGTCCAGCCGGCCCTCCGGGTAGGCGCTGAACCAGCCCTCGGTCAGCTTCTCGATCTCCGCGCAGCGGTCCAGCACCTCGGCGAGCTCCGCGCTCGCGTTCGTCAGGGACGCCTCGCCGTGCACGATCCGGCTCACCTCGCTGTCCGCCCGGTAGGGCGAGAAGCGGGCGTCGATCGCGTGCAGCCGGGCGACGGCCTCGCGCAGCGCCTCGTCCACGGCCGGGCTCGGGTCGCGGACCACGAACGAGAAGACCGTGCCCATGACGTGCTCGGCGTGCTTGGTGATCACTTGAGCCCCGCCTGGTCGAGGGCGCTCTGCAGTGACTGGGTGTAGCCGTCGCTGGTGTAGGTGGCGCCGGAGACCGCGTCGATCTGCGCGCTCTGGGCGGCGAGCGCCTCCTGGTTGAGGACGGGGAGCGCGTAGCTGTTGATGTCCACGTCGCGCTGCATCCCGTTCGGGTACTGCAGCACGTCGATCTTGCTGATCTTGCCGTTGCTGAGGTCGATCCGGACCTGGACGGGGCCGTAGCGGGTGTCGACGGCGGTCCCGGTGTAGCTCCCGCTCGACGTCTTGGAGGTCTTGGAGGTCTTGGACGTCTGGGACGAACTCGACGAGTTGGACGAGCTCGACGAGTTCGTGTCGGTGTTCGTCGAGGTCGTCGAGGAGCCACCCGAACCGCCGGAGGTGCTCGAACCCCCGGAGCTGATGACGGGTGCCTGGGACGCGGCCGACTGCGAGCCGTGCGGCTTGAGCGACAGGAGCAGGACGACGCCGGCCGCCGTGGCGGTGGTCGTGACGATGGCGCGACGCATGGCGGGCCTCCGGTGTCTGGCTGGATCAGAAGCTGGGCGGATCAGAAGCTGAAGGACTCGTGGTGGATGCGGTGGCGCGGCACGCGGGCCTGGCGCAGCGCCGTGACGGCGTGTTCCATGAACGCCTCCGGTCCGCAGACGTAGACGTCGTGCGCGGCCAGGTCGGGGACCAGTTGCCGGAGCACGCCCGGCTGGATCGGGTCGCCCACCTCGCTGCGGCGGCCGACCAGGAACTGCAGGCGTGCGCCGCGCGCCTCGGCGATGGCGGTCAGTTCACGCCGGAAGAGCAGTTCCTCCGCCGTGCTGGCGCGATAGAGCAGGGTGAGCTCGCCGCGCCGGGCCGGCAGGCTCTCGAAGAGGGCGCGCAGCGGGGTGATCCCGACGCCCGCGGCCAGCAGCAGCACCTGCCGCGAGCGGCGGCGCCGCGCGGTGAAGGCGCCGTACGGGCCCTCGGCCCGCACCTTGGTGCCGGGCTTCAGCCGGGCGACGGCGGCGCTGTGGCCACCCAGGTCCTTGACCGTGAAGCGCAGGTAGTCGCGCGTCGGCGGGGCCGAGAGCGAGTACGGGTTGGCGGCCAGGCGCAGGCCCTTCGCCTGGAACTGGAGGCGGAAGAACTGGCCGGCCTCGGCGCCGAGCTCGTCCAGGTGGCGTCCGGTCAGGAACAGCGAGACCGTGCCGGGGCCCTCCGGCCGGACCTCGGCCACGCGCAGCTGGTGCCGCCGGTCCAGCTGCCACGGGCGCAGCAGCCGGAACCAGCCGACGGCCGCGGCCGTGCCCAGGTAGAGCCCGTACCAGAGCAGGCGTTCCGGGCCCTCGCCGAGGTCGGCGCCGTTGCTGAGCTGGTGGGCGAAGCCGAGCGCGACCGCGACGTAGGTGGCCAGGTGCAGGTAGTACCAGGTCTCGTAGCCGAGCCGCTTGCGGGCGGCCCGCGCCGAGAAGAACCCGGTGCCCAGCAGGATCAGGGTGCCGAAGGTGGCCTTCAGCATGTCGGGATAGGTCAGCACCACGCTGACGCCCTCGCCGATCACGTTCTTGTGCGCGGTCAGGGCGTAGCCCCAGATGACGGTGATCACGTGGGTGGCGATGAGGCCGACCAGGTAGCGGCCGCCCATCGCGTGCCAGCGGGCCAGCCGGTCGGAGCCGACCTCCCGCTCCAGCAAGGGGATGCGGGCCATGAGCAGCAGCAGCACCGGCGCGGCGTAGCCGGCCAGCAGACCGGTGATCCGGCCCGCGTTGGTCAGCCACTGGTCGACGCCGTCGACTCCGAGCGTGTTCTTCCACCAGATCGCCACGACACCCAGGGCGCCGAGGGCTATCGCGGCCAGGACCAGGCGTGCGACGGTGTCCACGGGCATCGTGGATCCCCCGGTGGGGGCGCCGCGGTGCGCGCCCGCGCGGGCGGCGCGCTGTTGCGTGACGGCGCTCATCGGCGACTCCCTCTGTCCCGTACTGTTCGGCTTCCCGTAACCCTGACAGCGCAGGTTCAGAATTCCCTATGAGTAAGAGGCCCTTCACGTCCCCCTCAGGGGGTGTTCTGGCAGGTCAGAGGCTCAAGCGCGGGGATTTCGACAGGCCGGGCGGGCAAGGTGATCTCATTGCTTTCTCATGGCCGCTCACTCGACTGCCCCAGAATGGCCCCATGTCCCAGGAGACCCTCATGTCCACGCCCGCACGGCGCATCCTCGTCGTCGACGACGAGCCCGACCTGGTCGACGTGCTGTGCGGGGCGCTGCGCTACGAGGGCTGGGAGACCCGCGGCGCGGGCAGCGGCCGGGAGGCCGTGGCGCTGGCCAGCCGTTGGCGGCCGGACGCCATCGTGCTGGACGTGATGCTGCCCGACTTCGACGGGCTGGAGGTGCTGCGCCGGGTCCACGCCGAACAGCCGGAGGTGCGGGTCCTCTTCCTGACCGCGCGGGACGCGGTCGAGGACCGGATCGGCGGCATCTCCGCCGGTGGCGACGACTACGTGACCAAGCCGTTCAGCCTGGCCGAGGTCGTGGTCCGGTTGCGCGGCCTGCTGCGGCGCGCCCAGCCCCCCTCCGTGCAGGCCGCCGAGGCGGCGGCGGAGGACGTCCTCACCCTGGCCGACCTGGCGCTCGACGAGCGCGCCCACGAGGTGACCCGGGGCGGCGAGCTGATCGACCTCAGCCCGACCGAGTACGCGCTGCTGCGCTACCTGATGCGGCACCCGCGCCGGGTGCTGAGCAAGGCGCAGATCCTGGACGCGGTCTGGTCCTACGACTTCGGCGGGCAGGCGCACGTCGTCGAGCTCTACATCAGCTACCTGCGCAAGAAGATCGACCACGGCCGGGAGCCGCTGATCCACACCGTGCGCGGCGCCGGGTACCTGCTCAAAGCCCCGCATGGCTGAGCCCCGCCGCAGGCGGTTCCTGCGACCGCCGCGCACGCTGCGCGGCCGCCTGATCGCCGGGCTGCTGGCGCTGCTAGCCCTGGCGAGCACGGCGATCGGGCTGGTGACCGTGTCCGAGCTGCACAGTTTTCTCGTCGCCAAGGTCGACCAGCAGCTCACCGAGACCGGTGGCCGCTATGCCGCGAGCCTGGAGAACGTGACGACGCACGGGGACACCCGGGCGCAGTCCACCGGCACCCTCGGCGTCGTCCTGCGTGAGGGCGACGTCGCCGCCGTCGGCATCGTGGACGGGGACGCCGACGACGCGGCGGGCGGGGACCCGGACGACCACCCCCGGTTCGGGCCCGCCACCCAGGCCGTGTTCGCGGCTCTCCCCATCGGCGCCGGGCCGGTCACCCGCGGCCTGGGCAGGGTGGGGGAGTACCGCCTGGTCGCCCAGCACGGGCGGGACGGGGACATCCTGGTCTCCGGCCTGCCGCTGGCGCCCGTCGAGGGCACCGTCCGACGGCTCCTCCTGGTCGAACTGCTGGTCTTCGCCGGGCTCTTCGCCCTGACGGCGGTGGGCGGCACGTTCTGGGTGCGGCTCGCACTGCGCCCGCTGGAGCGGGTCACCCGCACCGCCGAGCAGGTCAGCGCGCTGCGGCTGGCCAGCGGAGAGGTCGCGCTGCGCGAACGCGTCCCCGACACCGATCCCCAGACCGAGGTGGGCCGTGTCGGCATCGCGCTCAACCTGATGCTGGGCCACGTCGAGGACGCCCTGGCCCAGCGCCAGTCCGTCGCCGAACGACTGCGCGGCTTCGCCGCCGACGCCAGCCACGAGCTGCGCACCCCCGTCGCCGCCATCCGCGGTCACGCGGAGCTGGCGCTGCGCACCCCCGAGCCGACGCCGGAGCCGGTGCGGCACTCGCTGCGCCGCATCGAGGCGGAGTCGCTGCGGATGGGCGCGATCGTCGAGGACCTGCTCCTGCTGGCCCGCCTCGACGCGGGCCGTCCGCTGGCCCGCGAGGAGGTCGACCTCACCCGCCTCGCCCTCGACTGCGTCACCGACGCCCGCGCGGCCGGCCCCGACCACCGCTGGCGCCTGGAGCTCCCCGAGGAGCCCGTCCTGCTCACCGGTGACGCGGACCGGCTCCGTCAGGTCCTGGCCAACCTCCTGGCCAACGCCCGCGTCCACACCCCGCCCGGTACCCAGGTCTGCCTCGCCCTGCGCACCTCGGCCGAGTCGGTCCACCTCACCGTCACCGACACCGGCCCTGGCATCCCGCCGGACCTCACCCCGCACGTCTTCGAGCGCTTCATCCGTGGCGACCGCACCCGCTCCCGCGCCACCGGCTCCACCGGCCTCGGCCTCGCCATCGTCCAGGCGGTGGTCACCGCCCACACCGGCACCGTCTCTCTCGACTCCCGCCCCGGCCACACGGCCTTCGAGGTCCGGCTCCCGCTGTAGCCGTCCGGTCAGGCGTGGCCGACCACGCCGTCGGCCCGGGCGAGGAGGGCGCGCAGTTCGTGCAGGCGGGTGTGGTCCGGGCCGAAGAACTGTTCGGCGGCGGGCAGGGCCGCGCGCAGGGTGCGGGCGGCGTCGTCGCGACGGCCGAGGGCGAGGAGCGCGCGGGCCTCGACGATCGCGGTGGCCGCGGCGGTCTCGGCGGTGACCTGCGCGGGCACAGGCGCCGCGGCGAGGACGTCCAGCGCCTCGTGGTGGCGGCCCTGTGCGGTCAGGGCCGCGGCGAGGTTCACCTGGAGCACGTGGGAGTCCGTCTCGGCCGAGGGAGCGCTGCCGCCCTCGCTCGCGGCGACGACGAGGCCCTGCCGGGCCGCCGACTCCGCCTCCACCGGCCGGCCCTGGCCGGTCAGGGCCGCCGAGAGCAGGATCAGCGCCGACAGGCGCACGGCGGCCCCCGCCGGGCCCGGTGTTCCGGCGGCGGACTGCAGGAGCTGGTGGACCTCCGCCTCCGCCTCGCCGAACCGCTCGGCGTGACAGAGCGCGGCCGCGCGTCGGGCCTGGGAGACGCGGGTGAGGGCGCGTCGGTCGTCGTCCGAGTCGGCGAGCGTGGTCAGTCCCGCCCACGCCTCGGCCGCCTCGTCGTGACGGCCCACCCGGTCCAGTGCGTCGGCGTGCAGGACCCACGCCTGCACCAGCGTCTGACTGCTGCCGAGCCGCTCCCGCGCGGCCACCACCAACGCCGCCTGCTCGCCCGACTCCGCGACGGCGCCGGTCGCGCGCAGCGCGGCCGCCAGGCGGAACCGGAGCTCCAGCGTCACGTCGTGCTCGGGCGCGAGCCCGGCCTCGGCCTCGGCCAGCCAGGTACGCAGCGGGTGCAGCATCTCGCCGTACCGGCCGGACGCGAAGTACGGCTGCGTCCCCAGCGCCTTCGCGGCCAGGTCCGACGCCAGTCGTTGCGTGGCCCGCCACTCCCGCAAACGCCCCATCCCCACCCCTCCGTCGATCTCCGGCGCGCCATTGTGCCAGGTCGCCGAGGGCTCAGCGGGTGGCGGTGACTGCGGCTTCCGCCTCGGCCAGCAGGGCGCGCAGGCGCCGCACGCGCGGGTGTGGTTCGTCGAAGGCGACGAGCGCGGCGTCCAGGCCTGCCCTGGCCGCTTCCGCCGCCTCGGCGTGGCGGCCCAGGCCGAGCAGCGCCGTCGCCCGCCCCATGCCGATGGCGCTCGCACCGGCCCGCGCCCCCGACGGATCGACGATCGCGGCCGCGGCGTCGAGCCGGGCGAGCGCCTCGTCGTGGCGCTCCTGGGCGCTCAGTGCGGAGGCCAGGTTGACGTCGAGGATGCGCTGGAAGCTGCCGACCGGGAGCGTGGCCGAGGCCGACTCGGCGAGGGCCGCGCGCAGGAGTTGCTCCGCCTCGGCCGGACGCTCCAGGCCGACGAGGGCCCGGCCGACGGAGTTGAGCGCGGAGAGCCGCGGGTACACACGCATGTCCACCGGAAGCCGTTCGACCTCCGCGAGCAGCCGGCGGGCCTCCCGCTCGGCCTCCTCGTAGCGCTGCTCCATGCAGAGTTGGCCCGCGAGATTGGAATGGGCGGCCAGGCGCTCCACGAGCTGTTCGCCGTCGCGGCCCGCCGTGTCCGCGACCGTCCGGTACTCGCGCAGGGCGTCCTCGCCGCGGCCCTGGTCGGCGAGGGCCTGGCCGAGCAGCTCGCGCAGACGCAGCGTCAGCATGTGGCCGCCACCGAGCGCCGCGGCGGCCCGGTCGACGGCGGAGCGGATCCGGGGCTCGGCCGTACGCACCTGCTCGGCGTTTCGCAGCGCGACGAACGTCGCGACGTTCGCCCGCGCCTCCGCCTCGGCGTTCGCCCGCCGGCGCCTGTCGAACAGCCCCATGCCGCGCCCCTTCCGTGGAACAGCACTGCCCGTCCGCGGCAACGGGGGAATGGCGCGGACGGGCAGGCGGGACACATCCTGCACGGTGGATGATCACTTGTCGAGAGCTTGCGGAGCCCGATCTTCCGTCGGTGTGAAACCGTGACAGTCGAGCACCGGCAGGCGGGGATAACGCGGCAGCGTCCCGTCCGACGACGCCCGCCCGCAACGCAGGTACGCGGTGCCGCGCCGGGTCTCGTTCAGCAGCCGGTGCGCGCACGTGAGACACAGCCCCGGGTGCGCTCCCAGCTTGGTGAGGGCACAGGCGGCGTCGGTCACCAGCCCCGGGCCTCCCACTCGGCGAGGTGGGGGCGCTCCGCGCCGAGCGTGGTGTCGTCACCGTGGCCCGGGTAGACCCAGGTCTCGTCCGGCAGCGGGGCGAAGAGCTTGGTGCTGACGTCGTGGAAGAGGCTGCGGAACGCCGCCGGGTCGCCCCAGGTGTTGCCGACCCCGCCGGGGAAGAGGCAGTCGCCGGTGAACAGGTGCGGGTGGCCCTGCGGGTCGTCGTAGAGCAGGACGATCGCGCCCGGCGTGTGGCCGACCAGGTGGCGGACGGTCAGGCTGACCTCGCCGACGCGCAGGGTGTCACCGTCGTCCAGCGGGAGGTCCGTCGGCACCGGGATGCCCTCGGCATCGATGCGGCCCGCAGCCGTCCGCGCGCCGGTGGCGCGGACGACGTCGGCGAGGGCGTTCCAGTGGTCCTGGTGGCGGTGCGTGGTGACCACGGTGGCCAGGCTGTCGCCGACGGACTCCAGCAGCACGGGGGCGTCCGCCGCGGCGTCGATCAGCAACTGCTCGTCGGTGGCCCGGCAGCGCAGCAGGTAGGCGTTGTTGTTCATGGGCCCGACGGCGACCTTGGTGACCACCAGGTGCGCCAACTCCCGGACGTCGGGCGTCCCGCCGACCTTCACCGCTCCGTGATACGTCATGGGATCAGCCTAGCGGCGGGAGCGCCGGCAGGGCGGCCACCGGGTCCGGTGCCTGGGCGCTGCCCAGCAGCACGTCGAGGCCGCCGCCGTCGGAGCGGCCGGTGAGCCAGGCCAGCAAGGCCGACCCGGGGCCGATCACGGTGACGTCGGCGTGGTGCGAGCCCCTCGGCGCGCCCGTGTCGTGGACGGACCGGGGGTCGGGCTCACCCTCCGCGTCGGCCGGGTGGTCGGTGTCGACGAGGCAGAGGCTCGGCAGCCCCTCGCGGCCCGCGAACCTCGCGCTCACGCGCGCGAGCTGGTGCCGCACGAAGGCCTCCGGCCAGTCGCCCGGCGCGTACGCCTGCGGCAGACCCAGGTCGACGTGGTGGTACTCGACCTCCTCGATCCGCCTGGCGACCACCCCGCTCGCGGGGAACGCGCCGAGTCGGTGCGGGACCTCGGCCGCCCACGCGGCGTCCGGCATCGCGGCGACGGCCGCGTCGAACCGGGCCGCGCTCGCGCGCAGGTCCGCGGCGTGGGCGGCGAGGGAGCGCTTCGCGCCCGCCCGGATGCCCTCCTCGCGGGCCTCCGGGCTCGGGTACATCGGGGTGGGCGCGCCCGTGCGCGCGCCCGTCAGCAGGTTGGTCAGCCCGTCCGCGTTGCGGGCGATGTGGGCCAGGACGTGGCCGCGGGTCCAGCCCGGGAGCAGGGAGGGCTCGGCCAGCCGCTCCTCGCGCAGGGCGTCCACGGTGGCCAGCAGTCGCGAGGTCGCGGCGGCCAGGACGGGAATGTCAGTGGTGGGTGCGATGCTCAAAGGATGTCCCCCATATCTGGTTCGATCGTGACCCGGAGCACTTGTCCGTCGTTCCCACGAGCGGAGCGTTCCACGCGCTAGCGTTTCATCCGTTCGGGCGAACACGGTCGATTGCCTGAAAAATCGAACACGTGATCCCATTACTCTTGACTGACCAATGGTTCCCAGTCCGTTCATCCCGCTTTTGAAGGGCGCAGTAGCGTGGCAGACCGCCTCATCGTCCGCGGTGCTCGCGAGCACAACCTCAAGAACGTCTCGCTCGACCTGCCGCGTGACTCGCTGATCGTCTTCACCGGCCTCTCCGGCTCCGGCAAGTCCTCCCTGGCCTTCGACACGATCTTCGCCGAGGGCCAGCGGCGCTACGTCGAGTCGTTGTCCTCCTATGCCCGGCAGTTCCTCGGGCAGATGGACAAGCCCGACGTGGACTTCATCGAGGGCCTCTCGCCGGCTGTCTCGATCGACCAGAAGTCGACCTCGCGCAACCCGCGCTCGACGGTCGGCACGATCACGGAGGTCTACGACTACCTCCGCCTGCTCTTCGCGCGCATCGGCCACCCGCACTGTCCCGAGTGCGGTCGCCCGATCGCCCGGCAGTCGCCGCAGCAGATCGTCGACAAGGTGCTGGAGCTGCCCGAGGGCACCCGGTTCCAGCTGCTCTCGCCTCTGGTCAAGGGCCGCAAGGGCGAGTTCGTCGAGCTCTTCGCGGACCTGCAGACCAAGGGCTTCTCCCGCGCCCGGGTCGACGGCACGACCATTCAGCTGAGCGAGCCGCCGACGCTCAAGAAGCAGGAGAAGCACACCATCGAGGTGGTCGTGGACCGCCTCACGGTCAAGAAGAGCGCCCAGCGCCGCCTGACCGACTCCGTCGAGACCGCGCTCGTCCTCTCCGGCGGCACGGTCGTGCTCGACTTCGTCGACCTCCCCGAGGACGACCCGGAGCGCGAGCGCATGTACTCCGAGCACCTCTACTGCGTCTACGACGACCTGTCCTTCGAGGAGCTGGAGCCGCGCTCCTTCTCCTTCAACTCGCCCTTCGGCGCCTGCCCGGAGTGCACCGGCATCGGCACCCGCATGGAGGTCGACCCGGAGCTGATCGTCCCCGACGAGGAGAAGTCCCTCGACGAGGGCGCCATCCACCCCTGGTCGCACGGGCACATCAAGGACTACCACCTGCGCCTGATCAAGGCGCTGGGCAAGGAGCTCGGCTTCCGCACCGACATCCCGTGGGCGGGCCTGCCGGCACGCGCCAAGAAGGCGCTGCTGTACGGGCACAAGACGGAGATCGAGGTCACCTTCACCAACCGGTACGGCCGCGAGCGCTCGTACACCACGGGCTTCGAGGGCGCCGTCCCGTTCGTGCAGCGGCGCCACGCCGACGCGGAGAGTGACAGCGCGCGTGAGCGCTTCGAGGGCTACATGCGCGAGACGGCCTGCCCGGCCTGTCACGGCGCGCGCCTGAAGCCCGTCGTCCTTGCCGTCCGGATGGCGGGCAAGTCGATCTCCGACATCTCCTCCATGTCGATCGCCGACTGCGCCGAGTTCCTCGGCGGCATGGAGCTGAACGACCGCGAGAAGACGATCGCCGAGCGGGTGCTCAAGGAGGTCAACGAACGGCTGAAGTTCCTGGTCGACGTCGGCCTCGACTACCTCTCGCTCGACCGCGCGGCCGGCACCCTCTCCGGTGGCGAGGCGCAGCGCATCCGGCTGGCCACACAGATCGGCTCGGGCCTGGTCGGCGTGCTCTACGTGCTGGACGAGCCGTCGATCGGCCTGCACCAGCGCGACAACCACCGCCTGATCGAGACCCTGGTCCGGCTGCGGGACCTCGGCAACACCCTCATCGTCGTCGAGCACGACGAGGACACCATCCGCACCGCCGACTGGGTCGTCGACATCGGCCCCGGCGCGGGCGAGCACGGCGGCCGGGTCGTCCACTCCGGCTCCCGTGAGGGCCTGCTGAAGAACAAGGAGTCGCTGACCGGCGCCTACCTGTCCGGCCGCAGGGCGATCCCGCTGCCCGAGGTGCGCCGCCCGCTGGACACCAAGCGGCAGATCACCGTCCACGGCGCCCGCGAGCACAACCTGCGCGACGTCGACGTCGCCTTCCCGCTCGGCCTGTTCACGGCCGTCACGGGGGTCTCCGGCTCGGGCAAGTCGACGCTGGTCAACGACATCCTCTACACCCACCTGGCGCGCGAGCTGAACGGCGCGCGCAGCGTGCCGGGCCGCCACACCCGGGTCACGGGTACGGAGCTGGTCGACAAGGTGGTCCACGTCGACCAGTCGCCGATCGGCCGCACCCCGCGGTCCAACCCGGCCACGTACACGGGCGTCTTCGACCACGTGCGCAAGCTCTTCGCCGAGACGACCGAGGCGAAGATCCGCGGCTACCTGCCCGGTCGCTTCTCCTTCAACGTCAAGGGCGGCCGCTGCGAGAACTGCGCGGGCGACGGCACGATCAAGATCGAGATGAACTTCCTGCCGGACGTCTACGTCCCCTGCGAGGTCTGCCACGGCGCCCGCTACAACCGGGAGACGCTGGACGTCCACTACAAGGGCAAGTCCATCGCCGAGGTCCTGGACATGCCGATCGAGGAGGCGCTCGGCTTCTTCGAGGCCGTCCCGGCGATCGCGCGCTACCTGAAGACGCTGTCCGAGGTCGGCCTGGGCTACGTGCGTCTGGGCCAGTCCGCGACGACGCTCTCCGGCGGCGAGGCGCAGCGCGTCAAGCTCGCCTCGGAGCTGCAGAAGCGCAGCAACGGCCGGACCATCTACGTCCTGGACGAGCCGACCACGGGTCTGCACTTCGAGGACATCAGCAAGCTGATCAAGATGCTGACGGGCCTGGTCGACAAGGGCAACACGGTCATCGTCATCGAGCACAACCTCGACGTGATCAAGACCGCGGACTGGGTCATCGACATGGGCCCCGAGGGCGGTTCCGGCGGCGGCATGGTCGTCGCCGAGGGCACGCCCGAGGCAGTGGCGGCGGTCGGGGAGAGCCACACCGGCAAGTTCCTGCGCGACATCCTCGGCGAGGAGCGGGTCTTCGACTCCGTCCCCAAGCCGCGGAAGAAGCCCGCGCCCCGCAAGAAGGCCGCGACGGCAGCCAAGCGGTAGGGCGCTGAGCCCGTTCACAGGCACGGCGCCTAAGGTTGACGGCGGTTCCCGCGAGCGAGCGGGGCCGCCTGAGCCTGACGAGCCTGATGGAGTCCTTCGTGAACAGTGAGAACGGCGCCGAGACGGTCGGCTGCTGCCGTCGCCAGCTGCTGCGCGGCGCGGCGGCGGTCGGCATCGCCGGGGCCGGCGTCGCCGTGCTCTCCGCCTGCGGCGGCTCGTCGTCGGCGTCGACACAGAAGGGCCCCGTGACACTGGGCCCCACCAGCGACGTGCCGGTCGGGGGCGGCAAGGTCTACCGCGCGCAGCAGGTCGTGGTCACGCAGCCGAGCGCGGGCACGTACAAGGCGTTCAGCGCGGTCTGCACGCACGCCGGGTGCGTGGTCGACGGCGTCAGCAACGGCGTGATCAGCTGCCCGTGCCACGGCAGCCAGTTCAAGGCCACCGACGGCAGCGTCGAGCAGGGCCCTGCCCAGCAGGCCCTCCCCTCCATCCCGGTCACCGTCCAGAACGGCAAGCTCGTCGCGACGCTGAGTTAGTCGCACCCACCTCAGGCGGCGCAGCCGCCAGGGGCGCGGGGCTCTGCCGGTATGCGGCTGCGCCGCGTGGGCGCGAGCAACCGCGGGCGTGCGGATGGCCCTGCGCGCCCCGGACCATCCGCACGTCGGAGGGGGCACCTCTGGGGCACCTCCCGGCCGAAGGCTGGGGGAGGAGCCGCAAGTCAACGGAGCCCCGCGCCCCTGGCGCAGTGCAACTACCTGCGGGAGCGAAGGACCTCCAGGAGCGTTTCGGCTGAGCCCGCCGCGTGCGCGGCGCCGATGCGGTGGTACAGGGCCAGCGCCTCCCGGAGCTCCGTCGCCGCCAGCGGCGTCTCGCCCAGCGCCGCATGGGCCCGGGCGGAGCCTTCCAGCGCCCGCGCCTCCTGAAGCGGACTGCGGACGCGGCGGGCCAGGGTCAGGGCCTCCTCGTGGCAGCGCAGAGCCGCCGCCGGGCCGGCGAGGTCCAGCCGCAGGGTGCCTGTGCTGTTGAGGACCTCCGCCTCGCCGTGGGGGTCGCCGAGGTCGCGGAAGAGGGCGCGGGCCAGGGCCAGCTGCTCCGCCGCTTCCGCCGTGCGGCCGAGCGCGTGCCAGGCCCGGCCGAGGTCGTGCCGGGCGTTGGCCTCGCCGTTGCGGCTGCCGGAGGCCTGGAAGATGGCCAGCGCCTGCTGGTGGAGGTCGGCGGCCCGTTCCGCCGAGCCGGCGGAGAGGCTGACACAGCCGAGGTCCCACAGCGAGCGGGCGACCGCCTGCTCCGCCGCCGTCGTCCGGAACAGCCGCAGGGCCCGTTCGAACAGTTCCGTCGCCGCGTCGATGTTGCCCAGATCGTGGTGGATGCGGCCCAACGCCTGGCACGCGGTGGCCGCGCCCAGCTGGTTGTCGATCGCCAGGAACGCGGCCAGGCCGCGCTCGCCCAGCTCGACGGCGGCGCGCAGGTCTCCGCCCAGCTGGTGCACCCGAGCCAGGTCGCACAGGACGTGTCCCTCGCCCCATCGCTTGCCCAGGGCGACATAGAGCCGCAGGGCGCGTGCGCCGCTCTCCCCGCCCTTCGCGAGGTCGCCGGTCAGCCGGTAGGCACGGCCCAGCTGGAAGAGGGCGTTCGCCTGTCCGAGTTCGCTGCCCATCGCCAGGTAGAGCTCCAGGGAGCGTTCCAGTAGCGGCGCGGCCGCCGCGTAGTGGCCGCTGAACAGGTGGACCGAGCCGGTCTCGTAGATCGCTGTGGCCTCGCCCAGCCGCTCGCCCAGGGCCTGATAGAGGTCGAGGGATTCGGCGTGCGCACGTTCCGCGTCGGTGAAGTCGCCGCGCTGCATGTGGACGCGGCCCAGCGCGGTGAGGCACTCCGCCTGACCGAGCCGGTCGGCGCCGGCGCGTGCCCCTTCGGCGGCCTGACGCAGCAGGTCGACGGCTTCGGACAGCGGGCCCTCCTGGTGGAGCAGCGGGGCCAGGGCCAGCGCGAGGGCGACGCCGGAGGCCCTGCGCGCGGCCGACCCTCCGCTGACCAGCGCGAAGCGGGCCGAGGCGAGCAGGTTCTCCCACTCCGTGCGCATCCAGGCCAGGGCCGCCTCCTCGCTCCAGTCGCAGGCGTCGTCGTCGGACGCGACCGGCGTGGCGGTCTCGGCCCGGGGGCCGCGCCGCAGCGGCACGGCGGCCTGTTCCGCGGCGCGCTCGTAGTGCGCCAGCAGGCGGTCGAGCGCGGCCTGGTGCTCGTCCGCCTCCCAGCGGCGGGGCTCGCGGCAGAAGAGCCGGATCAGGTCGTGGAAGCCGTAGCGGCCGGGGACGTGCTGCGTCAGCAGGTTCTGGTCGAGCAGCGAGTCGAGCAGTTGCTCGGTCGCGAACGCGTCCTGGCCCAGCAGCGCCGCGGCGGCGTCGGCGTCCACGTCGGCACCGGGGATCAGTGCGAGCAGGGTCAGCAGCCGCTGCTCGGCGGCGGGCAGGGCTGTGAAGGAGGTCGCGAAGACGGCACTCAGGCCCCGGTCCTCCCGCTCCACGGCCCCCCGCGCACGCGCGACAGGGCCGCTCGCGCCTTGCCCCCGCCCAGCCGGGCCGGGGGCGTCGGAGCCGTCCAGCTGGTCCAGGCGGGGGAGTCGGTGGTGTTCGTCGCGCAGGCGCTCGACCAGGTCGGTCAGCCGGAGCGAGCGCCGCCGCCGCAGTTGCGCGGCGGCGATGCGCAGCGCCAGCGGCACGTAGCCGCACAGCGCGGCCAGTTCCAGTGCCTCAGGGCGGTCCTCCAGCAGGCGCACGCGGTCGGCACCGGCGACGCGGTGCAGCAGCGTCAGCGCCTCGTCCTCGCTGAGGACGCCGAGCTGAACGGCGAGGGAGTCGTCCAGGCCGGTCAGGCGCTTGCGGCTGGTCACCAGGACCAGGCAGCGCGAGGTGTCCGGCAGCAGCGGACGGATCTGCGCGCTGCCGATCACGTTGTCGAGCACGATCAGGGTCCGCGTCCCGGCCAGCCGGTCGCGCAGGCGGCGCGCCCGTCCGGCGGGGTCCTTCGGGATCGTCTTCGGCGGCACGTCGAGGGAGCGCAGCAGTGCGTCCAAGGCCTCGGCTGTCGTCATCGGGGTCGCGTTCGGCGTCCAGCCGCGCAGGTCGAGGAAGAGCTGCCCGTCGGGGAAGTCCGCGCGCACCCGCTGGGCGACATGGACCGCGAGGGCCGACTTGCCGACTCCGGCCATGCCGTCGACGGCCGCGACCACGGCCCATCCGGTCTCCTCGCCGTCCGCGGCCTGCCGGGCGCAGGCGAGCAGCCGTTCCACCTCGCCCGCGCGGCCGGTGAAGGCCCGCGCCTCCGCGGGGAGCTGGCAGCGCGCCGCCGGAGCGGCCGCCGACGCCGACCGGGGCGTTGCGCCGACGCCCGCGGCGCCCGCGACCCCCGCGATCCCCGGAGCCTCGCCGCCCGAACCCGCTCGTCCCTCCTCGGCACCGTCCACGGCGGCGGCCAGGGCAGCGGCGGCGGCCGCGGGCCCGCCTGCGCGCGCCGCGCGCGGATCGGTCCCGGTGCCGGCTCTGCCGCCGGGGGTTCCGGTCGGCCCGTGCCCGCGTGTGCCCCCGTGCCCGCGTGTGCCCCCGTGCCCGCGTGTGCCCCCGGGCCCGTCCGCCAGGGCGTCCGGGAGCGCGGGCCCGTCCTCGGCAAGGGCCAGCAGGTAGACCTGCTGGACCGCCGTCCCCGGGTCCACACCCAGCTCCTCGCTGAGCCGTACCCGCAGTCGTCCGAAGACCTCCAGCGCGTCGGCCCGGCGTCCGTCCCGCAGCAGCGCCGTCATCAGGTCACGCTGGAACTCCTCGGCGAGCGGGTGCTCGGCCGCCCAGCGGGTCAGCTCGGGGATGAGGTCGTGGTGGCGGCCCAGCCGCAGCTCGGCGGCGGCGCGCCAGGAGCGCAGCTGCTGCCGGGAGGTCTCCAGTGCGTGCTGGAACGGGTCGGCCGGGCCGGACTCGGCCAGCGCGGGCAGGTCCTCCAACAGCCGTCCCCGCCAAAGGCGCAGGGCCGCCGCCGCCTCCCGGCTGACGGCCTCCCAGTCGCGGCCGCGCCGGGCCTGCCGGGCGCTCTCGGCGCGGCGGCGGAACTCCTCGGTGTCCAACTCGCCGGGCTCGACGCGGATCAGGTAGCCGGAGGCGGTGGTGCGGATGCGGTCCTGTTCCTCCGTGCCGAAGAGACCGCGCAGGCGGGCGACATGGTTCTGCAGGGAGGCGCGCGCGGTCGGGGGCACGGCGTCACCCCACAGCGCGTCCAGCAGGCCGTGCGTCGGGACCGTCTCGTTGGCACGCAGCAGCAGCGCGCCGAGCAGCAGCCGGCCCTTGCGCGAGGTCAGCGGCAGCACCGTGCCCGCCCCGCCCTCGACCGACAACGGCCCGAGCAGCCCGAATCGCAATCTCCCCACCCCAACCGTCGCCTCGCCCGGCAACCGAGAGCGGAGCCGAGGCGCGAAGGATGCTAACAGTCCGGTTCGACTGCGGCCGACCCCGCTCCAACTGCGGTTTCGTTCACGGGGTGGTGGGCTGTTGGTGATCCGTTGGCGAGTGCGTGGAAGATCCCGTTATCGGCCTGGCCGACGGTCCGGGGGGAGCGTCGGCCCGGCCACGGCCTCACCAGGCCAACGGGGGCAGAAGCGTCCGCACACGTCACCGTCGTGCCGAGCCGGGGGAACGCCGGAGGGCTCGGCACAGCCGCTCCGGGGCGTGGGACGCCGCCGCACGGGCTCGCATCGGGGGATACGAGCCCGTGCGGCTGATTGCCGCACCAAGTGCACGTCAGCTGCCGCGCAGTGGTGCCCTATTCCGTGACGTGCTCCACCGTGCCGGCGGCGACCGTGCGGCCGCCCTCGCGCACCGCGAAGCCCAGTCCCGGCTCCAGCGGCACCGCCTGACCGAGCGTCACCGTCGCCTCGACGGTCTCGCCGGGCAGCGCGACCGTGACGCCGTCCGGCAGCAGCACGTCGCCGACGACGTCCCCGGTCCGCAGGTAGAACTGCGGGCGGTAGCCGCTGGTGATCGGCGTGCGGCGGCCGCCGTCCGCCGTGGCGAGCAGGTGCAGCCGGGCGGTGAACACCCGGTGCACCGAGGCGCTCCCGGAGGCCGAGACGACCATGCCGCGCCGCACCTGTCCGCGCTGGATCCCGCGCAGCAGCAGGGCGACGTTGTCGCCCGCCTCGGCGCTGTCCATGGTGCGGCCGAAGGTCTCCACCCCGGTCACGACCGAGGAGAGCTCCGCGCCGTAGCCGAGGACGTCGACCCGGTCGCCCATGCGCACGCTGCCGCGCTCGACCGCCCCGGTCACGACCGTGCCGCGACCGGTGATGGTCAGCACGTTCTCGACCGGCATCAGGAACGGCGCGTCGGTGTACCGGACGGGCGTGGGCACGTACGCGTCCACGGCGTCCAGCAGCTCCAGCAGCGCGGCCGACCAGACCGGGTCGCCCGCCAGCGCCCGCAGCCCGGACACCCGCACCACCGGCAGCCCGCCACCGTCGTAGCCGTGGGCGGTGAGCAGCTCGCGGACCTCCAGCTCGACCAGGTCCAGCAGCTCCGGGTCCCCGGCGTCGGCCTTGTTCAGCGCGACGACGACGTGCTCGACGCCGACCTGCCGGGCCAGCAGCACGTGCTCGGCCGTCTGCGGCATCACACCGTCCTGCGCCGAGACGACCAGGATCGCGCCGTCCAGCTGGGCCGCGCCGGTGATCATGTTCTTCACGAAGTCGGCGTGGCCGGGCATGTCGACGTGGGCGTAGTGCCGCGTGGCCGTCTCGTACTCGACGTGGGCGATGTTGATGGTGATGCCGCGGGCGGCCTCCTCCGGCGCCCGGTCGATCCGGTCGAACGGCACGAAGGCCGCGCCGCCCTGCTCGGCCAGCACCTTGGTGATGGCGGCGGTGAGGGTGGTCTTGCCGTGGTCGACGTGACCCATGGTGCCGATGTTGAGGTGCGGCTTGGTCCGCACGAAGGCCTGCTTGGCCATGATGCTGCTCTTCTCCGGGAGTTGACTCCTGACGGGACCTCAGGGCGGGGCCGACCTTCCCCGGCAGAGGTCCCGGGGGATCGACCCGGGGAAGGTCAGCGTCGCGCGCCGTCGAAGGCGGTCGCGGCTGCGGACACGCCTGCGAGCGCTGCGTCCGCCCGCGTCAGGGCAGCGGCCATCGCGCCCGCGACTGCGGGGAACTGGGCGATGGCGTACCGGAACATGCGCACCATCGTGCCGGTCGGCCCGCGGCGCACGCCAACGGTTTTCCGGCGCCCGTCCGACCTCCGGCGTAGCCTGGGAGAGCGGTGTCCTGGTGAACGGTGGTCGAGCATGGTGACCTCGGGAACAGCGGCGGCCCAGGCCGGGGAGACGGTCATCGACGTCTCCGGCCTGCGCATGAGGTACGGCCCGTTCGAGGCCGTGCGCGGGATCGACCTGCGGGTCCGGCGGGGCGAGATCTTCGCGTTCCTCGGGCCTAACGGCGCGGGCAAGACCACGACCGTCGAGATCCTGGAGGGCTACCGGGGCCGCAGCGCCGGGGAGGTCGCCGTGTTCGGGGAGGACCCGGCACGGGCCGGCCCCGGGTGGCGCGCGCGGATCGGGGTGGTGCTGCAGGAGTCGCAGCCCGAGCGCGACCTCACCGTGGCCGAGTGCCTGCGGCTGTACGCCGGGTACTACCCGGCGCCCCGCCCGGTGGGCGAGACGCTGGAGCTGGTCGGCCTGGGCGACCAGGCGGACTCGGTGGCCACCCGGCTCTCGGGCGGGCAACGTCGGCGCCTCGACGTCGCGCTGTCGCTGATCGGCGACCCCGAGCTGCTCTTCCTCGACGAGCCCACGACCGGCTTCGACCCCACCGCCCGCCGCGCCGCCTGGGACATGATCGCGGGGCTGCGCGACCTCGGCGTGACGGTCTTCCTCACCACGCACTTCATGGACGAGGCCGAGCACCTCGCCGACCGCGTCACGGTGATCTCCGACGGCCTGATCGTCGCCGAGGGCACGCCCGGCACGATCGGCGGACGCGAGCGCGCGGCCGCAGAGATCCGGTTCACGCTGCCGCCGGCGACGGCGCTCGCCGACCTCCCCGCGCCGGTCCTGGCCGCGCTGGCGGACGGCGAGGGGGAGGGCGACCGGCTGCTGCTGCGTGCGGACCAGCCGCTCGGCGTGCTCGGGCCGTTGATCGGCTGGGCGGAGACCCGCGGCCACGAGCTGCCCGACCTCGAAGTGCGGCGCCCCAGCCTGGAGGACGTCTACCTCCAGCTGACGTCGCCCGAACGGGAGGCGGCCACGTGACGACCCACCGCGCGCCGCCGGGGGACGTGGCCCGGCTCGCGCTGCACCAGTTCCCCTACGACCTGCGCGCGTTCCTGCGCAACCCGCAGTCGCGGTTCTTCACGCTCGCGCTGCCGGTGCTCTTCCTGGTGATCTTCGCCTCTGTGTTCGGTGGGCACAACACCGTCAAGGTCCCCGGCGGGACCATCGACACCTCGGTCTACTACGTGCCGGGCATCATCGCCCTCGGCATCATCGGCGCGTCCTTCGTCAACCTGGTGATCTCCGTGACCGCCCAGCGCGAGGCGGGCGTGCTCAAACGCCGCCGGGCCACGCCCGTCCCCGCCGCCTCCGTCATCGCCGGACGCGCGCTCACCGCGGTGGTGGTCGCGGTGGTGATCACGGCCGTGCTGCTGGTGGTCGGCTGGGCCGTCTACGGCGCGCACATCCCCGCCCGGACGGCGCCGGCCATGGCGGTCACGGTGGTGCTGGGCGCGCTCTCGTTCTGCTGCCTGGGCTACGCCCTCGCCTCGGTGATCCGCAACGAGGACGCGGCCCAGCCGGTCACCCAGGCGGTGATGCTGCCGCTGTACTTCATCTCCGGCGTCTTCATCGCCTCCTCGGTCCTGCCCCGCTGGCTGGTCGACGTCGGGAACGTCTTCCCGGTCCACCACCTCGTCGCGGCGCTGCTGACCGCCTACAACCCGCACACCTCCGGCGCGGGCTTCGCCTGGACCGACCTCGCGGTCGTCGCCGCGTGGGGCCTCGGCGGCCTGCTGGTCGCCCTGCGCCGCTTCAGCTGGCTGCCGCGCGGCGGCTGAGGAGGGCTGAACCGCCATGGCCACCGAAACCCAGACACGACACGGGCGTTGCCCGCGCCACGGCCCCGTGGAGGCCACCCGTGAGGTGCCCGCGATCACCTTCCCATGGCTGTACCACTGGGTGCGCCGCAGCCTGGCCGCCCGCCGCGAACCGTTCCGCTGCCCCGACTGCGGCGCACCCGTGGAGGGTTAGGCCCCTCCGGTCTAGGTGCAGGGGGCGTCGGCCTTCCACACGGCCCAGGAGGCCGGGTCGCTGGGCACGGCGCCGGTGGAGACATAGGTCGCGGTGTAGTTCTTGCCGCTGTAGGAGACCACAGCGCCGGAGGTGTAGGTCGTGGTGGAGCTCCACGGGGTGGCGCAGGTACCGCCGGAAGCGGTCGGCGTGGGTGTCGGGGTCGGGGTCGGCGAGACGGTCGGCGTGGATGTCGGGGTCGGGGTTGGGGTGGGCGAGACGGTCGGCGTCGGCGTGGGTGTGCCCCCGCCGCCGTACGGGTCGGCGATCACCGTGACCGTACGGTCCTGCACGCCCCAGTTGTTGGCCTGGTCGCCGGGGAGCCAGATGTCGACGGTGTCGTTCTGGATCCAGGTGCCGAGATCGGCCGCGTAGCAGGTCCCGTAGCCCGGCACGGTGACGTACGTGCCCCACGGGATCACCCGAGGATCGGTGGCGCAGACGCCGAGTTGGGCGTTGTAGCCGGAGGCGTCCTGGCCGGTGTTGTCGTAGGACGTGACCATCACCGGGATCTGCGTGCCGACGGCCACGTCACCCGCGCCCGGGGCGAGCGCCCCGTTCGCGCCGAGCCAGTAGGGGACGGAGAGCTGCCCGAGCGAGGCGTCCGAGTTGCTGGTGTCGTACATCGCCACGACGTCGTAGTAGGCGCCCTGGCAGGGGGAGCTGTCGGTGACCGTCAGCGGGCCGGTCTGGCCCCAGTAGCTGATGTAGCCGATGTCCACGCCGTCGCGCCACACCTTGTAGGCGACGGCGTTCGGGACGGGCGCGACGGTCACGGTGACCTGTCCGTTCGCCAGCGTGCCGGTGAGGGTCGGCGCGGCGGGGCGGGCGGAGAAGTTCACGGCACCGGCGGTCTGCAGCGGCGCCACCCAGGGGGTGACGCTCCGCGCGGGCGGCGTGATCCCGGCGGCCCAGAACGGGCACGCGGGCAGTGTGCTCGCCGCGTCCGGCCGGGCGACGTCGGCGGTGGCGGGGCTCGGCGCTCCGAGGAGCAGGGTGAGGACGGCGAGGACGGCCGCGGCTGCCGCCGCGAGCCATAACCGGGTGCGGGTGCGGGGGCCCGAGCGCATGGGGGTGCGAGGCATGTCCTGCTGCTTCCTGCCGGCGGGGTGTGGGGGAGTCGCCGCAGGGTGGGCATGGCATGTACACCCGTAGGCGCTGCTGGCCAGTGAAGCCCGTCGCCTGAGTGCCCGTCAAGGGGTCTAGACCAAAGGCGTTCGCCCGCGCGCAGCGCCATGGCCGACCAGCCGCGCGGTGAGTCGGCGTACCGGATTGGACATCGCGATGATCCGGGTCAACGAGCGGCTCGGCTACCGGCCCGACCACACCGAGGTGGTCGTCGAGTCCGACCTCGGCGCGATCGAGGCGCTCCTGGGCTCCGGCACGGACTCCCGCCCGGCCTGACCGGCACCGCGCACACGGGACGCGACCCGGTCGTCACTCCTGGTCGGTACGGTAGGGGGCATGGCCGACCCGTCCACCTACCGTCCCGCGCCCGGGCAGATTCCGGACTCGCCCGGGGTCTACAAGTTCCGCGACGCCGACTCGCGCGTGATCTACGTCGGCAAGGCCAAGAGCCTGCGCCAGCGCCTGGCGAACTACTTCCAGGATCTGGCCAATCTCCACCCCCGGACGCGGCAGATGGTGACCACCGCCGCGTCCGTGGAGTGGACGGTGGTCGGCACCGAGGTCGAGGCGCTCCAGCTGGAGTACACCTGGATCAAGGAGTTCGACCCGCGCTTCAACGTGAAGTACCGGGACGACAAGAGCTATCCCTTCCTCGCCGTCACCATGAACGAGGAGTTCCCGCGCGCGCAGGTGATGCGCGGGTCGAAGAAGAAGGGGGTGCGCTACTTCGGGCCCTACGGCCACGCCTGGGCGATCCGCGAGACGCTCGACCTGATGCTGCGCGTCTTCCCGGTCCGCACCTGCTCCGCGGGCGTGTTCAAGCGGGCCGAGCAGATCGGGCGGCCCTGCCTGCTGGGCTACATCGGCAAGTGCTCCGCGCCCTGCGTGGGCCGGATCAGCGCCGACGACCACCGCGATCTCGCCGAGGAGTTCTGCGACTTCATGGCCGGCCACGCCGGCACCTACATCAAGCGCCTGGAGGCCCAGATGCGCGAGGCGGCCATGGAGATGGAGTACGAGAAGGCCGCCCGCCTGCGCGACGACATAGAGGCGCTCAAGCGCGCGATGGAGAAGAACGCCGTCGTCCTCGGCGACGGCACGGACGCCGACCTGCTCGCCTTCGCGCAGGACGAGTTGGAGGCGGCCGTCCAGATCTTCCACGTGCGCGGCGGTCGCGTGCGCGGTCAGCGCGGCTGGGTGACGGACAAGGTCGAGCAGATCGACACCCCGCTGCTGGTCGAGCACGCGCTGGTGCAGCTCTACGGCGAGGAGAGCGGCGAGGGCGTCCCGCGCGAGGTGCTGGTGCCGGCGCTGCCGGAGCCCGTCGAGCCCGTGCTGGCCTGGCTTGCCGAGCGGCGCGGCAGCAAGGTCGACCTGCGCGTCCCGCAGCGCGGCGACAAGCGCGAGCTGATGGTCACGGTCGAGCGCAACGCGTTGCAGACGCTCGCGCTGCACAAGACCAAGCGCGCCGCGGACCTCACCACCCGCTCCGTCGCACTCCAGGAGATCGCCGACGCCCTCGGGCTGGAGAGCGCCCCGCTCCGCATCGAGTGCTACGACATCTCGCACCTCCAGGGCCAGGACGTGGTCGCGTCCATGGTCGTCTTCGAGGACGGGCTGGCCCGCAAGTCCGAGTACCGCCGGTTCGCGATCAAGGGCTTCGAGGGCCAGGACGACGTCCGTTCCATGCACGAGGTGCTCACCCGCCGCTTCCGGCACCAGGAGCAGGCCCCGGCCAAGGACGAAGAGACGGGCCGGGCCCGGCGTTTCGCCTATCCGCCGCAGTTGATCGTCGTCGACGGCGGCCAGCCGCAGGTCGCCGCCGCGCAGCAGGCGCTGATGGAGGCCGGCGTCACCGATGTGGCACTCTGTGGCCTGGCCAAGCGCCTGGAGGAGGTCTGGCTGCCGGACGAGGACGACCCGGTGGTCCTGCCCCGCTCCAGCGAGGGGCTCTACCTGTTGCAGCGCGTGCGCGACGAGGCGCACCGCTTCGCCATCACCTACCAGCGCCAGAAGCGGGCCAAGCGCGCCACGAGCAGCGCTCTGGACACCGTGCCGGGCCTCGGGGAGTCCCGGCGTCAGGCGTTGCTGAAGCACTTCGGCTCGCTGAAGAAGCTGAAGGCCGCGACGATCGACGAGATCTGCGAGGTTCCCGGCGTGGGAAGCCGCACGGCGGAGGCCGTTGCGGCAGCGTTGGCCTCACGTACACCGAGTGCTCCGGCGGTGAACATGGCCACAGGCGAGATTATGGAAGAGTCGGACATCATGGGCGTCACATCCGCGAGTGGCATCACTCCGGAGAGTGATCAGGGGAAGCCCTAGACGTCATCGCGCGTTGTTTGTACTGATGTGACCGAAAGCGGGGAGAAAGCAGTGAGTACGCCTGAGAGGCCGGCGCCGGCCGAGCCACCACAGGACAGCTCCGAGGTTCCGGAGCTGGTGATCATCTCCGGGATGTCGGGCGCCGGACGCAGCACCGCGGCCAAGTGCCTGGAGGACCTCGGCTGGTTCGTCGTCGACAACCTGCCGCCGGCGTTGATACCGACCATGGTCGACCTCGGCGCCCGCTCCCAGGGCGCGGTGGCGCGGATAAGCGCCGTGGTGGACGTGCGTGGCCGCAGCTTCTTCGACGACCTGCGCACGGCCCTGGACGATCTGGAGAAGAGCGGCGTACGCCTGCGCGTCGTCTTCCTGGAGGCATCCGAGGAGGCGCTCGTCCGCCGCTTCGAGAACGTCCGCCGCCCGCACCCGCTCCAGGGCGACGGCCGCATCGTCGACGGCATCGAGCGCGAGCGCGAGCTGCTGCGCGAGCTGCGCGGCGAGGCCGATCTCGTGATCGACACCTCCAACCTCAACGTGCACGAGCTGCGCGCCAAGATGGACGCGCACTTCGCCGACGAGGCCGAGCCGGAGCTGCGGGCGACGGTGATGTCGTTCGGCTTCAAGTACGGCCTGCCCGTGGACGCGGACCTCGTGGTCGACTGCCGCTTCCTGCCCAACCCGCACTGGGTCCCGGAGCTGCGCGCCCACACCGGCACCGACGAGGAGGTGGCCCGGTACGTCTTCGACCAGCCGGGAGCCAAGGAGTTCCTCAACGGCTACGCCGAGCTGCTGCGGATCGTCACCGAGGGCTACCGCCGCGAGGGCAAGCGCTATATGACGATTGCCGTAGGCTGCACCGGAGGAAAGCACCGCAGTGTGGCGATGTCGGAACGGCTGGCCAAGCGCCTGATCGCCGACGGCCTGGAGACGGTGCTCGTCCACCGGGACATGGGGCGCGAGTGACGAGGCGACGGCACGGTCGGTAACCGGGCCGCCTCTCGCCTCGCTCGAAGGCGATAGGGGCGCGGGTTGGCAGGTAGCTACAGCGGCGCGGCCGGCGGGCCGGGCGGGGCGTTCCGAGCGGCGCGTCGTCGCGGCAGACGGGCCCCGCGGATCGTCGCCCTCGGCGGCGGCCAGGGGCTCTCCGCGTCGCTGCGTGCCTTGCGGCGGCTGACCGACGAGCTGACCGCGGTGGTCACCGTCGCGGACGACGGCGGCTCCAGCGGTCGCCTGCGCGACGAGCTCGGTGTCCTGCCGCCCGGAGACCTGCGCAAGGCGCTGGCCGCGCTCTGCGGCGACGACGAGTGGGGCCGCACCTGGTCCGAGGTGATCCAGCACCGCTTCCAGAGCGACGGCGAGCTGCACGGCCACGCGCTGGGCAACCTGCTGATCGTCGCGCTGTGGGAGAAGCTGGGCGACCCGGTCGCCGCGCTGGAGTGGCTCGGCCGGCTGCTGGGCGCGCACGGGCGGGTGCTGCCGATGTCGGCCGTCCCGCTGCACATCGAGGCGTCGGTGCGCGGGATCGACCCCGCGCACCCGGACGTGCTCAGCACGGTGCGCGGGCAGGCCGAGGTGGCTGTGACCCGGGGTACCGTAGAGGCGATCAGGCTGCTGCCCGAGGATCCGCCCGCGGTCCCCGAGGCGGTGGAGGCGGTGCACGCCGCGGACTGGGTCGTGCTCGGCCCCGGTTCCTGGTTCACCAGCGTGCTGCCGCATCTGATGGTCCCTCAGCTGCGAGATGCGGTGGCCGGGACGCAGGCCCGCAAGGTGCTGGCGCTGAACCTGGTCGCCCAGCCCGGCGAGACCGAGGGTTTCTCGCCGCAGCGGCACCTGGAGGTCTTCCTGGAGCACGGCCGCGGCGTCGAGTTGGACTTCGTCCTCGCGGACTCCGCGGCGGTGGGTGCCGTCGCGGACACCGAGGAACTGCGGGACGCGGCGAAGCGCCTGGGCGCCGAACTCGTCCTGGCGCCCGTCGCGGCGAGCGACGGAGCGCGACACGACCCGGAGCTTCTGGCCGCAGCGTACGACCGGATCTTCAGAACGCATGGAAGGATCGCGCCATGGCGATGACGGCAGCTGTGAAGGACGAAATCAGTCGGCTTCCCGTCACCCGGGCTTGCTGCCGCAAGGCAGAGGTGTCCTCGATCCTCCGCTTCGCGGGCGGTCTGCACATCGTGAGCGGACGCATCGTGATCGAGGCCGAGCTGGACACCGGAGTAGCGGCAAGGCGGCTGCGCAAGGATCTGCTGGAGATCTTCGGACACTCCTCGGACCTGGTGGTGATGGCCCCCGGCGGGCTGCGCCGCGGCAGCCGGTACGTGGTGCGGGTGGTCAAGGACGGCGATCTGCTGGCCCGGCAGACGGGCCTGGTGGACGGGCGGGGGCGCCCGATCCGGGGTCTCCCCCCGGCGGTGGTCTCCGGTGCCACCTGTGACGCGGAGGCGGCGTGGCGGGGCGCGTTCCTCGCGCACGGCTCCCTGACGGAGCCGGGGAGGTCCTCCTCGCTGGAGATCACCTGCCCGGGTTCGGAGGCGGCGCTGGCGCTGGTCGGCGCGGCGCGCCGGCTCGGCATCCCCGCGAAGGCGCGGGAGGTGCGGGGCGTGGACCGCGTCGTCATCCGCGACGGTGACGCGATCGGCGCGCTGTTGACGCGCCTGGGGGCGCACGAGTCGGTGCTGGCCTGGGAGGAGCGGCGGATGCGCCGCGAGGTCCGGGCGACGGCGAACCGGCTCGCCAACTTCGACGACGCGAACCTGCGCCGCTCCGCGCGGGCGGCGGTGGCCGCGGGTGCGCGGGTGCAGCGGGCCCTGGAGATCCTCGGCGACGAGGTGCCCGAGCACTTGGCCGCGGCGGGGCGTCTGCGGATAGAGCACAAGCAGGCCTCCCTGGAGGAGCTCGGCAGCCTGGCCGACCCGCCGCTGACGAAGGACGCGGTCGCGGGCCGCATCCGTCGCCTGCTGGCGATGGCGGACAAGCGCGCGACGGAACTGGGCCTGCCGAACACCGAGCAGAGCCTGACGGAGGAGATGGTGGCCGGCTAAGGCCCGGTTGCACCTGTCCAGGGGCGGGGGGGGCGGGGCGGCCACCCCCCCCCCGGGGGGGGGGGGGGGGGGGCGGGGCCCCCCGCCCCCGGGGGGGGGGGGGGCGGGTGCGCGCGCGCCCGC